>JAFGUP010000119.1 GCA_016938475.1 Sphaerochaetaceae bacterium
ATACTCAGCAACGAATCGAAACGGCAGGCGTACGATCAGTACGGATTTGCAGGAGTAGACAACAACGGGGCTGGCGATTACTCCAATGTATATCGTGATTTCTCTGATCTGTTCGGTGGAGGTGGATTCGGTGATATATTCGGATCCTTCTTCGGCGGTGGAGGTGGAGGCCAGAGGACACGACGTGGCCCTCAGGTTGGTTCGTCTTTGCGCTATGATGTAGAGATTGATTTCAAGGAAGCGGTGTTCGGTACCAAGATAGAGATATCGTTTGCACATCACGTTCATTGTGATAGCTGTCATGGCACAGGTGGAAAGAGCGGTTCAGGCAAGAAAGTCTGTCCGACCTGTAACGGCATGGGGCAGGTCCGTCGGAATTCCGGGTTTTTTGCAATCGCGAGTACCTGTCCGACCTGTCATGGCGAAGGCTATGTGATAGAGAACCCCTGTGAGGATTGTCACGGAACCGGCCTGAAGCGAAAGCAGCAGAAGGTGAAGGTCACGATTCCTGCCGGAGTGGATACGGGAAACCGTGTCTCGTTGGCAGGTATGGGTGATGCCGGGGCCAACGGCGGCCCAGCAGGTGATCTGTATGTCTATGTCAATGTTCGTCCCCACCCATATTTCGAGCGTTCGGGCAATGACCTGTACTGTCAGATCCCGATCTCTTTCACCCAGGCTGCCCTAGGGGCGACAATCGAGGTCCTTACCATTGATGATGTGAGGGTGAAGGTGGCAGTCCCTGCAGGCACGCAGAGCGGAAAGATGCTCCGCCTGAAAGGAAGAGGTGTTCCTGTGCTGAGAAGTAATTCCCAGCGGGGTGATCAGTATATCCGCCTTGTAGTGGAGACACCGAAGAAACTGAACAGACAGGCGAAGAAACTGATGCATGAACTGGCTGAGGCGATCGGAGAGAATGAGAGACCGGAACCGGTACCATTCGACGCTTGAGACAGATAAGGGAAAGCACACCATGGCAGAATATATAACAGGGTTTCATGCAATAGAGGAAGCTCTGAAAGATGAGGGTCTCAGAGGGACCCTCTTTATCTGTAGGAATATGGAGAAACGCAACGATCGTCTTGAGTCTCTTGCCCGGTATCAGGGGAAGGTGAAGGTCAAGAAGGTTGCACGTGTTGAGATGGATCGTATGTCACCAGACACCGACCATCGTGGTGCGCTCCTCAGTATCACCGTACGGGATAACTCAACGAGTAAGGCGTTCACCGTGAGTGAGTTCATCTCGAGCCTGTCTGACGGTCAGGCAGCCACAGTCCTGATACTCGACGGAATTACCGATGTACAGAACCTCGGGGCTATCATGCGCAGCGCCGACCAGTTCGCTGTCTCTCTGGTCATCGTTCCCTCCCGCAGGTCGGCGCAGAACAATTCAACCGTCGAACGAATCAGCAGCGGTGCATCCCGTCATGTTCCCACATCTACTGTGACGAATCTTGCACGAGAAATCGAGTACCTGCAGAAGGCTGGTTTCTGGATATACGGTGCTGATATGAACGGTGAGAAACTGACCGAGACGAAATTCCCACCCCGCACTGCAATAATCATGGGCTCAGAAGGCAGTGGTATCAGTGACCTGATACGCAAGAAATGCGATTTTATTGTTTCGATACCTACTCATGGGCACATCGATTCTCTGAATGTGAGTGTGGCAGCAGGCATTCTGTTGTATGAGGTCTCACGTCAGAGGTAATCGATCTTGAACATTATTTTCTATCCATCATTCTGTGATTTATGATAGACTGCTCTATACAGCATACTTACAGAGGAGTTGGATATGAAAAAGTTGGTTCTCATCACGTTGGTGATTGCCGTATGTCTATCGGGGATTACTGCTGCCAATACGCAGAAGATACACCCTGTTGATTCGCCGTTATACGATGCCCTTGTCCAGTTGTATATAAGTGAAGGCTATGCGCTTCCCTCGACTACCGGTCCTTACAGCACAGACGAGCTGCTGATGATGCTCCACCGTATAGAGAGGACCACTCTGAAAGAGGCAGGTAAGGGCCTGTATGACTATCTTGCTCGAGAATTAGATGAAGACGACCCGATTGTTGATTTTGATGTTGACATTAACTTAGAGACTTACCTCCACACTGATACAGATAATTTCACCTCACCAGAGGATTGGATCTATTCGTTCGAAGAGCGAAAACCACTGGTGAAATTCGTACTCGAAACAAGTCCCACTGACACTATATACGGGTACAGTGAGCTTCCTGTCCAGGCGACACGCTATGATGATTCTGATAACACGAACGGCCCGGTGTCGGGGCTGTACGGTGTTGAGGCTTTCACGAGCAATGTCTTCCTTCTCCATCCCACAAGTGATGGCGATGCAGGCTTCCTGAACCTCGATTTCGGGATGCCGTACCGTGCCTTTGGAGCCTTCGGAGGAGAAGGCTGGAGCGTGCAGGTCGGTCGGGAACGTCTTTCCTGGGGTGCGGGTGTAAGTGGGAACCTCGTCCTCGGTGATCATGTGAATTATCATAACGTCGGCCGCTTCACCGCCTACGGGGATAATTTCAAATATACCTTCCTGACCAGTTTCTTCCCCCATCCGAGCGAGTACTATGTGTATGATGCCAATCTTGAATCTGGCACAGATAATGATGCATTTCCCTATGGTGGATATGTCAATCTCGATGCCAACCAGAATGCAGTAATGTCGGGCTTGTCGATGTTCCTCGCTCACCGCCTCGAGGGTAGATTGTTTAATGACAAGGTCAACCTCGCGCTCACCGAAGCGATCATGTACATGTCAGAGGATAATACTCTTGACCTCAGGGTCCTCTCTCCTGCAACGATCTTTCATAACTATTACATCAGAGGTAATGCAAACTCGGTTCTGTCTCTCGAAGTCGACTATACGCCAATCAGTCATGTGAATATTTATTCGTCGTTCCTTGTCGATGAATTCTCGCTTCCCGGGGAACCTACTGCAGGACAGGACGGTGCATTGCCTCAGGCTTTCGGTCTCCTTGTCGGTGCGAAGGGAAACTATCCACTTCTTGAGGGCATCCTGTACGGGTCTTTTGAATGGGTGAAGACCGATCCATACCTGTACCTCAGAGACAATGGGGATAGGACACAGGATGCTGGCGAGTACGGAATCAACTACGTGATCGCACTCAGAGAGTACATGGTCGGCGGTATCAACTACCAGCAGGAGTTTCTCGGCTATGAGTACGGCAATGATGCCATCGTGCTGAATGCTCAGGTCGGTTTCCGCGAGTACGGAAAGTTCAATGCTTCACTCAACCTGTTCTACATGATGCACGGGACCTACGATGCTTGGACGCTGTGGGATGAAGAGGATGAGACGAACGGGACAAGCCTGGCAACGACCCCGACAGAGGTTCACGACCCTGAGAATAATATGGACAGTGATGTCTCTGATAGAGACAGCGTCAGCCACACACTCGTCATCGGTGCAAGGGGAGACTATCTGGTAGTCGATACCCTCTCGGTCTATGGACAGCTCGACTGGATCAATATTACAAACCCGGGCAATATCAGTACGGCCGATGAACTGTCAGATGTACAGCTGACCATCGGTCTCTCCTACAAGCTTTGACAGGCTGACCGGTTATGAACAGACGATCAGTATCACTTACAGCTCTCCTTATGTGGGGAGCTGTGATGTATTTGCTCTCGGCATCTCCTCAGATCATCCCTCTCTCTAGCGGCATCTATGAGAGGGTGGAAGCACTCTATCTCGTCAGTGGAAAGGGAACTCCCTCCAATGCGCAGCCATGGAGTGTTTCTCAGGCTGAACAGATTCTCACAAGGATCGATCGCACAAGTCTTTCGAAAGCCGAGCAGGAGATGTACGATTTGATTCAAGAAGAGATCACTGCACCTCTGCGTTACCGGTGTGATGATGTGGTTCAGGCAAGTTTCTTTTTTCATCTCAACGGTGAGCTCTATGCCCACTCTAACAGTGAGGAGTTCACCAACGAAGAGGACTGGTCCTACTCGTTTACCGATCGTCTTCCCCTGGTCGAAATGGAAGCGGAATTCCTGTTTGACGATACTTTCTATATGTTCACAGACCTCTCCTACGGTAGAAACCGGTACACTGACCGGGATACCTTCGGCGAGTTTGATGTGATGAGCGGGAATGATGAAGAGGGTCTGGTGATTGCTGAAGATGGGGATGGGCAGTACCTGATCTCGAGCTCTATTTTTAGCCAGACATTCCTGACCAACTGGATGAGTTCCACCTACGATGTCGATTTTCAGACTCCTAAGAGAGCTGTGATAGCCACCGGGGGTGATCACTGGAATCTCTCGCTATCGCGAGACCGGATGAAATGGGGGAACGGACACAGCGGCAACTTCGTGATCGGGGACCACCACGACTACTCCGACTTCCTCAGACTTGTCCTGTTCAGTGACCGTTTCTCCTATGACTGGACGAATATGTTCTTCGAGACCAATGTTAATTCCGGTGAAGGATCAAGTACCGACCATATGTTCAAGATGCTGATGGCTCATCGCCTCGAGTTCAGGATACTCGAAGGGCTCACCCTTGCTTTCAGTGAGAACGTGATGTACCAGAACGATGTGTTCGATCTGAGACATTTCAACCCTGCCTATATCTACCACAACCTGAACAGCCGGACGATGTTCAATGCCATTGCCCATGCCGAGCTTGATGTGACACTGATGAGGGGAATGAATCTCTATGGTCAGTACGCCCTTGATCAGGCAGTAGCTCCCAATGAGAGTGCGACACAGGCCGATGCCTCGGCCTATCTGGTGGGCCTCGAGTATGCTCGTACTCTTTCGAAAGGGATCCTTTTTGCCTCCATTGAGTACGCAACGACTTCACCGGCGATGTATCATCGTGAGATGGTCGATTTCATTGTATTCAGAAAATACCATGGAAACGGAACCTCGTTCGTTACCCGTATCGATTACCTCGGGTACGAGGCAGGAGAGGATGTTCAGGTCGTGGATTTTGATATCTTCTGGCTGCTTCCCGCTCACGCAACAGTGGGATTGAACGTCAACTTCTCCCGTCACGGCGGTATCGACTACTTCACAGCTAACAGCGTGGTCAACGATTCAACCGAAGCAACTCCTTCGGGAGATGAGATCAGCGAGGTGCTGATGGCGACGATATCGGGTGAGTGGGAACTTGAGAATGTCTATCAGTGGGTTGATCTGTCATTGAAGGCTGACCTCACCTATGCCGGTAAGCGTGAATACACGGTCTCTACCGACAGCTACGGATCGCAGGCGAGCGATTTTCAGGTAGCATTGTCAGTGGGGGTACGGTTGTAAGTCAGGGAAGGGAAGGGTGTATCCCCCCTTCCTAGTGTTCGAAGAACTTGTTGCCGATGTCCGAGCGGTACCATGCGCCATCGAACTGTACCTCGTCGACATATTCATAGGCATGTTTATTCGCTTCGATGATGTTGCGCCCGAGTCCTACGAGAGTGATGTTTCTCCCTCCGCTGGTAAGCGCCTTTCCCTCTTTTTCCTGAACTGCCCCGTAGAAGACGAACGGTTTTCCCTGAAACATGTTGTTTCTTATAGATAGTGGAAGTGGTGCGACTTCCTTCCCTGTTTCAGGGGCTTCAGGGTATCCTCTGGAGGCGACTACCACTGCTACTGCAGACTGTGTCGTCACGGAGAGTGTGACCTCAGAAAGCCTATCCTGGTCCATTGCCTGAAGTATTTCAATGATATCGCTTTTTATCAGCGGAACGATCGCCTGCGTTGCGGGGTCGTTGAATCGTACGTGATAGTCAACGAGGACGGGCCCGTTGTTCGTGATGATCACACTGAAGGTGAGCACCCCTTTATAGGCTATCTGCTCCACCCTCATTCCGTACAGGGTAGGTTCTATGATCTGTTCGATGATTGCCTGTTTTTCCACTCTGTCGAGAGGGACCGGGCAGATGGACCCCATACCACCGGTTGGAGCTCCACTGTCACCTTCCTCACTGTGGGTATAGTCACTGCACAGGGGGAGCATCAGATATCCATTATTGTCGGTGAATACTGTGATGGTGATCGGCAGGCCTTTGAGAGATTCTTCGAGCATGATCGCATCCTTGGGAAGAATGGTTCTGGCGAAACTCATCAGTTTGTCATGGTCACTGGAGTTGATCATGATCCTGCTTGGTGCGAGGGCGTTCTTCTTAAGGACGAACTGTTCTCCCTCATGGCGTCTGAGGAACTGCGACAGGCTCTGCTCATCTTCGAACATCCTGTTTCCCGGTACCGGGATATTATGTCGTCCCGTGAAGTTTCGAGCAAACTGGCGGTCTCCTTCAAGAGCCAGAGCATGCATCGGCGCACCGAAGGTGTTGATCCCTCTCTCGTTGAGATAGTCGATAACTCCTGTGAAAAGTGGAGCCTCCGTTCCTACGAATACAAAATTTATTGCATAGTCGAGACACGCCTTATATACATCTTCCGGTGATGAAGGGTCGAGGTCCGCAAGGTTCACCGCTATCGCGGCAGTGCCGACGTTGCCGCCAGCTACATACAGGCCTTCGATGAGTCTGCTTTGTGAAAATAACCAGGTAATTGCGTGATCTTTTGCACCGCTTCCTAATACGAGAACTCTCATCGACATGAAACTCCTTTTAACTCTGAACCTCAAGCTATCATGTAACAATCAATAGAGTCAACTGAACGGCAGAGGGAGCATTGATCACGTTCCTGCGATGTGTATAGCAGTTTATACTGTATCAGAGATCGCCCTCTATGAGGCGGGTACACACCTGTTCATATTCAGCGTAACTTGTTGCCTGAACCAGTTCCTGTTTAGCGCGTGACCCGTGTGGAATTCCTTTCAGATAACTTGTGGCATGTTTGCGCATCTCACGGCAGGCAAGTTCCTGAGAAGAATCCGTTCCCATTCGATGAAGCTGTTTCAGCATGACCTTCATGCGCACGGCAAGGTCGTGTTCTGCTGCCTTGCCTCCGGTGAGTACCTGTCTGGTGTCCTCGAAGATGAAGGGGTTACCGATAGCTCCACGGGCAAACATCACCCCATCGACCGAGGTCGTCTTGAGCATTTCTTTTGCTGCAAGGGGTGAGAACAGATCGCCTGAGCCGAAGACCGCAACACGGGGATTTCTGTTATGCACGAAGTGACTGAGTTCTGTCAGTGCACTCCATTGGGCGGTTCCAGAGTACCCTTCCTGACGAGTTCTTGCATGCATGGTGATCATATCGACACCGGCACTGAGAGCTGCGTCAGCTACCTCCTTGAACGTGATCGAGTTCTTATCCCACCCGGTTCGTATCTTTATCGAGACGGGAATGTCGGTATATTCCTTGAGTGCTCTGACCATCTCCTGAACTTTCTGGGGTTCTTTCATCAATGCAGAGCCGCTCCCGGTCTTCACCACCTTCGGTACCGGGCAGCCACAGTTGATATCGATGATGGAGGGGTCATGCTGCAGGAGCCGGGGAAGAGCTCTGATTGCCACAGAGGCATCATTCATGAAGATCTGAACACCGAGGAGTTCCTCTCTCTCAGCGCGAGACATGAGTTTCTCAGTATTCTCGCTTCCGCGTGCCAATCCCTCTGCACTCACCATCTCCGTATAGGTGAACGAAGCTCCCCTTTCAAGGCACACTGACCGAAAGGCCCTGTCTGTGTAGCCTGCAAGGGGAGCAAGGAACAGGTTGCCCTCAATAGTGAGGGAGCCTATCGTTACGGGGTGATACAATGATCGTGTCTGTTCTGCATCCATACGGAGAATGTCTAGGTAGTTTCGTTCAGATGAAAGGCATTCAGGCTGTTCTGGTATAGCTGAAGTGCCACCTCTTCAACGTCAAGGTCTTTGATGCGTGCAACAGCCTTAGCCGTCTCCTCAAGATACGCCGGCTTGTTCCGTTTACCCTTGTAGAGGGCAGGGACCATGAACGGAGCCTCAGATTCAATAAGAATCCTGTCGAGGGGCAGGTTGGCAATGGTGTCATGGAGGTGACGTACATTCTTATAGGTGATATTACCAGCGAAAGAGAAGTAGACGGGCAGGTCGAGAGCCTGCTTTGCATACTGCCAGTCTTCACTGTAACAGTGGAAGATGCCCCCTTCTTCGGGTAACCGTGTTCTGAGGATATCAAGAATATCCTTTCCTGCCTCTCTGTTGTGGATGATCACAGGCAGATGGAGGCTTCTGGCTATATCGAGCTGTTTGATGAATAGTTCAACCTGTTCATTCCTGTAACCGTATTTGCTGCTATAGTCCAGACCAGTCTCTCCGAGGGCTACGACTCTTTCGTAGGAGGTGAACTCCTGGAGTCTTCGCTCCCAGTTGAGACCCGGGTTCTTTGCTTCTGACGGGCTCACTCCTACGGCATGATAGACACCTGATGCGGTTCTGAGATTCTCATATACGATCTCAAAATCCACAAGAGAATTGCAGATACTGATCAGGTGAGCAACACCCTTCTGCTTGGCTCTTTGGATAATGAGTAACTGTTCCATCTGGTCTTCATGTATCAACCCTATGTGGGCGTGAGTATCAAATAATTTCATGATTTTTCCTAGTTCGATTACATCTACACCTGTTCTAGATGTTTATAACAAGATACCATGAACCTACCGTACGGTCAAGGCTGGTCTTCGGGTTTGACAAATATGATCGTACATGGTAAATTAAGATATAACATGGATTTGTATTACTTTCCCAGAAAGGAAATAGGAAATAGATGAGTAAGAATAAGCCTCACATGAATGAAAGGCATGAACATAGAAAGAGGAACGAAGGACGGGAACATGGAGAGTATGGGTTTGTCTATCTGGTGAAATCCCCGGTAAGCAACGACATCACCGTGTGTGCGTCTGAATCAAAACTGAAGAAGCAGGATAAGGTGATCTACCCCTCCCGTTTCGGCCTCGATTTCGGAGTGGTCATCGGTTCAACTTCGATGCTGGGGCAGTATCAGCCCGGTTCCACCGAGGGTCATGGAGCGCAGTTGCATGGTGATGAACCCGAGAAGGGGTTTTCCCCTGATGATGACCTGCTTGCTTCAAGTGATGATCTGGGTATAGAGATCGAGGACGCTGATATGTCCTCAGAGATCTATGAAGAGCCCGGAGACTCTTTATCCCTGCAGCCGCAGGAAGCAGATGCACTAACGAAAGATCCCGCCCTGGTGAGAGTGACCGGCGATATCGACTGGATAGAGAGAATGGCCGACGAGGAAGATATCGAACGATTCAGCCTTCTTGAAGCACAGGAGACGGAAGCTCTGATCCTCTGCAGGGAAAAGATAGTCCAGCATAAGCTCGACATGAAGCTTGTCAGTGCACACTATCTGTTCGGTGAGCAGAAAATCGTGTTCTTCTTCACCAGTGCGAACCGTGTGGACTTTCGCGATCTGGTTCGTGACCTTGTTACCGTATTCAAGATCAGGATAGAACTGCGGCAGATCGGTGTACGTGATGAATCCCGTGTACTAGGCGGCCTTGCGGTGTGCGGGCGTGATTACTGCTGCCATTGTCTTTCCGATAAGCTCAATCCGGTCTCGATCAAAATGGCAAAGGAGCAGAATCTCAGTCTCAACTCAACAAAGATCAGCGGACCCTGCGGCAGACTGCTGTGCTGTCTCTCGTATGAATATAATTTCTATGTGGAGGAGAAGAAGTCCTTTCCCCCTGAGGGAGGACGGCTCAGAGTACTTGGAGAGAATATGAGGATCAGCGAAGTGAATATACTTAGCCGCAAGATCACTCTTACAAGTCCGGATGGCAGGCGACTCAGTATCCCCGCCGAGGAAATCCGGTTTGATGACAGCGCGAAACGATGGGAAGTGAACCAGCGGTATGTCGAAGAAATTCTCTCAACTTGATGAAAAGAACTAAACTATTGTATTGACCGATTTTAGGGAACGTGATATGTTGAGTATCCGTTGGCCCTCCTAAAGGGCTGGCGCCTATATGTATATATGATAAACAAGAATCCGTTGGAGGTATAACGTGATCAATAGCAGCTCAGCAGCTAAAAGAGCCAGACAGAACGAGAAGAGACGATTAAGAAACAGAGAAACCAAGAGCGCTGTGAGAACAGCTATCAAGAACTTCAGAGTAGCAGCATCACAAAGTGAAACAGCAGAAGTTAAAGCAAAGTTCGACTACGCTATCAAGCTTCTGGACACAGCAGGTTCAAAGGGGATCTACCATTCAAACACCGTAGCTAGGAAGAAATCTCGCCTTACCGCTCAGTTCAATTCAGTGGAACAGGCATAAGTATTTGCCACGTTCATCTCATGACCATAATTGATTAGGAGTACGTTGCCATGGCGAATAACAAATTGACGAAAGCGGAAATCATTGATAGCATACAGGAAAAACTTGGTGTCGCCAGACCCGATGTGCATAATGTCATTGATGAGTTCTTTGAAGAAGTGAAGAAGGGTTTGGAACAGGACCGTGTCATCGAGCTCAGAGGGTTCGGGACTTTTGAAGTCAGAACCCGCAAAGGGCGGGAGAAGGCACGCAACCCCAAGACAGGCGAACTTGTTGCAGTCGATACGCACGGGGTCGCAATATTCAGGCCGGGAAAAGAGCTTAAAGACTTTGTCTGGAAACTCAGAGTGAACGAAAAACAATAGGAAACTGTGGAACGAGTGTACCGTCATACTGTAAAGAGTTACCTGATTGAACTAGCCCTTCTCATCGGTACTGCAGTACTGTATTCATTCGCTTTCCCCGGTTTTCTTTCAGACGAGGGGTATGGGTTTGTAGCATTCTTTGCCCTCATTCCCCTCTTCGCTGTCATCCGGCATACCAGCTGGAAGGCCATAATCCCGTACGGTTTCCTGTACGGGTTTACTTTTTATACATGCTTCAACTACTGGCTCACCACCTTTCACCCGCTTGCCATACTGATTGTTCCTATCATCAAGGGCGGAGAGATGATGCTGCTGTTCCCTGTTCTCAAGGCGGCTTCGTCGCTGAGCAGACGTTTTTCCTATCTTGTTCAGGCGGTCATCTGGGTAGCTTATGCCTACCTCAGTCAGTCCTGGTTCGCCGGCTATCCCTACGGGACCATTGCCTACGCTGCCTATGAATATCTTCCTTTTATCCAGATAGCCTCCTTCTCGGGAATCTGGGGAATCACCTTCCTGATGATTCTCCCTCAGAGTTTCCTTGCTGTATACCTGACAGATTACATAGCGCTGCGTTCACAGGTGAGTTCTCTGGCAGACTATCTGAAAGCCCATGCATTAATCATCATCTCCTATGCTGCACTTGTCATTGCGAGTCTCATCTACGGGTTTTTCGCTATACATTCCTGGGATCACAAGGAGCCTGAGAAGACCTGGCGTGTAGCGACCGTGCAGCACAGCGCAGACAGCTGGAAGGGTGGGTACACCACCTACAAGAGGAACTTCAATACCCTGAGGACACTCTCTCTGGAGGCACTGCGGGAAGAGCCGGATATGATTCTGTGGTCGGAGACTGCATTCGTTCCTTCGGTGGCCTGGCACATGACCTACCGCCCGGTGGAAGCGACCGCGGAACTTGTCGAAGAATTC
>JAFGUP010000120.1 GCA_016938475.1 Sphaerochaetaceae bacterium
AGGAATTATTCAAGCGGAAAGTGAAGCACGGACTGGTGACTGTGTAGCCTCAGGATCTCTATGTACAAAAATCGAGAAATTCAGGACGCATCGGTATCTCGACCGGTATCGTCATAGCGGTAGGATCCTTTGCTGCAGGGGCCTCTGCCCAGGCTGATATCACACGGTATGCGAAAAGTGCCAAGTCTGCTGTCATAGCGACCATATTCGGTTACCTGGGTGCGAACCTGTTTGTGATCATGGCAGGATTCATCACTACACTCGCCACCGGCGCCGGTGATCTTCCCAATGCCATGCTGATGCTTGGACTCGGGATACCTGCTCTTATCGTTCTCATCGGAGCACAGTGGACGACGAACGACAACAATCTGTACACGGCTTCACTCGGCCTTGCCAACATCCTGAAGGTCAAAAAATCAGTGATCGTACTGGTCACAGGTGTTCTTGCAACACTTGTCGGAGTTGCAGGCCTCGCTGATTATTTCATCGGTTGGCTGGTAATTCTCGGAACAGGAGTACCTCCTATGGCTGGCGTCATCGTTGCGGATTACTATGCGGTGAAGAACCAGAAGTACGATTACGGAGCAGGAACAACATATGCGAACTGGAACGTCTGGGCTGTCGTATCCTGGGCTGTCGGAGGAATATTCGGGTATTTCGTACATTGGGGATCTGGATCTGTGAACTCACTGGTGATCAGTTTCGTCCTATACGTGGTGTTGATGAAAGTGTTCGATAAAAGCCGAATCGGTCATATCGGGGAACACATAGAACAACCCTTAATCTTAGAAACAGAAGGAGCATAGTATGCCTGCACAATATGATCTGGAGCTCGCTGAAGCTGCCTACAAACTGGTACACGATCAACTCAAACTGAAAAAAGGTGAGAGCATTCTCATAACCACTGATTCAGCCTCGGAGTTCCGGGTAGCCGAGGAGATTGCGAAGATGGCTCAGGCTGTCGGAGGGAAAGTGATGGTAGCCTGGCACACCACTCCGGTCGGCTACGGTGCGATGACCGAACCCTACCTTCCGGAACCGCTCATGGCCTGTGCGGACAAAACCGATGTCTGGGTTGAACTCAACAATCAGTGGCTCCTCTATTCGAGCTTCTGGGACAAAGCGGTCACCAACGGCCGTACCAGGCAGGTAATGCTGGGAGATCTGGACATTCCTCAGCTGGTACGTCTGATCGGCAAGGTAGACATCCCTACGCAGAAGGAGTTCCAGGATATGGTGGTCGAGAAGACCCGGAAAGCGAAAACAATACGGATCACCAACCCTGCCGGAACTGATGTAACCTTCGAGAACGACCCTGACCGACCGATCAACAGTGAGATCGAATATGATACCCCCGGTGCTCATTTCCTTCTGGGACAGGTAGGCTGGGCGCCTAAGGAAGAGACCATTAACGGAAGGATATCCTTTGATGGAGCTCTCAGCGGTGGGGGAGAGGCCGAACTTGGTCTACTCAATGGAGATGTGATTACCTATGTGGTAGAAAACGGCCGCATCATCGACTTTGAAGGTGGAGAAAAGGCTGAGACCATTCGCTCATGGTTCGAAAAGATCGGTGATCCGAATATGTATCTCGCAGCACATGTCTGTTACGGTTTTCATCCTACCGCGAGACTCGATGGGACAACGAACGAGGATGAGCGAATCTGGGGAAGCACCCAGTGGGGTTTCGGGCATCAGGGATCCAACTTCACCGGGAAGGAACCCCGTAAGGCGCCGGGACATATCGATGGGATCTGTCTGAATTCCACGGTGTATCTGGACGGGGTGAAGATCACCTCTGACGGCGTGGTCGTAGACCCTGATCTGAAGCAGCTGGCTGAAAAGTTGGGACGATGAGCAGGAGGGTGTGAATGATCATACAAGCAGGAGCAGATCCGTTCCCTCCGTATCAATTCGAGACAGAACAGGGGTTTTCCGGATTGGACCTAGAACTCATCACCAAGGCCTTCGATGTACGTTCGATCCAGCTGGAATTGACCCTGAAGATATGGCCTGAGATCGAAAAAGACTATGATAATG
>JAFGUP010000121.1 GCA_016938475.1 Sphaerochaetaceae bacterium
CCCAACCACTCGACCGAGGTGGATGAAGCCACCCGGGAGGCAGGCCAGAGATTGATGGAGACTCTGAGAGTCTTCAAGATCGAGGCAAAGATCGCCCATATCGTCAAGGGGCCGACAGTCACGATGTATGAGGTGACCCTTGCCCCGGGAGTGAGGATCAGCAGTATCGTGAACCTCAGTGACAACATAGCGATGGAGCTTGCCGCAGAGCGGGTGAGAATTGTTGCCCCGATTCCGGGAAAGCAGGCCGTCGGTATCGAAGTGCCGAACCCGCAGCGGTCGATTATCGGGTTTAGAGATCTGCTTGATACCCTCGATACCCACAAACCTCCCCACCTGCCGATGATTCTCGGACGAAAGATCACAGGTGAGCCGGTCGTCGTTGATCTGGCCCGCACACCGCACCTTCTTATCGCAGGAGCGACCGGTTCCGGTAAGAGCGTCTGTGTGAACGCACTGATAACCAGTATTCTCTACCTTAAGTCTCCTAAAGAGGTGCGTCTGATCCTGGTCGACCCGAAGATCGTGGAACTGCGTATGTACAACGGAATACCCCACCTCCTGACCCCTGTGATAACAGAACCGAAGAAGACGATAAAAGCTCTTGAGTTCTGTCTGTTCGAAATGGAACGGCGCTATAAGCTTCTTAACTCCCTTGCCGTGAGGAATATTTCAGCGTACAACACGAAGGTCGAGACCCACCGTCTGGCCCGGGAGAAGCTGCCGTACATCGTCGTCGTGATAGATGAATTTGCCGATATCATGACCACTGTGGGTAAGGAACTCGAGATCTCTCTTGCACGTCTTGCAGCGATGGCCCGTGCAGTGGGTATTCATCTGGTACTCGCCACGCAGCGTCCGAGCGCGGATGTCATTACGGGTATCATCAAATCCAACATCCCGACCCGTATCGCGTTCACCGTGAGCGGGCAGACGAACAGCCGTATCATCATCGATGAGAACGGTGCTGAGAAACTCCTTGGTCAGGGAGATATGCTTCTGGCACCCGGCTGGGAGCCCAACAGTACCCGCATCCAGGGAGCGTTCCTCTCGGATGAAGAAGTCGAACGGGTGGTGGCCTATGTGAAGACTCAGGGTGAACCGGACTATCTCGATGAATCCTTTTTCGAGGATGAGGTTGAAGAGAGTGACGGGATTGATGACGAGACTGACGATGACAGCGATGAGGCTCTCAGAGAGAAGGCTCTCAGGATCATCGTCGAACGCAACGGAGCCAGTGCATCGTACCTTCAGAGGCGACTCAGGATCGGGTATAACAAGGCGGCGAGAATCATAGAGAACCTCGAAGAGGAGGGCGTTGTCGGCCCTTCGAGAGGGAGTAAACCTCGAGAGCTTCTCAGGATGCCCAGTGAGTGAGAGTAAGGAGAAATGGATGAACCAGCATGACAGAGCATCTTTGAATGGACGAATCATTGATAGGAGCGAGTGTCTCGTCTCCATCGATGAACCTGCATTTCAGGCAGCCTACAGCGTCTATGAGACGATGAAGTATGTTGATTCCCGTCTTATCTATGTCCAGGATCATATAGCCCGTCTGTTTCGTTCTGCACATGGACTCGACATTGTTCATCCCTTTGAACAGGATCAGATCATCACCTATATCAGAGAGCTGCTGTCACACGGGAACCTGACCGAGGCCTCGATTCGCGTCACGCTGACCGGCGGGAAGGAACCGAGACTGTACATCACGACTCAGCCACTTCTCGCCTATCCAGAAACGTACTACAGGGAGGGGGTGAAGGCAATTACCTACCGGGGAGAGCGATATCTTCCCCAGTTCAAGACGGGGAACCTCCTGCTGAACCACCTCTCGCGCTCTGAGGCAGCCAGGCGAGGTGCCTTTGAAGCTCTTCTGCAGAATAATGAGGGGTTTCTCCTGGAAGGTTCCCGGACGAACCTGTTCGCTCTCAAGGGGGATACTCTGTACACCGCACCTACCGAAATGGTGCTTGAAGGAGTCACCCGGGACCATATTCTCCTCGCGGCCCGGGAGCTTTCTCTTGCGGTTGAATATGAACTCCTCGCCTATGAGACCGTCATTGCCGGTCACTACGACGGGCTGTTCATCTCCTCCACATCGATGGGAGCACTTCCTCTCTGTTGTCTTGATGACACACCGCTGCCCTTCGTACATCAGCATACGGGTAAGATTCATGCCCTGATCCGTTCCTGGGAGCATGACGTACTACCATAAACGCTGAAAACAAAGTATAGTAGTGTGCATGAAGTTTAATGAATTACCTTTGCATCAAGACCTCCTGAAGGGAATCGAACATGCCTCATTCGTCGAGTGTATGACGGTACAGGAAAATGTGTTACCCGTATCCCTTACAGGTAAAGATGTTATGGTCCAGTCAAAGACCGGATCGGGAAAGACCGCTGTCTTTCTTATCACTATTTTACAGAAGCTGGCACAACAGAACTCTGAGCGCCAGAGCAGTGACGAATCAGCCTCTGATACCTTTGCCCTGATCATCGCCCCGACGAGAGAACTCGCGGTTCAGATCGAAGGGGATGCACGTCTTCTTTCTCACGGAATGAAAGAGACCCGTATCGGATGTTTCTATGGAGGCGTCGGGTACCAGGAGCAGGACAGGATGCTGAAAGACGGTATCGATATCGCCATCGGCACCCCCGGAAGGATCCTTGATTATCAGAAGATGGGGAAGCTCGATTTCAGGAAGGTGAATGCCTTTGTCATCGATGAGGCCGACCGCCTGTTCGACATGGGATTCTATCCCGATATCCAGAGGATGTTCTCTCTCATGTCTCCCAAGGAGAAGCGTCAGACGATGCTCTTCAGCGCCACTCTCTCCAACCGCGTGCGTAATCTTGCATGGAAGTACATGAACGAACCACAGGAGTTCGAAGTGCAGATGGAAGAGCTCACTGTGAAGAACATCACACAGGAACTCTATCACGTCTCCAGCGATGAGAAGTTCTCCGTCATGCTCCGTCTCCTCGAGAAGGAACAGCCCGAGAACTGTCTGGTCTTCACCAATACGAAGGCCAGGGCAGTAGAGGTTACCAAACGTCTCCAGCTCAACAACTACAAGGCTCAGTACCTGATGGGAGACCTTCCGCAGAACAAACGTCTTCAGGTCATCAACAGGATGAAGTCGGGAGAGTTGAAGTTCCTCGTTGCCACCGACGTAGCAGCGCGTGGACTGCAGATAGATGATCTTGAGCTTGTTGTCAACTACGATATTCCCGAGGACTTCGAAAACTATGTGCACCGGATCGGCAGAACAGCACGGGCAGGTAAGAGTGGTAAGTCGATCACTCTCGGGTGTGAAGAGTTCGTCTATTCCCTTGAATCGATAGAATCCTATATTCAGATGAAGATACCCGTATTGTGGGTAGATGAGGATACTATTCCTCTGGTAAAGGATGCTTCCGCAGGCATGAGTTTCAGGGACCTCGTTCCCCGTAAGGAATTCGGTGCTAAAAGCGATGGCAGAGGTCGGCGTGAGAGTTCGAGAAGCCCACGCGGCGGAAGAAAACCGCAGGGTGCGAGAGCTGGGAAGGCGAAAACTCATACCCCTGTCCACCATGCTGATGCCGCGGTGAAGAAGCATCCTGTGCAGAGTGCTACGGTGAAAAAGCCCTATCCTCCTCAGAAGCCTCGCCCCGGTCGATCAGGAAAGAGCTACCAGGAGATTCAGAAGATGGATCTTAACCAGCGTATGGACTACTACAAGAATATGTACATGGCCGATGGTACGAGTTCTGAACCTGAACGGAAGACAGCAGAGTCAGGGAAGTCCTCACCTCCAAAGACGAAGGGAAAGAACAGAGGACCTCGAGGCCAGAAACCTGCCGGTTCAGCATCACCTTCACCTGAGAAGCGTACGGATGGAGGTCGGAAGAAGACCGATACTCGTGTGAAGTCATCCCCGGCAGCAGCCGAAGAAAAGAAAACCGGTGGCAAGGCATCTGATGGAGGCCGCAGAAGGCAGAGTCCTGCCGCAGGACAAGGAAAGGTGGACTCCTCCAGAGTGAAGAGTGTGCACCCTGCAGCACCTGAAAAAAGATCTGAAGAACAGAATGCACAGGAGAGACCGAAGAAGAAAGGCTTCATAGCGCGTCTGCTCGGTCGTTAGTGTGAGCGATGCTGAAGCGTTTCCTTTCCTATTACCGACCATACAAAGGCCTGTTCAGCCTTGATATCGCAGCCGCTGTCATAGGATCTCTTCTCTCCATATCGTTCCCTCAGATAACGAGGGAACTTCTGAGAACTGTGATCCCCAACCGGCAGTGGCGTCTCATGATCCTCCTTCTCGTCGTCATGCTGATGATCTATGTAGTCCAGACTTTCACCACCTATTTACGGGTTCGATGGGGACATCAGCTCGGTGTCTTCATGGAACGGGACATGAGACAGGATCTGTTCGAACACCTGCAGCGACAGTCGTTCACCTACTTCGACAACACAAAGACAGGACACTTGATGTCCCGGATCACCAACGACCTGTTCATGATCGCTGAGACAGCCCATCATGCGCCGGAGGATCTCCTCATTTCCGTTGTGGTTATCATCGGAGCCTATACGCTGATGTTCCTCAATAATGCCTATCTGGCATTCGTATCCCTGATACCTCTTCCCCTGCTCATCTTCTACGGTATCTATTTCGGTGGGCGTCTGCGAGCCGGCTTTCGCCAGGTCAGAAAGACGGTTGCGGATGTCAATTCCGTGGTGGAGAACTCAATACAGGGAATACGGGAAGTACAGTCATACACCAGTGAAACCCATGAGAACCGTAAGTTCAAGAAGGTCAACGAAGAGTTCCAGGAAGCGAAAAGTGTCCAGTACAAGGTGATGGCCGGGTTCGAGTCGACGATGATGTTCTTCCGCGAGATGTACTACTTCGTTACAGTCGCAGGTGGGGCGCTGCTCATCTATGCGGGAAAAGTGGAAGCGTACGACCTCGTAGCCTTCATTCTCTACGTCTCAGTTGTGCTTCCTCCAATCGACCGGTTGATCCGTTTCACAGAGCAGCTGCACCAGGGATTTGCCTCCTTTGAACGGTTTATCGAGGTGATGGAGGTAGAGAGTGACATCAGCGATGTGGAAGGGGCCTGCGATCTCGTCATTCACGATGGCTCGGTCGAATTCTCCCATGTCTGTTTCTCCTATGACGGACACAGGGATCAGGTTCTTTCCGACATCTCCCTGAAGGTCTCTGGTGGGGAGAGTGTTGCTATCGTCGGGTCATCGGGAGCGGGCAAGTCGACTCTGGTCTCACTGATCCCCCGTTTCTATGAAGCTGACAGCGGTACGGTAAGCATTGATGGTCAGGATGTCACGACACTGACCAGAAAATCACTTCGCAGTCAGATCGGCGTCGTGCAGCAGAATGTGTTCCTCTTCGATGGTACGATCCGTGAGAACCTTCTATACGGAAATCAGAGCGCGAGTGATGGTGAACTTCATGAGGCTCTTGCTCTGGCTGGGCTCAAGGAGTTTATCGCATCTTTGCCTGACGGGATCGAGACCAATGTGAAAGAGCGTGGTGCACGGCTTTCCGGTGGGGAGAAGCAGAGAATCTCGATAGCAAGGGCGTTTTTGAAGAATCCCCGGATTATCATATTCGATGAGGCAACCAGTTCACTTGACAGCGAGAACGAGTTTCTTATCCAGCAGGCGTTCAAGCGCCTCAGTCAGGGAAGAACAGCGATAGTAATCGCTCATAGACTTGCTACCGTCAGGGATGCAGACAGGATTTATGTTCTCAAGGACCAGAGGATCTCAGAGATAGGAACTCATGAGGAGCTGCTTGCCCGCAAAGGGCACTATGCATCACTGTATCGGAACCAATCGCTTTAGGAGGCACGTCATGAAATACATTCAGATCACCTTTGCTGTACTGATAGTCATCCCCGTCTTCATCATTTCGGTTTTCGTAGGTATTATCCCCTCAGCCCTTCTCAGAGCTCTCGGAGCAGAGTCTCTCAGTGAGCGTTGGAACCGTATCAACGCCATAGGAATCAGCCGCACTATCCTGTTTACGCTCGGTTCCCGTGTGAGAGTATCCGGTGCAGAGCATATCCCACGACCAGGTTCCAAGGTATGTTACGTGGTCAATCATCAGAGTATGCTCGATATCCCTGTTCTCATTGCGTATGGACATGTCTGGGCAGGGTTCATTGCAAAAAAAGAGCTCAGAAGCGTGCCTATCCTTAATTTCTGGATCCAGTCGATGCATTGTGTTTATATTGACAGAACCTCTCCTCGTTCCTCCATCGATGCGATCTTCAAAGGTGTCGATAATATCAGGAAAGGGATCCCTATGGTGATCTTTCCCGAAGGGACACGGAGTAAAACCGGTACGCTCGGTGAGTTCAAGCCCGGATCGCTGAAACTTGCCACACGGGCTAAAGCTCTGGTTGTTCCTATAACGATAGACGGGACCAGATGTGCTCTTGAAAACAGAAAGGGATTCGGTTTTCCCCTGGTGAATCTGACGATCGCAGAGCCGATTGATACTGCAGCTCTCAACGAAGAACAGATGAAGAACCTGAGTGATACGATTGTACAAGCAATCGAGAAGGGACAGAGAAGCCCTGTTCCCAGTGAGTAGTACTGCCATGCTGAGCATTGAGAATCTCTCATTTTCCTATCCCGACTACCATGGAGATGGAGGACATGAGAAGAACCTGTTTCACGACCTCTCTGTACAGGTAGAGTCAGGGGAAGCTCTGCTTTTCCTTGCACCACCGGATGCGGGTAAGTCGACTCTGGCCAGAATAATTAGCCGGGGAGTGCCCCGCTATACCTCCGGTACACTTGCTGGACATATCCTGTTCGGTGAATTGGATATTCTCTCGATGGAAGCTCATGCTCTGACCCCTCTAGTGACCTGTGTCTTTCAGAATCCTCAGGAACAGCTTCTTATGAATACAGTGGCTGATGAGATCGCCTTCCCGCTCGAATCTCTCGGGATCCCTTCTGAAGAGATCGAGAGACGGATACAGCATGTGCTTACCACCTGGCAGCTTTCTCATGTGAGGAACGTACATCCACATGAGTTGAGTGGAGGGGAGAGGAAACGAGTACTCTTAGCTGTCACGGATGCCATCGATGCTCCTTTGTGGGTCCTTGATGAGGTGTTTGATGATCTGGATGTGAAGTGGAAACGGTTCGTCATGGACCTCCTTCAGGAACGGAAGAAGACCTCCATCGTGTTCGCATCGCGGTTTCTTCCTGAGTTTGCCGCACGGTTTTCCCGTATCGTGATGATGGACAAGGGAATTGTGCGGACAGTCGACGAAGCGGAGCTCAGACAATCACCCAGATATGCGGGTACCAGAGACAATCCAGGTTATACAGATACAGCGGGAAAGATGCGACTGAGTGTTTCAAAAGCACGTATCGAGCACCCTCGCACCTCTGAGCGTGCTGCAGAACCTTTCCGTCTTCACGTTGATGAACTGAGTGTCACGCAGGGTGAAGTGGTAGCTCTGCTGGGAGAGAACGGGGCAGGAAAGAGTACCCTGGCAAGGATGCTCTGCGGGCTTGATGACCCTCTGGAAGGTGTATGCGCGATCGACTCCCATGCGCTTACCGCTAAGATGAGGAAACTCAACATTGCCTATCTGTTTCAGAATCCGGACTTCTCCATTTTTCTTCCGACGGTGGCCGACGAACTCTCTTACTCGGTAAAGAAACAGGGAAAGCGAAAGCAGGCCGTTCATGATCAGGTGTACAAGGTTGCACAGGAGTTTTCACTCGATCTTGAAGCAAACCCCTCTCTGATGAGCTATGGAGCAAAAAAACGACTGCAGGCAGCAGTGGCTTCCCTGCTGGAACGCTCGTTTGTCATCATCGATGAGATCGATAGCGGGATGACCTATGAGATGGCCTTCCAGAGTATCGAGGTGCTGAGGAGACGGGGAGCTGGGGTCATCATCATCACACACGATGAATCGATTGCTTCCTCGCTCGCTCACAGGACCTACATGATTGAGGCCGGTTATGTGCGTGAGAGGAGTGTTTCATGATTTCTTCCACTTTCGTCAGCGGAAAAGGCCCCTGGTATGTTTTTGACCCACGGGCAAAGCTTATACTTATCATACTGTTGTGTGTAGAGGTGTTTCTTCCGGTACCACTATGGGGGATCTATCTGCTGTTCGCTCTGGCTTTCGTCTCTCTGTTCCAAGCGGTAGGGTTGAGGATGTCCTTCTCTCCATTCAAGGCAATCGGTCTGATCATCTTCATTATGGTACTCTTCATTCCCTTTACACATCGTACAGGGACACCGATTATCGTCATAGGCAAAACAGTCCTCGCAACACAGGACAGCCTTCTGCAGTTCGCGACCCATACAGGACGATTCATCACAATCACCTATCTGACAACACTGTTCGTATGGACGACGAGGATGAATGACATCCTTCTGACGTTCAGATGGTTCTCTCTTCCCTACAGTGCCGCTCTGGTAATCACTCTCACCTTCAGATTCATTCCTTTCATCGCTGAGACTTTCACTCGAATCCAGGAGGCCCACTCCCTGCGCCAGAGTGAGCATTCCCAATCAAAGGGATGGAATGCGCTGTTCGATATCCTTCCCACAATCAGCTGTACGTTAATATTCGCTCTCAAAAGTATACCGCACCTTGCCATGAGTCTCGAGCATCGGGGATTTGGAAGTAGTGTCAAGCGAAGCAGTTACAGGAGCCTTTCCAGAGGAGCATCCCTCTTTACCCATCTACTCATTTGCGGTATGATTGCCACAACTTTTGCACTCCTTATAATACTGTAGCCAGCTCTTACGAAAAGGAACATGATCATGGATAAGAACGAGAATCGTATTGCATTGAAGGTTGCACTTATTGCAATCCTTACCGCTCTCACCACGGTATTCACCATTGTGGTCAGAGTTCCTACGCCCATCAAAGGGTATATCTCTTTGTGTGATGTCGTGATCGTCTTCAGTGCCTATCTGTTCGGGCCCTGGACTGCTCTGATCACAGGAGGGCTCGGAACTGCGATCGCCGATGTGATCGGCGGCTACAGCCAGTGGGCTCCCTTCTCGTTCCTCATCCACGGTCTTCAGGGAGCGGTGATCGGCCTGATAGCTAAGAAAGCGTCAAAGAGCGGTGTCGTGTCAGACGCATCTCTTCTGTCGGTGATCGGTGCAGGTCTTCTCGGGACTGTCATCATGGTCGGAGGATATTTCTTTGTCGGCGGCCTGTTCTACGGTTTCGAGCCTGCAGCCACAGAGATCCCTATGAACCTCATTCAAGCCATAGTCGGGGTCGTGCTGGGGATAGCGGTGACAAAGACTGTGCGTAAAGCATACCCCCCTGTCAGGTTTCTCACCTGGTAATTCATATAGAAGGATAACTCATGGAACAGTTTTCACAGGACTCGATTCTCGTTCTCGATTTCGGGGCTCAGTATTCACAGCTCATTGCACGGCGGGTCAGGGAGACACATGTCTACTCTCAGATCGTGCCGTATACTATCAGCGCCGAGGATGTGAAAGAGATGAACCCGAAAGGCATCATCTTCAGCGGAGGGCCGGCCAGTGTTTCAACGGATGGTTCTCCCCGTCCCGATGCCGGTATCTTCGACCTCGGCATTCCGATTCTCGGTATCTGCTACGGTCTTCAGGTCATTACGGTGATGAACTCGGGTTATGTGGAACGTCCCGATAAGAGGGAGTACGGGATCGCCCATCTCGATATTCTCAGACAGACTCCCCTGCTTGAGGGTATAAACAGCAAGTCGCAGGTCTGGATGAGTCATGGCGATTCGGTGTCAATTCCAATGGCTGGTGGTGTCTGCACTGCCAGTACCGAGAACTGTGAATTCACAGTGGTGGAAAGTGAAGAGCGCGGACTTTTCGGGGTCCAGTTCCACCCTGAAGTGGTCCACACTGTGGAGGGGTTCCGCCTGATTCAGAACTTCGTAGTCAATATCTGCAAGGCTGAGCAGTCCTGGTCCATGGAATCATTCATCGATACGAAGGTCGAGGAGATTAGAGACATCGTCAAGGATAAGACGGTCCTCTGCGGTCTCAGCGGTGGAGTCGACTCCTCTGTCGTAGCGGCTTTGCTTCACAAGGCGATCGGCGATCAGCTGATCTGCGTGTTTGTGAACAACGGACTTCTCAGGAAGGGAGAGGCCGATCTGGTTCTCTCCGTCTTCAAGGATACGTTCCATATCAGATTGCAGTATGCCGACGTCGAAGAGCAGTTCCTTTCTGCTCTGAAGGGGGTCAGTGACCCCGAGACAAAGAGAAAGATCGTCGGCAGGATATTCATCGATGTATTCGAGCAAGAGGCACGGAAGGCTCGTGATGCGACCTTCCTTGCTCAGGGTACTCTCTATCCGGATGTGATCGAGAGCGTCAGTCCCACCGGTGGTCCCAGTGCTACCATCAAGAGCCACCATAACGTTGGCGGATTACCTGAAGACTTGAAGTTTACCCTCCTGGAGCCCCTTCGGGAACTGTTCAAGGATGAGGTCCGTGAGCTGGGCAAGGAACTCGGTCTGCCCGACGAGGTCGTCTATCGCCATCCGTTCCCTGGCCCCGGGCTGTCTGTCCGCTGTATCGGAGAGATCACGAAAGAACGCCTTGAAACTCTGCGTGATGTGGATGAGATCTTTATCGATGAGATTAGAAAGGCAGGGCTGTATGGTGAGATCTGGCAGGCTCTTGCCTGTCTCCTTCCCGTGAAGAGTGTCGGTGTTCAGGGAGATGAAAGGACCTACGAAGAAGTCTGTTCGCTTAGAGCTGTTGTCAGTGAAGATGCCATGACAGCTGACTGGTACCGCTTCCCCCCCGATGTGCTTCAGCGAGCCTCCGCTCGTATCTGCAATGAGGTATCGGGAGTCAACCGTGTTCTGTATGATATCACGAGCAAGCCGCCCGGGACCATCGAATGGGAGTGAGCCCTTTCAAGGAGTGATCGCGTGCCGGCCTATCTGTCATCATATAGACATGGGTCGGCTGTTTTTTTAACCAAGGGAATACATCACCTGTTCATCTGTCTATCTGCACCGATTGTTCAAAAGGATAAGCGTATCATCATCTTCAGTGCATCAGGCTCTCTGTATTCCTGATGAGGCGTCTTATGATTCATCTATCGAGAAGTTTGCAGGGTTGAATTTGTCAGAGCCGAGCCAGAGGTCGATCTGGACTCCGCTATCGGTGTTTGAGACAGTAGCCCGTTTGATCTGCCACCCTATCAGTTTTAGTCTGGCATCCCAGGAGGTGTCATGTCCTGCCATCATTCCATAATATCCGGCAAGTTCCGGCCGTGTCTTCTGGGGATTGAGCGCCTGTCTGATGCTCATAAGATCAGCTTCACTTCTCTTGTGGTCATCAAAGAAGCTGAGGTGAGCCCCATCATTCTCCTGATGGAGAGAGACAACCATTCTGAGTGGATTGCCTTCCAGAAGGAAGTTCGTTACTTCCGCTATCAGATTATTCAGAAATTCTTTACGTTTCATCGATGAAGTCCTCTTTAATGCTTATTGTCTGGTACCAGTGGATGATGGTGATAACGAGGGTAGCGGTAAGGCCTCCTGCAAAACCGTTGTTGTAGAGGTCGAATCCACCGTGCCAGAGTCCTGTGGCCTCGACCATCGTGAGATGGATGAAGCCGGAGATGATACCGATGATGATACCGAACTGACCTGCGATGGGGGCAAGTGTCGTGGAGAATAGTATCGCCAGGATGACCCCCGGGCTTGTCAGCGGTTTGCCGAAGAGCAGTGCAGCCCCTACCACTCCTACTATGATGGGATAGGAGTTCCTGAGGCTTTTGCCGAACAGACCAAAGCCCATAAGTGTAGCAAGACCGGCAATGATCGGTCCGTTTATTATTGAACCTGTGGCAATCACGATCGCGAACCCGGCGAAGCCGAGCAGTCCCATGTTGACCCAGGGTGATTCACTGTTCTCGACGATATCGAAGAAGTCACTCGGAAGCCGACCAGTCTGATTCTGGATACCTATCACCTCCCCGATTATTTTCCTGAAAGAATGGGGGGAGAAAAGGAATCCGTATAGAATCGACAGGAGTGAGAAGATAGGTATGATGAGGGTGAGAGCGGTGGAAGGGTCTGTATTCCAGAACACTTCTATGGGATCCATAGCCTTTGATGCCTTCAGTATGCTCGCTGCGAACAATCCGAGGAATCCGCAGGTGAAGCCCATATTATAGAGACTGTACCCCTGATGGAGTGAGAGCATCTGTCCGGCTAGAGCGGGCAGCAGGAAGCCTGCGGCTATTCCGGAAAGTGCACCCAGTGGTAGGGAGACCGCATACGGCAGGCCAAGATCGAACATGACATAGGTGACCAGTGGACCTAAAGCGGTACCGAACAGGGCAATCAGGGAGTAGGAACCGAATGATTTGCCTGCAAGCCGGCTCGCGATGAATACCCCCAGGATGATCCAGACAATGTTCAGAACACTTTTACCGAACAATCCGAACCCGAACATCGTGAATACTGCTGCAATGGTTGGTCCGGCGAGTGTTACGGAAGAGAAGCGGGTAAGCAACAGACCCATCAGAGCCACCAGCGAGGCATTAAGCAAAGCCCCCCCTACACCGAAGGTCGAATAGTCCTGTATTAACCTGGCAGGCATCACCTGAATGGTGAGGAAGGAGGAGATAGATTCAGTGATACCCTGCTCCGCGAAGCCCAGAGTGACTGCAATCACCAGAAATAGCGTGATGAGCAGGTATCGTTGTCTCTCTTGTCTATCGTATTTCATGCAGACCCCTTGTGAAGGGTATCATACACTCACTTTTCCCGCGTTTCAATACAGGATTCCTTTTCTCTTGTGTCTCATATCTCAAAGCTAGAGGGTCTGCATCAGAGAAGGAAGGAGCCCCCATCTGATATATGCAAGGGATACAGTGATCATGATGATGGCGGCAGCGTAGCCTGAGAGGAGTAGTATTGTACTTTTCTTCATTGTATGGTTCCTTTTCGTGTTTCGAGGTGCTTCAGAACCTCGTTCAGTGTGAGACCGAGCTGATCCATTCTGGCAAAGAAGGAAGGAACCTCTGAGTCGAGGAATTCCTTCTGCTTCTTTTTCTCCACGATCAGGGCAGCATCTTCGTTCGTATAGTAGCCGATACCGCGTCTGTTCTCGATCACTCCTTCTTCTTGAAGGATCATGTACGACCGCGTCACGGTATTTGGATTCACCTCAAGAGCCACTGCCATGTCCCTCACCGAAGGAATCCGTGATGCGTTCCTGTATTCGCCGCTGAGGATCTTCTGATAGAGGAGTTCAGCGATCTGCAGATAAATGGGAGTATGATTATTGAAGAGCATCGGTTGCCTGTACCTCCTGTATTCTGAAGTAGGCGACTGTGTAGGAGAACAGCGGGAGGAGCATGAAGTAGATGATATTCCCTATCGCCCGGTAGGGGCCTATAGGCCAGGATCTTCGAGCCATGAAGGAATACTGGAACTCATGAGAAAGTTCCCACCCGGAAAAGTAGTCGAAGAAGAACAGTCGTATCAGCACCGTGCTTATCATCGATAGCGTGAACAGTATCACCAGAGAGGCGAGGATCGTTTTAAAGAAATGGATTTTTCTGAAGTAGATGCTTCCGAGGAAGAATACAGAGGTGACTGAGATATAATTGAAGTATCCTACCAGATACTCTCTCTGAAAGGGATTGAACAGATTCATCGGCTCTCTGAACAGGAAGTACAGGAGCGGCTCGAGTGCCAGAGATGCAAGGGTGAACAGAAGCGTCAGGGCCACAGGATATATGATGGCAGAGATAATTGCCCGTGAAAGAAGTTTCTCGAGTGGACTGGCGGGCAGCATCAGGAACTGATGGTTTCGTATCCGGTTGTACAGGTCATCACTGAAGGAGAGAGACGTGAAGATCATACCTCCCAGGAAGAGGAAACCGAAATAGAGCCCGTCATAGATGCTTTCATCCGGTTGAGCGGTGAACTTGAATGCGATTGCCTGAATGAGTGCAAGAGCTGTGATGATTGCCACCACAGTAATGGAATAGGTCGTCAGTCCCTTCCTATCCTCTTCGAGATCTCTTACAAGAACAGAGAGTATTCTCATTGTGTACCTCCTAATGTGATGAATGCTTCAGGATGGGATATCACGGCATTGAACAGGAATTCTATGTCGATCCCCTCCGATTCGATCCCTTCACCGGAACTGTATAGACTGCGGTAACCGAGACCTGTGTTCTCGCTGTACAGCGGTTCTCCTTCGACCGGCGGAGTCGAGGTGAAACTGGCACTAAGGTTCTGGTCGATGTCTTCAAGTGTTGCGTTCATGACGATCCTCTGATTGTGAATGATCACCAGAGGGTCGATCAGGTGTTCCATGTCACGAACCTGGTGTGTACTGATGATGACCGTCCTTTCATCACTCATCGCCGAGGAAACAGTACGGCGGAACTGACTTTTACTCGGTATGTCGAGACCGTTCGTCGGTTCATCAAGAATGACTAGTTCCGTATTGGAAGCCAGGGCAAACGCGAGAAAGAACTTCTTTTTCTGTCCGTAACTCATCTTCGTCAGCAGCTGGGAGCTGTCGATCTGCAGTTCTTCACAGTAGCGCTTCATCTGAGCGACACTGAAAGAAGGGTAGAAACGTGCATACAGGTCGATGTATCGTGACCCTTGTATAGGGGGCACTGCGAACTCTTCGGGAACGTACGATATCTTCTGAAGAAAATCCGCCTCACGTTTGACGGGGTTGTGCCCCATAATGTCTATCTGCCCGTCTTTGGCGAACAACTGGCCGCTTATCAGTTTCAGCAGGGTGGTCTTTCCTGCCCCGTTTAATCCCAGAAGGCCATAGATGCTGCCTTTTGTGAGTGTCAGAGACAGATCAGAGAAAAGTCCTTCATGTCCATACTGGAAAGCAAGGGATCGGATGTGAATCATGTACACCTCCTTGTGTTAGTGTCTTACTTATGTAGTACACCAAAACAGTGTATCGGTCAAGTGATTCTTTCGTTTTTTTTAAAAGTCTTCACGAAGACCTGTACAATAGACTTTTTTGAATACGTTGTTTTGCCTTTTCCGACAATCCTGTGGCCATGAAAGACAGAACCATGTTCTGCGGGGGTGCTATCGGCAGGAGGCATTCATCTGGATGAAAGAGAGGACGTTTTGCACAGGCAATCTTGAGAACAGGTGCTCGAGTAAAAGAATACCGGATAGGTTGTCGGTGTCACAAAGTTACACAGTATCCGTGAGCAGGATATGTCATACAACAGGTGGTGTCGTGTCGCGTGGAGGGGTAAGTATCAGCGCGGTTCCAGTTCAATCTGCAGTCTGATTCCCGTTGAATAGTTTCCGAAGGATTCCCCGAACAGATTCATTCCCCCCTGACATACGGCATCCTCTTTGATGCCGAACCTCACTTTTATCCTGTAGTCAGACTCGATGTGAAGGTCATTCAGATTCGTGTTCCTGCCGGTAGTTCCGTCAACGAACGAGTGGTCAGCGGTGACCCGCCACGTCTTCAGAAACCCATACTGGGTATTCTCTACTCCCCACCATTCAGGTGTAAGGCGACCTTTGGAACCTCCCATATCACCGGGGCAGTTCCATGTACCTACTTCGCAGCCATTCACCCATAACGTTATATCACTGGGATAGTCATTATTGAACCCGGGGAATTCTGAACAGAGTTCAGCAGATACCTGCAGCGACTTCACCGTGCGACCATTGGGTATGGTCATGGGAAAATTGTATTCCACGTAGCCATGTGTGAACCATAATAATTCAGCGCTACTGCGTTGAGGGCTTAAAAAAGCCCGTTCACTGTCCAGATAATCGATGATATTGTTTTTGTTCACCATGCCACATGGCGGATGAATGGAGAAGTCGGTGTAGAGCCCGATCGGCATATCTATGACCATCACATGTTCATCTTCTACGGTTTTTTCTTCCCGTAAGGGGAGAATCACCTCTTCGTAGCTGGTATAACAGACTTTCTGACTTCCTCGTACTGCCGGGATGAGTTCCGATCGTACCAGACCCGCTTGTTCGAGCGCCTGGATATTTATCGTGCAGGTGGATTTGAGAATGTCGAGTTCTTTTGCTATCTCCTGGATATTCATCTTGTTATTAAAGAGAAGCTGGATCATTCTGAGCCTTAGAGGAGAACTCAGCGCCTTCGCTACTGTGAGGACTTTATCATGATTTGCGATAAATGCACGTACTTCCATACCTTCCACTTCTTCATCTGTTTTCTATACACGCTCGGATTTTTTCTCGTGATGCCTTTGGTTCTCTGTATCCGTTCACAAGTCCATTCTTCTCCTGATACACATCACTGAACTGAGTATAACACCAACCTGCTGAATCAGGAAGGTGTTCAGCACAGTGGATAAGCTCCGCTAATACTCGCAGAAAATCCTGCTCTTCTGTGAACGAATGACCGTATCCCCAGTCAGCGTGGCCGTTGGCGGCAGGGCGGTAGGTGAGGCCACCGAACTCCGTAAGCATCAGGGGCGTATTTTCATTGATTTCTGCGTTATCTACAGTCATCTGTTTGGCGTGAACGCCTGCCGGCAGAGCATGTAGTGCCCGATTCCAGTCTTCAAGCAGCAGTTCAGGGTCATGTTGATAACTATGAAATGTGAGAATTTCTTCAGGCAGGTGTTCCCATCCGTCATTATCTATTACTATCCGGGTCGAGTCCGCTTTTCGTGCGATGTCGACAGTTTCCCGTAACCAGTGCTGTTTCTCCTTGTTGGTCGCTATATCCAGGATTCCCCATGATTCATTGCAGACGACCCGAACAATGATGGAAGGATGTTCATAGTCTCGTGTTATGATCTCCTTAAGTTCCTTTCTGAAAACCGAGGTCCCGGCATCACTGAACTGATAAAAGGAGGGGGATTCCTCCCAGACAAGGAATCCGAGGTGATCGGCCCAATAATAGAAGCGCGGGTCCTCATACTTCTCGTGCATTCTACAGCCGTTGAATCCCATCGACTGCATCAATTCTATGTCATCTCTCAAAGCAAGATCATATGGTTGCGTGTAACCGGTTTCAGGCCAGTAGCCCTGATTGAGTACCAGTCTCATGGGGGTCTTTACACCATTGATCATGATCCCCTCCGGTGACCAGGCAATTTCGCGGAAAGCAGTGTAGGTCAGGACACTGTCAATGATCGTCTTTTCCTGTATGAGATGCAGTTCTATATCATACAGGTCAGGATGGCTGCTGCTCCAATAGCGAATGTCTTCAATTTCAAGGTGTAGCTCACATGTCCTGCATGATTCACAAGACACCGAAATCTCTCCGATACGTTCCCCTGAGAATGTGACGATCATTTTCAGTTCGCCGGAGGGCAACGGTTCATTGAGAGTGACTGACGTATTGATGACAGAGCCGTGGGCCTGTGAAATACTTTCCATGATGTACGTGTCCGGTACACTCTCAAGCCATACGGTCTGCCAGATTCCTGACATGGGAATGTACCAGCACGCTGTCGGATTGCACCAGCTCTGTTTTCCGCGTGGTTGTTCGGGGCTCATAGTATCAATAACCTCGCAGGTTATGGTGATAACCTCTTGTGATTTCCATGGTGAGATATCAAAGAAGAATGGCGTATATCCACCAACGTGAGATCCGATATGAGTATCGTCTATCCAGACGGATATCTGGTAATCCACTGCACCGAAATGCAACAGAAGCCGTCCTTTTCGATCCTGGTCAGATAGTACGATCTCTTTTCTGTATATGAGACATGGATGATAGTCTGTCTCATTTATTCCCGATCGTGGTGACTGATACGTATATGGTACTTCGATGGTGCGACTCAACGATGCTGCTAAGCGATGTTCTTGAGTGGTGATGAGATAGTCATCAAAAAAGTCAAAGGACCATTGGCCATTCAAGGTACGCCAGGTGCTACGGTATCGAGTTGGTCTTGGGTAGGCAGTATCGATCATTTCCGTTTCCTTTATATTTTGGTGATAGCTTTTAGTTCAATTTATCATGAATTATAAGGATAATCAATGATATTTATTGAGAATTTTCTTGACTTGTTCATATAATAATGATTAAATAACCTAAGATTCAATAAAAATTGATTGATAACAAAAGGGGGATTGAATGAAATCAAGATCATCTGTCATGCCAGTAGTTGTTTTCATCGCCCCATTTATGACGATATATCTTGTGTTTCAAATGTATCCTCTTGTTCAGGCTGTACTATCAAGTCTGTTCTCATGGGACCTTCTCACCTCGGGCAGAGAGTTTATCGGTATTCAGAATTATCTTAGAATGTTCGGTGATTCAATTTTCTGGCATTCCTTCAAGAACACTCTGTTGTTCGTTCTGTACTCAACACCTCTTCTGGTTCTTCTCGGTCTCTTCTTTGCTATGCTTCTCAATCACTCATCAAAATATATCAGTGTATTCAGGACCGTGCTGTTTGCGCCCTATGTTTTATCTGTGTCAGTGACCACTCTCATCTGGGGGTTTATGTACAATCCTCAGAAGGGTCTGCTGGGAGTTCTGGTCAAGACTCTCGGGAGGGACCCCGTCTACTGGCTTACCGACCCATCTCTCGCCATGCCCGCGATCATCTATGCAACAGTATGGTGGACAGTGGGCTTCAATCTGGTTCTCTTTCTTGCGGGCTTGCAGGATATAGATAGAGCAATGTATGAAGCAGCGATGCTTGATGGGGCAAACAGCATCCAAAGGTTCCTCCATATAACGGTTCCTTCATTATCAAGAACTTTCATGCTGGTGACAGTACTCCAGATTATTGCTTCCTTTCAGATCTTCGGGCAGGTCTACATACTGACACGAGGGGGACCGGGAGGAACGACGCGCGTGCTGATTCAATATATCTATGAGACTGGTTTTCGTGACTATCAGCTGGGGTATGCTTCGACAATGGCTGTCTTCCTGTTCGTTGTCATGTTCATTATTTCCTTTCTTCAATTTGCTCTGTTCTCAGGAGAGAAAACATGAGAGTATCCAAACACCTTACTGTAGTCTTGCTGATTGTTCTCTCTGTGTTGTTCGCATTGCCTCTCTACTGGATGCTGGTGATGTCACTGACACCGAACGATCTGTTGAAACTGAGTTCAACTGCACTGTGGCCACAGGCTTTCACAGTGGACAATTTTCTCGGGGTGTTTCGTGCCGGTCTCATGATGCGTTGGTTTATTAATAGTATTATCGTGACCGCTGCAGCAACGTTGCTTACTCTGCTCTTTCATTCGATGGCCGGCTATGCTTTTACAAAGATGCGTTTCTGGGGAAAACGGTTCCTTTTCTCGTTCTCTATCGCAGGACTGATGGTACCGAAGGAGGCCCTGTTTATCCCTCTGTTCCTGCTATTCTCAAATTTTTCAGCTCATAATACGTATCTTGCACTCTATCTGCCACGAGTCGCCGCTCCTCTTGGTGTGTTCATCATGGTGCAGTTTTTCAGAGGGATACCAGACTCGATCTCTGAAGCTGCAGAGATCGATGGTGCATCAGAGTATCGCACCTTCTTTCAGATCATATTGCCGATCTCATTGCCCGCTATGACTTCTCTTGGGATATTCACCTTTGTTCTGACCTGGAATGACTATCTGTGGCCACTGGTCTCAGCAACACGAAAAGAGATGTTCACTCTCACAACCGGTCTTGCATCTATGCAGGGAAACTTTGCCCAGGCGACAGAGCTTGGTTCGTTGATGGCTCGTGGTGTCATAGCCAGCCTGCCTCTTCTGATCCTGTTTCTTCTGTTCCAGAAAAACCTGATCCGCGGTATCTCAATATCCAGCGGAGGGAAATAGCATGTCTGAATCGTGAAGGAGGCTTCACACAATATGGAGGTTTTTATGAAAAGGTTAGTACTGTTAACAGTATGTCTGTTTATCGTCTCTGCAGTGTTCGCGCAAGGAAGCGCTGAAACTGCTGGCGATGGTGAGATCGTTCTTGAACTGGCTAGATTCTTTGGTGATCCTGATGATTCGTTGATGGATTCCACCGATCTATCCAAGGCAAACAGTGAGGCTGCGGCCGTTCAGATTCTCACCAACATATTCAATGAAGAATATGCTGGGTCGATACGAGTGGAGAAACTCGGTGGGAGTGAGTGGGGCAGCTACTATGATCAGCTCAATACTACCTTCGCTTCAGGCAATCCACCGGATGTCGCTGTCATGCACCAGACCAACATGCCTGCATATGCGTCCCGGGGGCTCCTGGTAAGTCTTGAGAAACTTCTCTCTGATCAGGGTGTGGATATGGATGACTGGACAGCCCCTGCCAGGGTCGCAGTGAGTTATGATGGTACAGTGTACGGTTCCCCATTCGATCTGCATGCGAACCTGCTCCATGTCAATGTCGATATCTTCAAGGAAGCGGGCCTGGTGGATGCTGAAGGTATTCCTATTCTTCCCACGAGTATTGAAGAATTCTATGCTCAGGCAGAGATCGTAAAACAGAAGACCGGTAAACTCTACTGGGTGGAGGATGCTACTCAATTCCCGATCTCGTATCGCCTGTTTCATACTCTTATGGAGCAGCAGGGAGTGTCCATCGTGGACACGGATACCAACACGGTTCATGTGAATACGGATGAAGGGCGCAAAGCACTCACCTTCATGAACGATCGTTTCTCCCGTGGGTATTCTGATCCCAATCTCGACTACACCGGAGCCGAGCAGGTATTCATGAGCGGCGGAGCTGCAATCGAACTCAACGGTACGTGGGTGGTGGATATGTATAACAGGGAACTCGATTTTGAATACCGGGCTATGAATTTCCCCGCTCTTATGGGCGATCAGAAGGTATGGGCGAGTTCTCATATGTGGGTAGTTCCTGTACAGAAGGAAAAAGATGCACACTATGAAGCAGCAGCGACATTCGCAGCATTCATGAATCGGCATGTATACGAATGGGCCGTTGGTACCGGGCATATTGCACCGAACATAAGTGCTCTTGAGAAGCTTTCCACAGATGAAGTGCCGCAGAGAGCTAACTATGCCAGAACTGCTTCGATTGCAGCTACATTCCCTCCTGTTCTGAACTATGCGATGATCGAGACAATCATCAAAGAAGAGATCGAGACATGCTGGCTTCTCGATGTTCCTGTCCAGCAGGCTCTTGAAAAAGCACAGAGAAGAATCGAGGACGTTCTCAGATAAAGGATTCTGTCCCCTTCCCTGAGCCATCGTATACGTCGATATGCGATGGCTTATTTCGTTTTCCTCGGAATCTGCATGGAAACTGCCACTACGTAATTCCTCATAAGAAGAGATCAGTCAACGTATCCGCCAGTTTTGATACCATTATCTGTGATCATCACGATTATGCTGTGAATTCTACAGCAATCATCCCTTGGTCGTATGATATGCAGCAGTGCTGTTTTGAGGTGGTAACATCCCTGCATTCAGCGTATCTTTTGTCTATCTGATAGTCACAGGTCAAAGATTCTTCAGGTGGGGAGTGGGTGTACGATGAGTGAGAGGCTGCAATGGATAGAAAAGGACAGACAGTATTACAAGTTCAGTGCATACGGGTTCCTGAAGAACCTCAGATTTTTCGAACCGTTTCTGATTCTGTTCTTTCGCGAAAAAGGTGTCTCCTACTTCGAAATTGGTGTGCTGTATGCTGTGCGAGAGATTCTGGTCAACATCTTTGAGATCCCCAGCGGGTTCGTTGCAGATGCGTTTGGGAGAAGGCGTACCATGGCCTTCTCCCTTATCGCTTACATCCTTTCTTTTGTAGTGTTTTTCTTCTCGAATGCATACATCGCTCTGATAGGGGCGATGGTATTGTATGCACTAGGAGATGCGTTCAGAACCGGCACTCATAAGGCGATGATCTATACCTATATCAAGGCGAACGGGATGGGGCATCTCAAAGGAGCATACTACGGACATACTCGTTCCTGGTCACAGACAGGATCTGCCATCAGTGCTCTGATAGCTGCCCTTCTAGTGTTCTATACCGACTCCTACTCAACCATATTTCTGTTCACTCTGATTCCCTATGTTCTTGATCTGTTTCTGATTCTCAGCTATCCCAGGTGGCTTGACGGGAATGAGCATACAAAGGGACAGAGGCCGAAAGAGCTCTTTGCCGGCATGCTCACCGCTCTTGTGAAAAGCTTCAGGCAGATTGCGCTGATGAAGGGAATGCTCAATCAATCGCTGTACAGCGGGTACTACAAGGCGCTCAAGGACTACATCCAGCCTATGATCGTTGCATTGACAATTGCCAGCCCCTTTCTTACCTCCTATGATGAGGTTCAGAGGTCAGCGTTCTTTACGGGAGCCGTGTACTCCATCCTGTATTTCGCAACATCCTTCGCTTCCAAGAAAGCTTCCTTCTTCGCAGGGCGCTTTTCCTCTGAATCAGCAGCATTGAACTTCTTCTTCTCTTTCGGGGCATGGTGTGCTGTTGCCAGTGCCGTCACCTTCGTCTTTTCCCTCCCACTTTTCTCGATACTCCTGTTCTTCGGTATATACCTGGTCGAGAACCTGCGAAAACCGGTGGGTCTCTCGTACCTCTCTTCACTGATGGATGAGACGATCCTTGCTGCCTCTCTCTCGGTAGAGTCTCAGCTCGAAACACTCTTTGCAGTCCTTTTCTCCCTTCTTGTGGGAGGGCTCACAAGCCTTTTTTCGCTTGAGGTTGCTCTGTTGGTCACTTCCTGTGTTCTGCTCGTCTCGAGTTTTGTGGTCCATCTGCGGGATCATGTTTGAAGCCTGAGAATTTACCCTAACTTCACCGAATCTTTATGGCGCTGGGGACAGGTATATGTATACTGGTAATGACAGAGGTACACACATGGCAAAGATATTCGTAGTGGAAGATAATGCAGGACTTAGTGACGCGATAGTCTCCTATTTGGCGATTGAAGGGCATGAGGCGGTTCTGTTCGACCGCTTGCAGGGGTTTGTCGAATCAGCACGTATGGCTATGCCCGCTCTTGTGATCCTGGATGTCATGCTTCCGGATGGAAACGGTTTTGCTGCAGCACGGCAGCTGAAATCAAAAGCAGATATTCCGATTCTGTTTCTTACTGCTCGTTCAAGCGAGTCCGACCGTATCACAGGGTTCGAACTTGGAGCGGATGATTATGTGGTAAAACCCTTTTCGATGAGGGAACTGATGCTACGGGTACGCTCGATTCTGGCTCGTACCTCAACGGTATCCGATGAAGGTGCAGGAGGTTCTCTCGCGTTCACTCTTCAGGATAGTGACGGTATCACCCATACTCTGGAATTCGATGAACAGGTTCATTCACTGACCCATGATGCCACCGTTGTCCGCCTGACGGCGGCAGAGTGGAAGATCCTTCACCATCTGGCGACCCATCACGGAGTGCTCATCACACGAGAACAGATACTCGGACAGTGTCTCGACTATCTCGTTGAGGGGTCAGAACGGAGTGTGAACACGCACATGAAGAATATCAGGGCAAAACTCGATAAAGTGAACTGGGTCGAGACTGTGAGAGGTTTCGGATATCGTTTTATAGGGGATGTGCGTATATGACCCTTGTGAAGAAGACCTTCCTGGTATTCTCTCTCTCTTTCCTCGTTCAGATTCTTCTTGTAGGTTCTCTGGTCTCATTAGGGTTCCAGCATTCAATGGGACAATGGGAACGGATCCGGCAGGAAGAGTCTGCCAATCTGGTGCGAGAGGCGCTAGAGGTGTCAGCAGATGATCCTGTTTTTATCGATGCACCCTGGCCCATCATGATCTTCGATGAGCATCAGGAGCTCATCGGCAGTTCACAGAATTCACGGATCATGCCCATGGGACGTATGGGTGGGCGCAACCCGTTCGGTGCGAAGGTTGCCGTGTATGAGGGGGAAAGTCTCATTGGTTACTACTCTGTGAACATCGATGAGTTCAAGGATGATATAGCGAACGAAGCTCTGTTCGCGTCCATGCTTCGCATCAGTTTCGTTGCCTTCGCGGTTTCCCTTCTCATCTCTCTTCTCGCTGCCTATCTTTTCAGTCGTTCGATATCAGGGCCGGCAGATATCCTATCTACCCACCTGAGGGCGATGAGTGACGGGAATCTTGATGAGGAGGTCACGATAACCGGTGACGCAGAGCTTGTGGGAATCGGGTCTTCGGTTGAGACGCTGAGAAAGAGGATGGTCCACGAGCAGGGCTTGAGAGCCCAGTGGGGACAGGACATTGCCCATGACCTGAGAACGCCGGTAGCTTCTGTGAAATCTCAGGTCGAAGGTATGGAAGATGGTGTCCTGAAACCGACCCCCGAACGGTTTCAGATGATGATGAAAGAGCTCGAACGGATGGAATCGCTGATTGGTGACCTGGAAACACTTATGAAGCTCGAATCACCGGAGATCTTTGTGGACCGCCAGGAGCTTGTAAGCGAAGCACTTCTTGCAGATCTCAGGGATATGTTCTCCTCTCTTCTCGAGTCGCGCAGTATGCGGTTCGTAACAGAGAGTTCTCTGAAAAGTTTTTCGGGTGATGAGGCTTTGATCACAAGGGCGTTGGGGAATCTGGTGATGAATGCCATTCTCTACGGAGATCCTTCGGGCACCATCACCGTAATCTTTGATCAGGAGGGCGATGAGATAGCCCTGCGGGTGAACAACACAGGACATCCCATTCCTTCAGAAGAACGCGACAGAATATTCGAACGTCTCTACCGGGGTGAGTTCGCCCGTAACACGCCCGGCACGGGACTGGGACTGACGATTGTCACTCAGATAGCCTCCCTCCATGGCGGACGCGTTCACCTCACTAGTACTGCCAGTGAAGGCACGACTTTCTCTATCCTTCTCCCTGCTACTGATCGTTAAGTCGATACAACCTGAGCGAAGAGGAACCTGCAAGTGTCATGTAGTTTCCCTGCGGGCTTCGTGCTACCGACAGAGGAGAGAGGGACGGAAGGGCTGTGCTGTTGGCTGTGACCACCGGTACCCCTGCATAGATATCGACAGGATATATCTTCATTTCCGTATCTTCTGAAACAACCCAGCCCTGTGTGTAGGTCGAGTCGTATACCACTTCCCTCATCGTCTCCGATACGGTTCCTATCTGTTCCTGCCAGAGGTACGAGAGAGAAGAACCTTCATAGGTATACAGATGCCAGCCCGTGCTTGTCAGGAGGTGAAGGTAGTCATGTACCACATAGCCTTTTTCAACTGTGCCGAAGCTGGGGGAGAGAAGATTGTTGCTCAGGAACATCAGAGAAGGTGCTCCTTGTGCATCATACGAAATCTGGTAGGAATGAAAGGTGTTGTTACTCGGCGAAGAGACTAACAGAGTATCGAGTGCGTCTGATATTGAAATGTGTTCCCCATCCGCAATGGTATGAAAGAACTGCCCGAGAGCTGCCGACAACACGAGAGTGAAGGTTCCACCATCGTAGTTAAGAACGTGCATCTGTGAGGTATCACGGTCAAGCAGGAACAGATGGTTGGTTATGGGGTCGAGCACGATATTGCTCAGGTTATCTGACCATGGATGGTCGCTTTCACTTGCCGTATCGCTTTTGGTGAGCTCTTTTGTGATCCCGTCATAGGTATAGGCAACGATCAGACCGGAGGTCCCGTTCGCAGTAAACACCATCTGGTCCGAACTGTCATAGGCGAGTGAGGTGATACCCAGTGTCGGGTACGGATCACTCTGGATTCCTCCGCTATTGCTCGTATATGAACCAAGGACTTCCAGAGCATCCTGGTGAACATCACAGAGCTGAAGACCGGCAGATCCGGCAAGGAGGAGGTTGCCGTCAAGAAGAAACATCGTATCCTTGATGGAATCGATGAACAGAGGAGAACCCTGTTCATCATCGGCCGGTGCACTGTACGAGTTAACAAGAACTGGCAGTCCTTCATTATCTCCCACGGAGACAAGGAAATTCATTGTATCCGCCCCTACGGAGAGGGGCTGGTCACCGCGTGCTATCGCATCCAGACGATGGGGACCGGTAAAGGTGGTGAAATCCACAGTGTCTCCTGTGCTCATTTCGACCCCGTCCAGGTACCAGGTTACGTCATAGGGGGATGAGGGCGTGTTCGACGGGCTATAGGTTGCACTGAGTTGCGTGTTCGGTGCGACCTGTGAATCGATACCGACGATCTCCCCTTCTATCTCTGATCCGAGGGAACTGCTGATATTCATGCCTGTGGCCTCCGGAGTTTCCTTGTGAACATCCAGAGTCACCTCGGCGTCTGTCAGTTTCTCATCGAGTACTCTCACGATATCGATACCTCCAGCGATGACAATGTCATTGCTGAGTACACTGTAGTGCACCTCATAGATACCCGCTGACAGCTGATCGGAGAACAGAGCACTGCTTTGAGAAGGGTTGACCGTCACAGAAGAACTCACATCGGTGCTTACTCCTTCCTGGTCCCGTACACTCATCTCCAGCGTGATTCCGGTGAATACTTCAGGACCCCAATACAGACCGAACTGCAGCGTCCCCTCCCCATAGAGGGTGTCCACCAGAATTTCCACCGTGTTTGCCTGTGTGGTGAGCTGAAAGGTTGCTTCCCCGGTTGCCAGCGGTGTTCCCTGCTGATTCACCCCGGTCACCACCAGAGTCCATGTTCCGATCATAAGCCCGCTTATCTCCACCTGAGGCGAGTGGGATGTGATGCTCAGACTCTGGTCGTTTGGGCCGTTTCCTTCGATGATGTACCCGTAGATGTCCAGACTCTCTCCGGTCGGTGAGTACAATTCACGTGTACCTGATACCCTGTCCTTCAGATAGACTCTGAGAGACGTCGTTGATGCCTCTTCCCCACACGAGGTGAAGAGCATCAGTGCGATTGTCATTGACAACAGAATGATTGATTGTATGCGTTTCATGTTGCACCTCCACTGATGTTATCATCTTGATCGAGTTCCTGCTTTGAGCCTTGTAAGAAAATCTGAGAGGTGGTATCACTATATCTATGAGAATCAAGAATGTACTATCTACCTCAGTGATCAGGA
>JAFGUP010000122.1 GCA_016938475.1 Sphaerochaetaceae bacterium
AATTCCTCCATCTTTCCACCTTCTTTCCTGAAGCGCCAGAAATCTTAGCCCTTCCCTCTATTCCTGTTAAGAGATTTTGCAGGCTAACAATGAAGATAAGAAAGATTCCGGCCAAGAAGTAGGGTCTGCGACGGCCGAACCGAGAACGAGTGTTATCGTTGATGATCCCCATCACCGGATCAGTGACAGCCTCACAGATCTTACTGACCAGAAACGCCGTACCCGCAAGGGCAGGATTGATCTGTAGAACATCCGTAAGGTAATACAGGTAGTACATTGATATGAGTGTTGTTGCTCCGCCACCGTATATATCACCCATCCCATAGGCCAGTTTCGTTCGTATACGCAGTTGTTGGGTCATTCCGGTCACACTCCTTTGTCGGCAGACACCCCCGACGGGGGTGCTAATGTCTCAATCCAACCATTGGTAAGATTGGAAGTCAAACACTATATACTCAGCCCGGTTTTGCCGGTAGTATGAAGAAATGAAGACGTCCTATCATCATGGGGATCTGTACAACGCCCTCATCAGGTCCGGAGCCCACCTTATTGCTACTACCGGACAGAGTTCGCTGACACTGAGAAAAGTCGCCGCACTCAGCGGGGTCAGTCATGCTTCTGTCTATTCCCATTTTTCCAGCAAAGAGGATCTTCTACAGGCTATCGCAGCATTCAGTTTTTCCCGTCTGGAAGAGCTGGTACAGGAAGCGGGAGAGCTGTATCCTGATGATCCTGTGCAGTGCCTTTTTGAGATTGCATGGAGCTATGTCAGTTACGCCTACGAGCAGCCTGACCTGTTTCACTGCATCTTCAGTGGAGCTCCAGAGAGAGAAAAGAGTTCTCCCGAATATGTTGAGCGTTCCCGTCAGGTCTTTGCTTTCATCAGGGACAGGGTTCAGGAGAGTATGGACAGAGACCTCTGCCTGTTCAGCGATGCACGCCTGGGCGCCTCGTCCCTTTTCAGCACGGTACACGGGTTCGCCACATTGAACATCGAGCAGATGATACCGGGCAGCATATATGAAGACAGCAGCCACCGTGAGGTCCTGTTCACCATTCTCTCAAGCCATTTCACGGTGGATGTCAAACCATATATCTAGCACCTCATCATGTGCGGGTACGAATGCGGCCGCTTCCCGGGAGAGTGAGAGAGGGGATTGAGGGGATTGAGGCAGATGCTGTATGAGAGGGTCTCGCCTGTCACCTGTGACCTGGTCAGTTCTGATCCTTCAGTGTGATATGCAGCAATGTCATGTCTCCGTTCTTCAGCAGCTGACCGAGCAGGGTATGTATCAGAATGATCACACCGAACATCTCACAGCTCTCTTCTACTATGGTGGAAAGACCATAGGCGATGTGGGCATAGCCGTAGGCAAAATGGATACTGGAGCCGACCATCTCCATGCCGACGGCACCGAAGATGTAGATGAACCCGGCTGAGAAGAGCCCGGTTTTGAACGCCTTCGACTGTGCCAGGAAGAATCTGAGGAAATAAAGACCCACGATGATCACTGCCGGTATTGCTGCAATGACCCAGGCGAAGTGAAAGATTCCCGACTCCGGGGCGAGGAAAGCGAGCGGTTCTGTGAACAGTTCATGGATACTGGCATACTCATCGACCGCCATGAACACGAAGATACCGCTCAGCAGGGTGACGTGCCGGGTGAACCGGTCTGAGACTGCGGCATACTGCCGGCTCAGCAGGTAGAAGAGCCCCCCTGCGCAGAGCAGAAGCAGGAAGGAGAAGAGTGTGGGGATGTTCGACTCACGGTCCATGTTGAACATCGGGACTAACCCCAGAAGGTTTCCCCTGTCGAACACTGATATCGAGATCACAGTCAGCAGACTCAGGAAGATGATCAGGAATGTGATTCTGATAAGCATTCGTATCACCAGTTTTCTCTGTAAGGTCAGCTCCATGGCTTTTTTTCTCCGTTAACGCTGGATGTGCGTGCCTTTCGTCATACTATCATAGCAGAGGAAAGACTCCTATCCTTTTTTATACCTGAATGATGGCGATCTCTCGTATCTGGGATGAAGAAAACGAGGTAACACTGCACTGTGCAATAATATATTGTAAAATGACCAGAATATGTACAAAAATACGATTCATTGAATCTGAGGGGGGTCTAATTCCCCGCCCCTTGGGGCGGTTACATATGGTACATTGTAATCTGAAGGGGGTCTAATTCCCCGCCC
>JAFGUP010000012.1 GCA_016938475.1 Sphaerochaetaceae bacterium
GATGTCCGAGTGGTCGAAGGTGCACCCTTGGAAGGGGTGTGAGCTCTAACCGGGCTCCGAGGGTTCGAATCCCTCTCTCTCCGTTTTGAATTCCCCCCGGTGTCGATGGTAGATTCTGTGCTATCGCTTTTCACCCAACCCCGTCAGGACCGGAAGGTAGCAGCGGCAAGTGAAACAGCGATGAGATGCAGGTGATGTATCTCGTCCGGGGGGTTTCTATATCTTCTCAATTCATCCCCGAAGAGAGCGTTCGTCATACCCTTCCTCAGCTTCATATACCCGGAAGGACTTCTTTTCTTCTCTCTGATATGGTAGACTCTCCCTGTTTGAGATAGGAGAATTCAGATGGGATACGAAGTGACCGCGACCAGAAAAAGACCTCAGCTGTTCGATGCTCTCATCGGTCAGGAGTTTGTTGTCTCCACCATCAAGAGTTCCATTGAGCAGGGGCGCTTTGCCCATGCCTATCTGTTCAGCGGCCCCAGGGGCGTCGGGAAAACATCCTCCGCGAGGATTCTTGCCAAAGCTCTCAACTGTGAACAAGGCCCCACTCCTTACCCCTGTGGCGTATGTTCCTCCTGTAGAGAGATCACTGCAGGGAACTCCACCGATGTCATCGAGATCGATGGTGCAAGCAACACTTCAGTCAATGATGTTCGCATCATCAAGGATGAGGTCCTTTTCCCTCCTCAGAGCTCCCGGTACAAGATCTATATCATTGACGAAGTACACATGCTCTCAACCAGCGCATTCAATGCACTTCTGAAGACCATCGAGGAACCCCCTGAGTACGTTCTGTTCATCTTCGCCACGACCGAGACTCACAAGGTCCCGGCTACCATAAGAAGCCGCTGTCAGCAGTTTCACTTCCAACTGATCAGCCTCGAGGCGATCAAGGAAATTCTCAGTCAGACGGTACAGGAGATGGGACTTGAGGCTGAAGATGAGGCCCTGTTCTGGATAGCCAAAGAATCAACCGGCTCAATGCGGGATGCATACACCCTTTTCGACCAGATCGTCTCGTTCAGTGGAACCAAGATTACGATGGAGAGCATCCTCAAGAAACTCGGTATCAGCGGTGTAGACTCGATCCAGAAGATCGTCTCCCTCTTGGGGCAGGGAGAAACCGGACAAGGTATCTCCCACATGAATGACCTTATGATATCCGGAGTTTCGGTGGAGCAGGCGGTGAAAGATTTTGCAGCCTTTTTCCGCTCTGTGCTGCTCATCAAGCGTGGAATCACGAGTGAATCGATTCTGGGCATCCAGCCCTCCTCTATCGACCGGAGCCTTCTGAACATCTATACGGAGGAACAGATAGAGGCTGCCCTTCAGTTGTTTCTACACCTCTACAAAGATATCAGATACTCTCTTGAACCACGTTATGAACTCGAGCTTGCGCTCTCACGCCTATCGTACCTGCATCAGATGGCATCCTCCTCCACACTGCTCGCATCGGTACGGGAATTGAAAGAATCCCTTGTCTCAGGCTTGCCGATCACGAACACCCCAGCGACAGAGACCAGGAAGGCGATCCCTGATACACAGAAAAAGGAAGCAGAACAACCCGGTAGCCCTTTGCCGTCCTTTGAGAACAAGAGAGAAAAGACTGATGCTCCCGTTCCGCAGGAACAGGAACCGACAGAAGAGAAGAACGTGGTGAAGCACATCACACAGGATACCCTGGTCGACCTGATCCATGTGATGGCACACAGAAGAGACCCTCTGGGAAACCTGTTCCACCAGGTCTCGAACGTCGACCATACAGACACCACACTCACCCTCACCTTTGCCAATCAGTACAGCCTCGACTCCAGCAAAGAACATCTGGAAAAATTCAGAAATCTGTTCAGAGAAGAGTGCGGTTTTGAAGGCAGGCTGGTATGTACAATAGAGGCTCCAAAAGAGCACAGCACAGCAAAACATGATGGGATCGACCCCACGGTCAAACAGATTGCATCCATGTTCCGCGGTACAATCGTAGAATAGGAAGGAAACCATGAATCCATTTGACTTGATGAAGAATATGCAGAACATCCAGCAGCAGATGCAGGAAAAACTCACCCTCCTCCGCTCAACCGGTTCAAGCGGAGGAGGTATGGTGGAAGTGACGATCAACGGGAAGATGGAAGTTCAGAATATCAACATCGAAGCTGATATCATTGACCCGGAAGATCCGAAGACCCTCGAGCTCCTCGTAGCCGGTGCCTTCAACAACGCAGTCAGCAATATGCAGGAGCAGCTCAAGCAGGAAGCACTCTCTATGACCGGCGGAATGAACATTCCGGGAATGATGGGGTCCTGATGCACTCACTAGACCTTCTAATACAACACCTATCCCGTCTCCCGGGTATCGGAATCAAGAGCGCAAGCAGACTTGCCTACCACCTCATTCAAAGTGATGCAGCCTATAATGCACAGCTATCTGAGCTTATTGCGACAATACAGGACACTATCATTTCGTGTTCAATCTGTAACAGCTACAGTGAACAAGACCCCTGCGAGGTATGTTCTGATGCCTCACGCGACAGAACAACCATGTGTGTGGTGGAACATCCACAGGATGTTCTCACTATCAGCGGAAGTGGCGCCTATTCGGGACTGTTTCATGTTCTAGGAGGAGCACTCTCACCCCTCAACGGAGTAGGGCCACAGGACCTCGATTTCAGGAATCTCATTGAACGGATACGCAAAGGCTCTTTCAAAGAGATCATCATAGCCACAAACCCCACCGAGGAGGGAGACACCACAGCTATGTATCTGCGTCATCTGCTGAAGGATTTTGACATCCGCATCACCCGCATAGCATCCGGACTCCCCATCGGAGGAGACCTCGAATATGCCGACAAGATAACCCTTTCCAGGGCTTTGCGTTCGAGAATCTCTTTCAATGATGAGTGAAGTCATATAATGGCTGAACTGGCGTTCAGCAACTCACTCTCTAATCAGCAGTGAAGATGGCGTAAATGGTCGACGAATAGGTAGCTGCGGGGAAACTCACTGCAGACAGTCCCGGATTCAGAATGATTCTGATATCTCCAGTGAGAATATTTTCTCTATTTTGGGAATTGTTGATGACAGAAGAAACCTTTCTATATTCTGTTGAGAAGGAATTGTTCGCCTGAGATACAATAGAGGGTGAGCTGGTGTTCCCGCTGATCACAGGATCGAAGATCACATGGTAGGGGATGGTTACCGGTATACCTGAGACTGTCGAGTAGAAGGTGAAATCAGTACCTGTTCCACCAGAGTCGGAGTAGAAGCCTACCGTGCCCGACGTATCGGGTGAGTTGTAACTCACGTAGCCTGCAAGATAACTGTTTGAGAGGGTCGTCTTGTTTATAAGATCGGTGAAGGGGATATACTCAGGTGCCACACGTTCTATACCAAAAGAAAAGGAGTCGGGATTCGTGCCGGTCCACCAGCCAAGAGAACGGACCTCTCCCTCATAGGACAATGAATTGCTCACACCATTGCCTGTGATCTGTATCGTGGAAGAGTAGTAGTATTCCACAAACAAACTTCCCAATGCATATTCTCTTGTAGTCCTGACCGCAGTCACTTCAAGGTATATATAGCGGTACGGATAACGGTAGATGAACCCGTTGCTCCCGTCGTAGGTTCCCAGAACCCCGCTCTCATCATACCCCTGTTCATTCACTGCCACAGTCTCAGTCCCTGAACCTTGAGTGATGGTAACCTGATCTCCCGATTCTTCCACAAGAATATTCATTCCAAGAAGATCTTCACTGCTCAAATCGTGTCGCTGCCCATACATCCTGAAAGCAAGAAAGTACTCTTTCCAGGAAGATCCATCCTGCTCCCCATAAAATCCGATGCGGGTGAAAAAGAATCGGGGATCACTGATATCGGTAGGAATAGGAGACAGCTGACTCACAGTGAGGGTAACAGGATCGCCCTGATACACGTATACTCCCAGATGTCCCGCTGTATTGCTCAGATTATTTACATACATATAGTACGGAATGCTTGATGGACTGACTTCAGGATTGTTGCTGGAGTGGTTCTGATCAAGTCTGAACCCGATAAGAGAGCCCGTTCCTGTTTCATAGACCAGCGAATTGGCAAAGCCTGTTCCCAGGGTAAGGAGGACAAGGAGAAAAATTACTAACCACACCTTATTCATTATTTTCATAGTTTCTCATACCGGTTGCATAGGATACTGAGAACAGCACATTCACTCTCACTCTTATCTTATGACATTTATAAATGTATTAAAAAAAGAATTATAAGTCAATCATTCTATTTAATGCACAGGAACAGAATATTCATGTCATAAGAGGGTTTAATACGCAGTGGAAATCGCATGGATCGTAGTTTCATAGACCGCGGAGGCAATCGAAAGGGTATCAAGAGAGGAATCAACTATGATACGGATCACTCCGGTAAGAACATTCTGATAGGGATTGCTGCCGTCTGTCAGAACTGTACTTCGCAATCTGGTATCCTTCGAGAGAAATAACCAGAGAAATACTTTCACCTGTCACAGTGATAACCTCTTCATAGAACACAATCTGGCCTTTAAGGTATTTCTTATAGTAGTTCTTATACCAGCCATACTGATTCACAAAAAGGTTCTTGAAGAACTTTGATGAACCGAGATTATTGCTCCTGTCAGTACGTATCAGCGAAAAGTCAACATAGAGGTAGCGGTACGGGTATGCATATATAAACTCATTACTTCCATCATACACTCCACCCACACCGGCTGCATCGAACCCGCTCTGCCCTGGTGTCACGTTCTCATCTCCGGCTCCACCAGGGAGCAGGAGAGAATCGAAGGGACTGACTATCAGCGTGTTATGACCGTCGATATCGACGGTTTCTCCGTTATGACGGAATCCTTTCACCCGTGCACTAAAGAACACCTGACGCCAGGAGGAGGTGTCAATAAGATGAGTGTAGGGGGTATGATACCCTGCCCATGTATTATAGAACGCATCAGGGCTCTCTCCCTGGGGAATCGCTCCCATGTTCCGGAAAGTAAGAATCCTCTGATCACCGGTATATACGAACCTACCTATATATCCGTCGAGGTTGGAATGATCCCCCGAGCTGCAGGAAGAGATCTCTTGGAGGGAGACGACAGGATTGTCTATACTGCTGTGTCCGTTAAGGTCGAATCCCGTATGAGAACCATGGCGCTGTTCATACACAAGAGTATCAGCGTACGCTATACTCGATAAGAGCAGAAAAACAAAGAGAAACAGCACAGCTGTTTTTCCTGCAGTACTTGCATACATGCACATGCCACCTACCCTCACTATGATCGCGCATCATACAGAAATCAATAGCGAGAGGGGGCTGCAGAGTACATATGCATATTAACTAGTTCATGTTCCGTTCGTTCTTGATTGCCTCATAGGCCTCACTGATTGCCCTGAACTTCTCAGTGGCAAACCGGGTAAACTCCTCAGGAAGCCCTTTTGAGGCAACTGTGTCGGGGTGGAACTCAATACTCATCTTCCGATACGCTTTCTTTACTTCCGCATCAGTCGCATCGGGAGTGAGATTGAGAACGGAGTATGCTTTGGAGGGAGCGGCAGCTGAACTGCTATACTGACGGATGATGGCATCAAGCATCGAACGGGAAATGTTGAACAGACGGGCAGCGCTGTTGATATGGTTCATCTCAGCTGTGCTGATTGTCCCGTCTGCAGCTGCGACCCGGACAAGAACATCCATCATCAGTTCAATAAGTGACCGCTCTGATGAGAAATTCTGATAAAACTGAGAAGCGAACTGATCAAAGGTCGTGCTGTGGTTCGAGAGAGCTGCATTGAACACACGCACCGCCGCCTCACGCTCGGAGAGATTGAGCTTCAGGTCATGAGTGATGAACTCTTCCACCTTCTGTCTTTCCTGCTGAACCATTGACCCGTCAGCAGTAGCTATCTTCGCCAGCATCGAGAAGGCTCCCACGAAGAACACCATCTTCGTCTGATCAGTCTGAGTGAATTCCGAATACCCCTCGGTAAAAGAACTTGACCGCGAAGAGGAGTCAAACAGGTTTCCGAATGCGATTCCGGCAATAAGTCCAAGAGGACCACCAAGAAAGAGACCCATGGTCCCTCCGACTATCTTTCCTAACCAGGCCATACCTATCGTTCCTCTTTACAGTTTGTCGATCAGCATTGAACACTTACCGGAAGGAATGGGAAGTGTTTTCTTCTTCTTTTCATCGAGAATCATGATCGTGAAGTAATAGAGTTTCTCCGACTCAAGCCGGATCTCCCACCCTCTCGCTTGCTTGTTACTCAGGATAGTAATCATATTCCGCTTCAGAGAAAGACCTTCGATGCCCATCACTTCAAGAGTCGTCATCGTCCAGTCTACCGTCTTTCGCGGCAGAGATATGACGAGACCTATGATATCCTCGATCATCAGAGTGACCGAGACAAGACCAAGCATCGGAAGGAAACGTCTCCTAGGGAAGTCAGGATCTGCTGATATGCTCGGGCCTTCCCTATCAGGGAGGTAAGCCTCATACACGTCTCCCGTCTCTTCACCGTCAGGGTGCAGAGTATCCAGAATGAAATAGAGATGTCTCAACGAAATCTCCCGTGCATACTCGAATCGCTTGTAGAGTTCCAGGCCTTTAACGACCATAAAAGTGTAGAATGGAATGACAGCACCGTTGAAACCGTCGCCATCTGCGGAGAAGTCAGGATCACTGACCGCAATCGTCGGAAACGGATTATCGGTACCGAACTGTTCAGGATCACTAAGATGAGCGATGAACCCGTCAGCCTTCTCCTCGTTAGGGATCTCCGCGAGCAATGTCCAGTAAGCACTGATCAGTTTCCGCGAAATTCGTTCCTCAGATGCGTCAAGGTCATAATAAAACGAATCCACAGGATCCCACATCAACGCATTGATTCTGGTCTTGAGAGAGAAATAGAGTCTCTTGTACCGGAAAGAGAGTTCCTTGTCATTCAGTGTATCACCGATGGCAGAAAGGTACAGTGCGTTGACAGCAAGCTGAGCATTGAAATCGATCGGGTAGACCGTCTCTTCACGCTTCACATTGCCTGTAAGACACGCACTGACAGGGGTGCTGTACAGTCCGTTCTCTCTCAGACAGGTAGCCTTGTACCAGTCAAACTGCCTCTCAAGAGCCGGAACAATATCCTTCAGTCTCTTCTTATTACCTATCTTGTGATAGAAATTGTACTCGACATAGGCAAACAGAGGAGCGGTGATCCCCTCCGGATTGCTTTCAGTGAACACAGGCTTGCCACTCTCAATATCATAATCACGGCGGATCGCTCCACTCTCTTCCTGTCTGGAATAGAAGAAATCAATCAAGGGGAAGGGTGAATATGTCTGGTTGCTGTACATCAGGAACAATGCAGACATCGCTGCTTCGTTCTGGTTGAATGTCATCTGCCCGGGATAAGTTAGATGCCCACCGGGGATAAGGCTGTCTTTCGCCCCTACCTTCCAGTTTTCATCAATCCATACCCAGGTTCTGTCATAGATGTCTACGAAATCCTGATCATAAAAATGTACTGCGGGAACCGTATCTTTTATCAAAGGAAACTCCTACTTATCTCTCCAATATACACATAAAACGCGCAACCTATAGAATACTATCTATTAAGCCCATCGTCAAATCATGTCTGCTGTTTTCGTATACAATTCAATCCTTTCGGGAATATTTCGATCTCGATGTCTCCACATCCTCTCGATATCTCCTCACCATCGGCATGACAGACGATTTTAGACTCTTCATCCGAAATACGCAGACTCCTCACTCGCTGCATCGAAAAGTAGGGAGTGGACAGCTGCGTCCCCTTGAAAAATCTCAGTACGAGGCTGAGAATCCTCAGGATTCCCACAGGCCTGTTCGCATACACAAGGTCCAGCAGTCCGTCATCAACCACCGCCTCAGGGGCCATGATGAAAGCTGCACCCATTCTTCTCCCGTTACAGATCGACATCTGCTGAGTGTCAATTTCGATTGTATCACTGTTGTCAAGTAGTACTTTGAGTTTTGATGCTTTCGGGTAGTTCATCATCACCTTGATAAGAGCGAGAACATAACTCAACATACCGCTTACATGCGTAAAGTCAGAGGCGATATAGTTAACCATGGGTTCAAATCCGATACCAACCCCATTGAGGAAACATCTTCCTTGTGGAAAGTTGCCCCCCTTCAGTTCACCGTAATCTATCAAAGAAGCTTTTCCGTTTGCAATGAGAGCAACCGCATCGGTGAGTGTGTCAGGGATTCCCGCCACCCAGGCAAAATCATTTCCTCGGCCGACAGGAAGAATCCCCAGGCAGGGTGAATTCTCAGGTGTGAGAGCACACTCTCTGATCCCTCTCACCATCCCGTCCAGAACCTCGTTTGCAGTACCGTCTCCCCCTGCAGCAACGATGGTATCGAATCCATTGTGCACAGCAGAGCGGGCGAATCCGATGGCATCCCGGCACGCATGAGTCTCCACGATCACATAATCAAGCTTATGCTCCTTACAGGCATTCTCTATCAGCGATCTCTGTTTCTCAGCTCCACCCTTATCCGCATGTGGATTCAAGATAATGCATATACGCCCAGCACAACCACGTTCTATCATGAGACTCATCCTTTTTGTATATCCGAAACTGTCAATGTATTATACGTGGTGGCAGTATACAATTCAATGAAATTCAGCTGTATAGAATCAGAGTTGAGAACGGGAAGAAGATCGCAGTGACCGACTCGCTATCATACTCACACTCATCAATCCCATTGCAATACTTGCTATGACAAGAATCAGTTCAACCGAGATGATATCGGAAAGGGGGCCGAACAGTAACATGGAAAGAGGCATAAAAGCACTGCTGATCATCATCTCCACTGAGAAGACCCGTCCGATCACACGGGGGTCAGATTCCTTCTGTATGATGGTAATGAACGGGGAGTTGTAGAGCGGAAGAGCGATACCGCTGATGAATATGCCTGCAATATAGAGGATAAAATTCCCTATCAGTGCCAGATACAGGGTTGTCACCGTGAAGATAACCATGCTGGAAAGAAGGATATGAAGCGGTTTCTTCGTGTGAAGAACCCCCGCGATGAGGGACCCGCCGATTATCATGCCGGCACCGAAGAAGACTTCCAGTGTCCCAAGACGCCATACATCGCTTCCAAAGGAGCGGGCCACCTGCAAAGGAGTGAGGAATGCCAGCGGCGAGATCAGTGCATAGAACAGCGCAATATAGATGAACAAGGTTCGTATCAAGGTATGGTTTCTGATGTAGACGAGGCCCTGCCTGATCTCAGCAAGCTGAGAGGTAGAGGGCGAGTCATCAAACGGTGTACGAGGCACTTTCAGTACCGCAGTCATCAGAAAGATGGCGAACGCAGCGGTCACCACGTCGATATAGAACAGTGCTGCAAAGGGCGCTACGGAGAGTAGGAAGGCGCTGAGGGCAGGTGTCGCGATATTCACGACTGCTCTCACGGATCCGGTTATGCCGTTTATACGTAGCAGTTCCTTTTCAGGGACGATATCGGGAACCATAGCATTGACAGCCGGGACCTGGACACCGGCACCGAGAGCCCGCACCGCCATGGCGACCAGCAGCAGAGGTATAGATCCTAAACCAATGGTGAACAACACCGCTACTATAAGAGTCGTGACGGCGATCGCTCCGTCACTGAGAACGATAAGACGTTTCCTGTCAAACCTGTCTGCCCAGACTCCCCCGAGGGGGGAGATGAAGAAGGAAGGGACAAACCCGCTGATGATCGCAAGGGCCATCATCGTACCTGACTGGGTCGTGAGTGTTATATGCCAGGTGATCGCATACTGGACTAGAGAGGAGCCGAATAGTGAAAGATTCTGAGAGACCAGAAACACGAGGATATCTCGTTTCCAGAGTACTTCTTTTTTTCCCATACTGGAAAGATACTCGATACGTCCGCGGGAGGATAGTAGGAAAAACAGGCAAAGCAGATCGATTTCGGTATGGATTACTCAAGGCCTTCCTTGGTATACTGTTTTTCTGCAAAGGAGTTATGCAGTGGCCCATTGCCCCGACATACCATACATACCAACAACCGCTCAGGAAATGCTCGATGCCCGCATTGAGCAGTTTGATGTCATTTTTATATCAGGTGATGCTTATGTAGACCATCCTTCCTTTGCAGCAGCCATCCTTGGCCGGTGGATGCAATCCCTCGGCTATACGGTCGGAATCATTCCCCAGCCGGATGTGACTCGCCTTGAGGATTTCCTTGTTCTCGGTATCCCGAAACTCTGCTGTATGATCAGCGGAGGGAACATCGATTCGATGGTCCTTCACTACACTGCCGACAAGAAAAGACGGAACGATGACCCCTACTCTCCGGGAGGCAGCAGCGGCTATAGGCCAGACAGAGCACTCATTCCCTATACAGCACGAGCGAAACAGGCTTTCGGGAAAGATAAGCCGATCATCATCGGAGGAATCGAAGCTTCTCTTAGGAAGTTCGCACACTATGATTACTGGAGCGATCTGGTGAGAAGGAGTATCCTTCTTGACACCAAAGCAGACCTTCTTGTCTACGGTATGGGAGAACTTCAGGTCCAAGAGATCCTTGAGAGGCTTAGGAGAGGAGACTCTATCAGGGAGATCAATACGGTTGCCGGTACAGCTTCCATCATCAGAGAGCGTGAGTTCGAAAGCTTCAGTGCCGGGAAGAAGATCGTCCAGCTTGACAGCTATGAAACGGTCAGTGAACGGGATAGAAAAAGCAATCAGCCGACTCAGGAGGGCAAGCGTTCCTACGCAAAAAGTTTCCGGACGGTGATGCTTCATGAGAACCCCTTCGATACCGCCCTACTCGTGCAGAAACACAACGATTCCTATATCGTAGTGCAGCCACCCATGAGGCCTCTGACTCAAAAGGAGTTCGATGCCGTTCAGGAACTGCCCTACCGCAGAACTCCACATCCCCGCTACAAAGGCGTCGATATTCCCGCACTACGGGAAGTACAGTTTTCTCTGACAAGCAACAGAGGATGTTTTGGTTCCTGCTCCTTCTGTGCAATCACCAGCCACCAGGGACGTATCATCTCTCCTCGTTCAACGGCCTCTCTCGTACGTGAAGCTGAGAGTATGATAGCGCATCATGATTTTAAGGGTATCATTAGCGATGTCGGAGGTCCTACCGCCAATTTCCAGGAAATCGCGTGTGAGAAACAGAAAAAAAGCGGCCCATGCACAAACAGGTTCTGCCTCTACCCCAATGCCTGCAGTGAACTCACAGATAGCCATGCATCTTATCTCGAGAAACTAAGAGCCCTGCGCAGCCTTGAAGGTGTCAAGCGAGTCTTCATCCGCTCAGGTATTCGTTACGACTATCTCCTTTCAAAAGCTGACAGAAGGACGCGTGAGACGTTCATGATGGATCTGGTGACACACCATGTGAGTGGTCAGCTCCGTGTAGCCCCCGAGCATATCGCAAGAGGAGCCTTGCAGGCCATGGGCAAACCGGACAGCAACGCTTACGAGGAGTTCAATCATCTGTTCCACCAGGCAACAGAAAAGGCAGGGAAGGAACAGTATTGCGTCCCGTATCTGATCGCTGCTCATCCGGGGACAACCATGAAGGATGCGATCGAACTTGCCATGTACCTTAAGAAGACCCATTTCATTCCTGAGCAGGTACAGGTCTTTTACCCCACCCCCGGCACCGTTGCCACCTGTATGTACTACACCGGACTTGATCCGAGGCCCGGAACGGATACGATGAAAGAGGTCTATGTTCCGAAGGGAAGGGAGCGTAACATGCAGCGGGCTCTTCTCCACTTCCATCTTCCTCAGAACAGGAAACTTGTCATGGAAGCTCTGAGAGGTGAACAGATGAACAACCTGATCCCGAAACTATTAGGCTTCAGAGGCCAGGATACACGTAAGAAAGGAGCAGGAGCACACAGATCATGAACATCCCACCACCTCAGGAAGCTTTTGACGGAAAGGTCTTTGCCCGTCGCCTTGCATACCTATCACTACCCATCATCCTACAGAACCTTCTTACAAGCAGCCTCTCCTTCATCGATACGCTTATGATTGCACAGGTAAGTGAAGCTGCTCTTGCAGCGGTTGGTCTGGCCAACCAGATGTTCTTTCTGATCCTGTTGTTCTATTTCGGAGTGAGTAGCGGAGCTGGAATCTTCATCGCACAGTATTGGGGTGCACGACAGAATGACAACCTTCGAAAGACAATGGGTATCGCACTGAGCGTCGCTCTGCTGGGAGCGCTCTTTGCCGGTGCTGTCTCGTTCTTTTTCCCCTACGCTGTCATGCGAATATTCAGTGATGATCCGCTTGTGATCCAGCAGGGCATTTCCTACCTGAAGATCGTTGCTTTCAGCTACATCACTCATGCGGTTGTGATGATCTACTCCGCGGCGCTGCGCTCCACCGGTGATTCCCGGACTCCGATGTACACATCGGTTGTCTCCCTGCTTGTGAACATTATCCTCAATTATGCACTGATCCTCGGCAATTTCGGATTTCCCCGGCTGGAAGTGAAGGGTGCGGCGATAGCCACACTGATCGCCCGATTACTTGAAGTATTCCTTCTCATATTCGTTATCTACAGGCGTGGAGGTGCTATCGCAGCCCCGATATCAGACCTTTTCTCCTTCAACAGAGAGGAGGTAAAGGCCTATTTCAGGACGTGTCTCCCTGTCATTCTCAATGAGATGTTCTGGTCCCTCGGCATGACGTTCTATAAGATCGCTTTCGCCAGACTCGGCACACAGGTCATCGCCTCAGTGAATGTAACACAGGCGATCGAACACCTTTTCTTTGTCGTTCTCATCGGAATCAGTCACTCTGCCGCGGTCATGATCGGCAACAAAATCGGAGAGAATCAGATCACCCTGTCACAGCGATATGCGATAACATTCCTGAAAGTATCCTTCACCGTAGGACTTATCATGGGTTCGCTGTTCTTCATGATCTCTCCTCTGCTGGTAAGTATCTTCAACCTGACCAGTTACGTATACGATCTCAGCGTACTATCCCTGCGGGTTCTTTCACTCTACCTTCCCGTCAAGGCTCTTACGATGATGATAGTCGTGGGAATCCTTCGTTCAGGAGGAGATACAACGTTCTCCATGGTCGTTGAGATATCAGGAGTGTGGTTCATCGGAGTGCCCCTCGCCTTCCTGGGAGCTCTTGTGTTCGACCTGCCAATTTATGCTATCTACGCACTCATAGGGCTCGAAGAGATCTATAAGAGCATCATCAGTCTCATGAGAATCAAGAAAGGGAAATGGATCAGACGACTGGTAGAACCTGTCGAGCCTCTACCTGAGTTGAACAAGGTTCTTGACCCCGACAAGGCCTCTGCCTATAGTAGTGAATGAGAGAGGGGAGGAAAGACGCATGTCAACACAGGTCCTCATCAACGGCACAGTGATTTCCGGTACAGTCAAGTTGCCAGGCTGCGGCTTATTCATCGATGCAGACGGCCTCATCGGCGACATATTCAATATGAACAGATTCTCTCAGAAGCGCTTCCCCGAGGGGACGGAGATTATTGATGTTCATGGTGCCTATATAGTTCCCGGTCTCATAGATACTCACATCCACGGTATCGGCGGATGGGGAACCGAGGACCTGTCGGGCGCATCAATCCTGCACATGAGTGAACGCCTTGCCGATTTCGGCGTGTCTGGGTTCTTTCCCACCGTGTATACCGACACGAAGGAGAGAATGTTCGATGCGATAGAGCAAATCACCGAGGTTATAGGAACTGAAACAGGTGCCGAGATCCTCGGGATCAACGTGGAGGGTCCATTCATATCCCACGCACGTCTTGGCGCTCAGAATCCCTTCGGTGTGCAGCCCGTCGATCTTGAACTGTTCGATGAGATTATCGAGAGGGGCAAAGGTCATATCGTGTGTATGACTGTCGCCCCTGAACTGAAACACATGAGAGAGCTTGCTCTCAGAGCCATTAAAAAGGGGATCGTACTTCTTGCAGGTCATACCAATGCAACTTATGAGAATATCCTCGAGGGAATGCAGGTCGGAATACTTCATTCCACTCACTTCTTCAATGCGATGAGCCGCCTCCATCACCGCAACCCCGGAACCGTCGGTGCAATCATGATTGAACAGGATATGCAGTGTGAGGTGATTGCCGATGGGGTACACGTGCATCCCGATCTGATAAAACTCCTGCTGAGAGAAAAATCGGTCAGGAATGTTGTACTGGTCACCGATTCACTCAAACCTACCGAACAGAAAGAGGGTGAGCTCATAGCCAACGGAGAACCGGCTCTTCTCGGTCACGATGGAGCGTTTCACCGCAAGAGCGATTATGATACGCTTCTCGGCTCCGCCCTGACCATGATCAAGGGAGTCAGAAACCTTATTTCGTGGGAGATTCCCATTGAAGATGTCATGCAGATGGCGGCAGGAAACCCTGCAAGGATCTATGACATCGCCTTGAAAGGCAAGTTGACCCCCGGCTATTTTGCCGATATTGCCGTCCTTGATGAACATATAGACCTGAAGGCCCTGTTCATACGTGGCTCAATGGTGAGAAACTATCTGTGAACGATAAAACAACACATAAGGAGCATACACACATGACGAAACAAGAAGAGCCATTGTATACAGACGGTCTATGGAAATACTTCAAAGAGATATCAGATATCCCCCGAGAATCAGGAAACGAAGGAGGAGTGCGAGAGTACCTGCTCTCCTTTGCTGCAAAGCATGGATACACTGCCCTCACTGATGCTGCAGGAAACGTTATCATGAAGGTCCCCGCAACACCGGGTAAGGAACATGTTGCTCCGCTTGCGTTTCAGGGTCACATGGACATGGTGTGTGTAAAAGAGGAAGGTTCGGATCATAACTTCCTGACTGACGGGATCACACTGCTCAGGGAAGGAGATTACCTTCGGGCAGACGGAACGACCCTTGGCGCTGATAACGGTATTGCCCTGGCTCTGATGCTTGACCTGTTCTCCGATTCCAGGGCCGTACATGGTCCTCTGGAAGGCATCTTTACCGTCGAAGAGGAAACCGGCCTCACCGGAGCGTTTGCAGTTGAACCGGAGATGATCCAGAGCAGGCGCCTGATCAATCTCGACAGCGAAGAAGAGGGGATATTCTATATCGGCTGCGCCGGAGGTAACGAGATTGACGGAGATCTGACAATCTCGGAAACCGGGATTGACCCTAATGAGAACCAGTGGGAGATCACGGTCCGAGGACTTCTCGGCGGACACAGCGGAGGAGAGATCCACACGCAGCGAGGCAACGCTATCAAGATCATGGCCCGTCTTCTCTCTTCGCTACGCAAAGATGACTCCTTCAGGCTCATACGGATAGATGGCGGAGTCAGAAGGAATGTCATCCCCGGCACCTGCACAGCACACATCGCTATTTCGCTTGACCTGGACAGTCTGAAACAGAAGCTCAGTTCAGTGTGTTCGATTGTCCAACAGGAGCTCAAGTACGTTGAGCCGTCTATCGTCTGCTCAGTGGACGAAAGCGCAGTGAAAGCGAAAACTTCTCTATCTCAGGAACAGAGCACGGGGCTCATCCGCTCCCTTCTTCTTGCTCCTCACGGACCCCTGAGAATGAGCGAAGCTCTTGAGAATGTCGTGGAGACCTCTGCAAACCTTGCCATCATCTCAACAGAGGAAGGTCATGTGCATATGGTGAGCTCTCACCGATCCTCTGTAGAGAGTGCACGGGATCATGCAGCTGACCTGACCGAAGAAGCGTTCAGTGCGTGTGGCGCTAAGGTTGTACGAGGAGGCTCCTACCCTGCCTGGACACCTAACCCCGAGTCCCCTCTTGCCAGGTTCTGCGCTGCAGCCTACCGTTCCTCTGCTAAGAAGGAGCCGATCATTACCGCAATTCATGCAGGTCTGGAATGCGGAATCATCAATGACAGGATCAAGGGAATGGATTCTGTCTCGCTCGGACCCGATATCGAAGGTGTTCACTCTGTGAACGAGAGGCTCTCCATCAGCTCGAGTGAACGGGTTGCCTCATTCATCCGCCACCTATGCAGTATCGTCGAATGATATAAAGCAGGCTGTCAGTCTCCCTGACAGCCCATTTGTATGCATACGAAGGTCTCTCTTCTCAGGTTAAGGTCTCACCGCAGCGGCAAGAACCTTTGCTGCTTGACGAACCTTTTCGACATCCTCTTCCGTCGGTGCTCCCTGATACTCGATAGTATCGACACACTCCCACTTCAGCGATTCAATGAAAGGATCGAACTGTTTCTGTGCACCTCCAGACCATCCATAGGAACCCAGACGAACCACTTTACGGCGATTGACATGGGATCTCTCCAGAATGTCGAGCACATGGTACATTGGTGGGAACATTTTATACTCATAGGTCGGCATCGCAAACACAAGGCCTGCAGAGTCCCATGCAGATGAGAGGATGTATGAAGCATGCTCCTGTGGCACCTGATGAGTGACGACCTTTACCCCTTCGGCTTCAAGCGAAGCCTGCATAAGGGGGATGAGTTTTGCACTGTTGCCATACATCGTGGAGTACACGATGGTCACCATCCCCTTTTTTGGTTCGTTCATATTCAGTGCATACTGATTATACAGATCAACGATCTTTTTAGGTTCATAGCGCCAGATGATTCCATGTGAAGGAGCAATGATGCTGATATCGAGTGATGCGAGTTTCGCGATAGCCTTCAACACGAAAGGAGAGAAGGTTGATACGATATTGCTATAGTACCTTCTTGTCTCAGGAATCAGGCGGTCCCATTCTTCCTGAGTGAGTTCATCATCGAATGAGTGCTTATACGTTCCAAAAGATCCGAATCCATCACAACTGAACAGAATCTTATCCTCGACAAGATAACTCATCATAGTCTCCGGCCAGTGGATATTCGGAGTCTCCTCAAAAACGATCGTCTTTCCTCCAAGGTCGATAGAATCACCCGAGGAGACTGCGCGCACGTTCTCTTTCACCCCATAAAACGCTTCCACCAGGGGTACCGCTTTCTTCGTACAGAGGATCTCGAGTTTATCGTTATCTTTCACCATCTCGGCAAGGTGCCCGGTATGGTCCGGTTCCATATGATTCAGAATAAGATAATCAACATCATTGAACGAAATGCCGAGAGAATCGATCTGTTTCTGGAACTTTGCCGCAGCACCTTCCCAGTCTTTCACAAGATCGATGAAGGCGATCTTATCCTTTCCTTTCACAATATACGAGTTTATGTTCACTCCATCGGGAAGCGGCCAAATCCCTTCAAAGAGGTCTCTCGTCTCAATGTCAGCAAAAATACGGTATACACCGTCAACAATTTTATCCGGTTTCATGTTCTGTCCTCCCGTCACGGGTATTGTGTTTCCTCTCACAGATACGATATCTGTAACCTTCGTCTTTTAATCTCTGCTATCCGGTCCCTGCAGTCAGGCATGTGTAAACCGATCAGATCTTTAAACCTTTTACTGTGGTCAAAATACACAAGATGTGCCACCTCGTGTAGTGCTACATATTCTATCAGGTTTCGTGGAAGCATTAAAGACCTCCTTGAAAAACTGAGATGCCGGTTTCTCGAACAGCTACCCAGTCGTTTCGGGTATCCTGCCATCCCTATCGTCACATCCTCGGCCTTTATTCCAAGAGCATCGAGGTATCTGTGAACGTATGGCGTATAGACCTCTTTTCCCAGGGAATCATAGAATCGGTTGATCAGTGACGCAATGACCCGTTTTGACCTGCCGGGAGAACTGACCCTGAGTATATGCCGGTCAAGAACAACAGACTCCTTTGAACCCTTACACACCTGCAGGTACACACGCTCACCAAGCACGAGGAATTCATCGCCATCCCGGTAGGTATGTTCATCAAGTCTGCCGGGAAGAGTTCTGACCATTGAAGTCTGTCGCTCTATCCAATCTGTGTGTTTCAGGACGATATCCTCGATCCTTTGTGTACTCATCGCCTTCGGGGCAGAGACCACCAGAGTTCCTGCATCGTCAATCTTCATCGCGACGCGCGTCCTGCGGGCACTGCGAACCAGAGAATACTGTACTTTCCTGCCACTTTTCACTACACTCTCCTTGTACAGGGGGGACACATTGATCCGGCAACTGCATCTTCATCAGGAACTAGAATATTGGCATCCGATTCAATTTGAATCAAGTGACACATCGGTAGGAACCGCATACGAAGCGGTTCTCGCACACCTTGAAACAGCACCGGTCGGCACCGATTATCTCATCACCTGCATGCTCAGGATAGGTGACGAATTAACTCGTGCTGATGTGATCGGTATCACGGTACGCCATCCAAAGGAAACTGAAACTCCTATTACTGCCATTCCCACCGGCTCATACTCTTTCCAGCAGCTGCCATTCACTCCCGAATCAAAACTGGAGTTGCTCCCCTTCTTTATGAAATTCATCTCAACTGCAAAAGTATCTACAGCATATATACGGATATACAAAGAGAAACGCTTTGAGACGGCAATACAGTTTTTTTCTCCCGATAGAAGAAACTGAATGAAGGCTTTTATGGTTGCCTCTGCGCTCCACTAGCCGTATATTTATGTGGTATGCTCATCCCATTCCATGGATGAACATCCCCCCCCGGAGGCTACATCAGTGATTATCGAAAAACTAACAGACACCCAGCATAAAATAACCTGTGCTGACGGAAAGGAAATCATCCTCATCGGTACAGCGCATGTCTCGGCTGAGAGTGTCAATGAAGTTGAACAGGTTATTGATGCGACCAGCCCCGACGTAATCTGTATTGAACTTGATGAGGGACGATATCGTTCCAAGACAGAAAAGAAGGGGTGGGAGAATCTTGATATCAAGCAGGTACTCAAACAGAACAAAGGGTTTCTGTTGCTGGCGAACCTCGCACTGTCTTCGTATCAGAAGAAGCTCGGCGATAAGATGGGAATCTCTCCCGGTGACGAGATCATGAAGGGAGCAGAGATCGCGACTGAACGGGATATACCTCTTGAGCTGTGTGACAGAGAAATAGAGGTGACCTTCAAACGGGCATGGCGACTGAGCAACTGGTGGAACAAGGCTAAGCTGATTTCTTCCCTTCTTACTGCGGCCTTTTCCAAGGAAGAAATTAGTGATGAGGAGATCGAGTCGCTTAAAGGAACCAACATGCTTCAGTCGATGCTTGACGAGATGGCTCAGGAACTGCCGACCATAAAAAGAGTGCTCATTGATGAAAGGGACGAATACCTTGCCACTAAGATCTACCGATCGAAGGGAAGGAATGTTGTTGCAGTGGTAGGAGCAGGCCATGCTCCCGGTCTTATCAGGCACATGGAAAAACTTGACTCTTCGAAGGAACCCTACTCTCTCAGGTCTATTTCCTCGATTCCCAAAGCATCTCCTGCCGGAAAGATCTTTTCCTGGGGGATTGTTGTGGCTCTTCTGGCTCTCATAGCAGTGGGGTTCATCAGATCAGGCTGGACAAGCGGACTCACGATGTTTCTATACTGGTTCGGTCTCAACGCCTCACTGACTGCTCTTGCAAGCATCATAGGACTGGCTCATCCACTTACCGTCATTGTCTCGACAGTATCTGCACCGATCACGGCCTTGAGCCCCACCCTTGGAGTCGGCATGGTTGCCGGTATACTTGAGGTTTCCCTGAGAAAGCCCAGAGTCCTTGACTTCGAATCGCTAACCGAAGATATTCTGCATATCAAAGGATGGTACAGGAACCGGGTCATTCATCCTCTCTTCCTGTTCTTCATTACCAGCATATTCGCATCGATCGGAACCTTTATTGCATTCCCTCTCATCATACAATCACTTTAGTCAGGAATGCTTACTAAGCCCCTGAGCGGGTAATTCACAGCAGAGGGGCTCACCCGGCAGGGTGAGTGGTGAACACCGACAGGTTACAACGATCAAGCGATACTACTAGGCCTGAACTGACCACCCGAGGCTCTCCTCAGGCACTCCTGATTCTTATAGAGGAGCGATATTGTTATATATGGATTACCTGATATCAGCTGCTCAAAAAGGCGGTCTGGTCAATTAGTATGCATTCCGTACTAATCCCTTTCCGGAAAGTCTGCAATGCCAGATAGCACAGATACAACACTTTGTAAGTAAAGCTTACAAAACCCCTGAACGGGTAATTGCTCTAGCGGCACCGGTACCGCATCATTCATAGGGTACTACGTGAACAGCAAATGGACACACTGATATCAAACAGAGCACAGCGGGTGCAGAGCTTCAGAATGTGATACTGAGTTCCTTCTTTCCCGGAAATTCCTTCGTATGGGTGAGGATATATGGTTAGTTCGTATTGCTTACAAAGTCTCGTGGATCCTGGATACCTGTTCGAGCGCTTCTGCTATTGTTTCACAGGACAGATACATAGCCTTTCGTGTCAGACGCTTCGTTGATGATGGAATCAGAAGGGTCGAATAACCCATTTCTAAGGCACCTTTCATCCGTTTATCGCTGAAGCCGACCGGCCGCACTTCACCAGCCAGAGAGAGTTCTCCCATAGAAACAAGATTGGCAGGAAGAGCTCGTCCTGTCAACGCCGAGTATAGAGCAAGAGCAAGAGGTAGTTCTATTGCCACCTCTTTTACCTTGATGCCCCCAGCGACATTTACATAGATATCGTTGCGTGAAAGCACAACTCCCGCGTGACGCTCAAGTATTGCCGCAATACGGGAAACAGTCGAAGAATCTATCTTCTCTGAGAAGATCCTTGGATAGCCAGAGGTGTTGAGGGGGACACTGAGTGCCTGGATTTCGATCAGGAATGTTCTGCTTCCCTCGAGCACCGTTCCAAAGGAAATACCCGGAGGTATAGTTCCCCGGGGCCGTTTCGAAAGAAAGAAACCCGCAGGGTCAGCTACGGGCATGAGACCCTTCTCTCCCATGATGAATATCCCTATCTCATCAATCGAACCGAAACGGTTCTTTGCAGCGCGAATGATCCGGGCTCCTGTCTCTGCCATCTCAAAATAGAGAACCGTATCGACAATGTGCTCCACCACCTTCGGTCCGGCAATCTGCCCATCTTTTGTGACGTGCCCAACGAGGAAGAGAGCACATCCGGCAGCCTTTGCTACATCGACAAGGTCTGACGCACAATTCTTCATCTGAGAGACAGAGCCTGATGCTGAAGTGAGGTCACTGCTGGTGAGCGTCTGCAGAGAATCAACAACAAGACAGTCGGGCTTTTCCTTCGTAATTATGTCTATAAGGCTTTCAAGATTTGTATTATTGAATAAGAGTATCTTATCAAGGGGAAGAGAGAGTCGCTGAGCACGCTTTTTCACCTGCTGAGGAGACTCCTCTCCTGAAACATAGATAGCTTTCTTATCCTTCAGGGAGGCAACAACCTGGAGCATAAGAGTTGACTTCCCGATTCCCGGCTCTCCGCCGATGAGGGTGGCGCTTCCGTGCATGATGGCTCCACCAAGAACCCGATCAAACTCAGATATGTTTGATGTATATATAAAGTCTTTATGTACCACAACATCTTCCACACTCGTCAGGTGCTGCAGTGATGAATCAGCGATCCGCTGCGTGGATCTCCTATTCTGTGCAATCACAGGTTGCTGCTCAGTGAATGTATTCCAATTCCCACACTGCGGGCACCTACCAAGCCATTTCGTCTCAATATTCCCACACTCTGAACAGACAAACTGTGTAGCACTTTTTTTCATATCGCCCTTTTTCTAGAAGTCAATCAATTCCACTTCAAATATAAGATACGAATTCGGAGGAATGACTCCGGGGTATCCCTGCTTCCCATATCCTAGCTCTGGTGGAATAATCAGAGTTCTCTTTTCGCCCTTTTTCATGGTCTGCAAAGCTTCATTCCATCCTTCTATGACCTGACCGATATTAAACTCTGCTGGAGCTCCTCTCTGTACTGAAGAGTCAAATATTCTCCCATCAAGCAGTGTACCGGTATAGTGGACAGTCACTTTCTGCCCCATACCAGGTGAATTCACTCCAGCTCCTTCTTCCATAACTACATAACGAAGTCCACTCGGAGTCTGCTTCGCATCTGGCCACCTATTGGAAATCTCCCTGTTTAACTCTTTCTCTAAGACTGCAATACGCTCATTCTCTTTTGCCTGCACCTCTGATACAGCTGCAGCAAACGACTCTTTCGTGACAATGAATTTCTCAGCTTCCTCTCCGACACGGAGGATTTCCACCTTTTGGATAGTATCTCCCTGAGCTATCGCATTCACGGTATCCTGCCCCTCAACAACAAAACCGAATACAGAGTGTTTCCCATCAAGCCATGGTGTTGCTACATGCGTAATGAAAATCTGGCTCCCATTGGTTCCGGGACCCGCATTAGCCATTGAGAGAACACCAGGCCCCGTATGCTTCAGATCATCATGGAATTCATCCGGGAAGGTATACCCGGGTCCCCCGGTTCCATTTCCTTCCGGACAGCCTGTCTGCACCATAAAATCATCAATAACCCGGTGAAAGGTCAGCCCGTCATAGAAGGGAGTCCCTGGATTCTTGAGATTCAGCGCACCTTCAGTCAGACCGACAAAATTTGAAACCGTCATCGGTGTCTTCTGATACTCGAGTGAGAGCACAACGTTTCCCTTGGTGGTCTGCACTTTTGCATACAGACCATTCTGTAAATTCTGTGACATAGTAGTTCCTTTATGTAATTATAACTCTATTGTTTCTTCTTCTATTTGAAAAAGCGAGTAGATCTTCTCTAGATCTTTCATGCTTGAGTACGTTATTTCAATCTTTCCTTTCTGCAACGTACCTTTTACTTCAACTTTTGTTCCTATCGCCTCAATTAGCCGTTGTTCAACTGCTATAATGTCCGGTGATTTGGATTTTAAAACTTTTCTATCCTTTCCATGCGCAAATCGTTTCCCATCATTCAGATCCTTCGCCAACTGTTCAGCTTTACGGACAGTCATCCCTTCCTGAATAATCTTAGTGTAAAGATAATGCTGATCTGCAGGATTGACAACCGAGAGGAGCGCACGGGCATGGCCGCTACTGAACTCTGAAGCAAGCAGGGATTCCTGAATCTCTTTCGGTAATTGAAGGAGACGGATAGAGTTTGTGATAGTAGAACGCTTCTTTCCGACACGTTCAGCAAGCTCTTCCTGTTTTATTCTCGATTGTTCCAGCAGGTAGACATACGCCTTCGCCTCTTCAATCGGATTTAGATTCTCTCGTTGAATATTCTCTATCAGTGCAACTTCAAGGCGTTGAAAGTCACTAAACTTTTTGATAATGACCGGGATCTTATCGAGACCCACCTCCAATGCTCCCCGGTACCGGCGCTCTCCGGCAATGATAATGAACTCACCATCATCAACTTTTTCAACTATGAGGGGCTGTATGATGCCTTGAGAACGAATTGATTCAGAGAGTTCCTCCATAGCTTCAGAATTAAACTGTTTTCTTGGCTGATGAGGGTTGGGATGAACCTTATTGATTTCAAGCATAACATATTCACCTTCACCAGAAGATAGCAAAGCTTCCGGATTGAATACGCTATCATACGAATAATCATCCATCAGTGAACTTATACCCTTTCCCAATCCATGCTTCTTTGCGTTAGACACGGCGAACAACCTCCTCTGCCAGTTTCTGGTATCCTTCAGCACCAGTGCTATGTTTATCATAAACACTTATCGGCAACCCATGAGACGGCGCTTCTGAAAGCCTGACATTTCGGGGTATTTTGGTCTCAAACACTTTTTGAGGCCAGAAGTTCGTAATGTCATCAACTACATCGTTCGACAGTCTCGTACGGGAACTATACATAGTAAATAAAATCCCAAGAACATCCAGATGAGGATTGAGCTGTTTCTTCACAGACTCAATAGTTCTCATAAGAAGGTTCAGTCCTTCCATGGCATAATATTCACACTGCAGGGGTATGATGATGTGATCCGCCCAACACATTGCATTGATCGTCACCAACCCGAGAGAGGGGGGGCAGTCCACCAGAATAAAATCCCAATCGTTCTCGATACCTGCCAGCGCATTCTTCAGAAAGAACTCACGGGCGAGTTCATTAACAAGCTCTACACTTAACCCGGCAAGATGTATGCCTCCACCTATTATAAACAGGTTTTCCACAGGCGTAACCTGATACGCCTCTTCGGGAGGGCAGGTACCGACAATTACTTCATAACTACCCGGCAGTCTTTGATTACCAGACACACCACTGGTGAGATTTCCCTGTGAATCGAGATCAATCAACAGGACCTTATATCTCTGATGAGCCAGGTATGCACCAAGATTTGCTGCTGTTGTGGTCTTGCCGACACCACCTTTCTGATTGGAAAAGATAATTTTTTTTGCACCCATACAAACACTATACATAAAGTTATTCTTCTTGTCATCAAACTTTTCAGGTATTGACCATAACTCTTTATATGAGTACATTTACATAACTATTTTGTAGGAGGATATTCCAATGGTAGATAAAGTAAAAGCTGCTCTTGAAGATATACGACCAGACCTTCAGAACGATGGAGGTGATATTGAATTCGTCAGCATGGAAGACAAAAATGTCACTGTGCGTCTCACCGGTTCATGTGCCGGCTGTCCTATGAGTCAGATGACTCTGAAGAACGGAGTGGAACGGTATCTGAGAAGCGTAGTTGACCCTGAGATTGTTATCATCAACGAAAGCGGATTCTAGAAAAAGTTTCACGTGAAACATGAGATGCTGCCGATTATCTATCGGCAGCTCTTTTTTTCCACAGGGAAATATTGCTGATAAAAAGCTAAGTCAGATTCTAGATTTTGTTATAAGGAAAGACTGGGTAGAGCCAGTACAGACCAATCTCTGCAACAGTCAAGTTCGCTTCTACTGCAAACATTTATTACGATAAACATGCCGCCCAGTAATGAACGGCATTGAAAGTTTCACGTGAAACATCTCCTATGCGTCAGGTTCTGTCCCAGCTTCATCTATATTCTGTTCTTCTTCCCTAGAATCTTCAGGACCAGCCGCATCGACAACAGCAATAGCTTGGATAGAATCAACTTCTTTAAGCCTGGCGACAACAACACCAGAAGCATACGGCCCCTGTATAGAGATGGTGTCTACAGGTACTCGTATCGATTGCCCTTTCTCAGTAAGGATGACTATGTCATTATCATCATTCACAGAAAGTGCTCGGACAAGATACCCGGTCTTCTCTCTAAAGGTATACACCTTCTGACCCATAGTCCCTCGACCATGAGACCTGAAACCATCAAACTCCACCTGCTTGCCTTGACCTTTTTCTGTAATCATCAGGATCCTTCTATCTTCATCAATCTTCAACAGGCCAACAACTGTATCTCCATTTAATAATTTAATCCCACGAACACCTCGAGTGGACCTTCCCATTGCGCGAACAGACGAACAGGGGAACCTCAAACCTTTACCGTGTCTCGTAATGATCATGACTTCATCATTCTCATTTAGAAGTATGGCATTGAACAGTACATCGCCTTCATCAAGAATGATTGCCGCAATACCTCGCTTCCTGGCATTTTTAAACTTAGTCAGATTAACCTGTTTAGCCACGCCTTCTCTTGTCAACATAAAGAGATAGGTATCATCATTAAAATCATCGAACGGAGTAATGGAAGTAATTTCCTCATCCTTTTCCAACGTAGTGAGGATTCCTCTGATGCTTTCACCCTTTGAGGTTTTACTACCCTGCTGTATCTCATGCACTTTAAACCAATAGGCTTTCCCCAGGTTTGATACGGCAAGTATGTGATCGTGAGTCGAGGCTACGAAGACATGCTCTACAAGGTCCTCATCTCTCAGAGTAGCTGCACGCACACCCTTTCCGCCTCTTGCCTGAGTCTTATATTCCTCAACAGGAAGCCTCTTCACGAAGCCTTTATTGGTCATAATGACAACGACATCCTCTTCTTTGATAAAGTCCTCATCGACCATTCCGGTGAGTTCGACATGCGAAATCTGTGTACGCCTGACATCACCATACCGGTTCTCAATTTCAAGTAATTCTTCTTTTACAACCTTGAGGACTTTTGAGTCATCAGCTAATATTTCATTATAATACAATATTTTAACTCGTAAATCTTCCAGCTCTTCAAGGATTTTCGTAGTTTCAAGCTGACTTAACCGTCCAAGCCGCATATCAATAATGGCCTGACCTTGAATTTTCGAAAGCCCGAAGGTTTCCATGAGCGTCTCCAGAGCAATTGCGTTGTCTGCAGAGGTCTTTATAATCTCGATCACTTCATCGATGTGCTCAAGGCCAATCTTCAGTCCCAGAAGCACATGAGCACGCTCTTCGGCTTTACGAAGATCAAAGCGTGTCCTACGTACGACAACATCCTTGCGATGTTCCACATAGTAGTGAATCATTTCAAGTAGTCCGAGCTGTTTAGGTCTTCCGTTTACAAGAGCAAGGTTGTTGATATTGAAGTTTGTCTGCAGGGGGGTATATTTGAACAGCTTGTTGATTACTACCGAGGGGACACCATTCTTTTTTAATTCAATGACAAGCCGGATACCATCACGGTCGGATTCGTCTCGAACCTCACTGATGGAGTTTATTCGTCCCTTCTTCTCTTCTGCAATCTTTTTTACAAGCTCTGCTTTATTCACCTGGTATGGGAGTTGTGAGAAGATTATCTGAGTCTTTCCAGATTTTGTCTCTTCTATCTCATATACACCACGCGTGACGACCTTTCCCTTTCCAGTCTGAAAAGCGCTTATAATACCAGCTCTACCGCAGATTTCTCCTCGAGTGGGGAAATCAGGGCCTTTGATATACTCCATCATTTCAAACAGAGAGATTGAAGGATTATCTATGTATGCTGCAATACCCTGACATACTTCACTGAGATTATGAGGAGCCATGTTAGTGGCCATACCGACTGCAATACCGCTACTACCATTGACAAGAAGGAAGGGTATAGCCGCGGGGAGAACCGTTGGTTCTGAAAGAGAATCATCATAGTTTGGACCATAATCGACAGTCTCCTTCTGAATATCGGCGAGCATCTCCTCACCGATTCGCGACATCTTCGCTTCGGTATACCTCATTGCTGCCGGTGGATCTCCGTCGATCGATCCGAAGTTTCCCTGAGGATGTACCGCTGGATATCTGAGAGAAAAATCCTGTGCCAGCCTAACCAGAGCATCATAGACTGATGCATCACCATGTGGATGGTACTTACCAAGCACATCACCAACGATTCTTGCAGATTTCTTGAATGAGGACGAGTATCGCAGTCCCATCTCATGCATATCATACAGGATTCTTCGATGAACGGGCTTCAAGCCGTCACGCACATCAGGCAAAGCCCTCGATACGATAACGGACATTGCATAATTGAGATAGGAGACTTTCATTTCATCAGCGACATTCGCATGAAATATGGTGCTTTTTGAGATTTCTTCCATTTCTTATAACATCCTTATCTTATACATCGAGATTTGAGACATACACGGCATTCTCTTCGATAAACCGCTTACGGGGCTCTACTTCTTCTCCCATAAGCATAGTAAACACCTCATCTGCCTCTACAGCATCTTCAAGGGTTACCTGTGTGAGACTTCTTGTCTCAGGATTCATAGTAGTCTCCCAAAGCTGATCGGGGTTCATCTCACCAAGACCCTTATACCGCTGAATAGGAACTTTTGAGAGATCACCATCTTTGGTATTCTCCAGAAGAATCCTCTTCCGTTCCTCTTCGTTGTAAGCATAAAAGGATTTTTTCCCGAAGGTTATCTTGTAAAGTGGCGGCATAGCAAAATACACATATCCCTCTTCCAGGAGCTCTCTCATATACCGGAAAAAGAAGGTGAGCAGAAGAGTCCTGATGTGAGAACCATCAACATCGGCATCAGCCATGATGATAACCTTGTGATAACGGACCTTAGAAGGATCAAAATGGACCCCAAGGCCTGCGCCGAGAGATGCGATGACAGGTTGCAGTTTTTCGTTTGACAGCACCTTATCCTCACGCGCTTTCTCCACATTCAGCATCTTTCCCCATAGAGGAAGTATCGCCTGATTCTGTCTGTCACGTCCCTGTTTGGCACTTCCTCCTGCAGAATCTCCCTCGACAATGAATATCTCACAGAGAGCAGGATCCTTCTCCGCACAGTCGGCAAGCTTCCCGGGAAGACCCGCCCCTTCGGAGGCCTTTCGGATTTTCAGTCGTGCATCACGGGCAGCAAAGCGTGCTTTTGCCGCCATGATAGCTTTTGCGAGAATCGCCTCTATCACTGCAGGGTATTCATCGAAGTAGTTCGTGAGTTTTTCATACATAAGAGAAGACACAACACCCTGAACATAGGTATTTCCCAGTTTTGATTTCGTCTGACCCTGGAATTGAGGATCGGGAAGTTTCACCGATACAACGGCAGTAAGCCCTTCGCGCAGATCATCGCCGACAAGAGGGTTGCCGAAGATTTTCAGAAGATTCGGTTTCTTCTTCAGCTGTTCGTTCATCACCCTCGTAAGAGCAGACCTGAACCCTGACAAATGAGTACCACCCTCACGAGTGTTGATATTGTTCACAAAAGAAAACAGGACCTCATCGAAGCGATCATTGTACTGGAGAGCAATCTCCACCTTGACCTGCTGATCCTCCCCCTCAAAATAGATAGGTTCAGGGTGAACGGCCTTCTTCGACTCGTTGAGATGTTTGATGAATTCGTTGATTCCGCCTTCATAATGGAAATGATGTTCCTTCACCTCCTCTTCACGCTCATCACGAACCCCTATCTGAATACCTTTATTTAAAAAGGCTAATTCTCTGAAGCGCTCAGTCAGGACACGATAACTGTAGTTCTCTTTATCAAGAATGGAATAATCGACCATAAAACGGACTGTTGTCCCGTTTCTATCCGTATCACCGATAACCGCTACATCCTGTAGAGGAACTCCTTTCCTGTACTCCTGATAATAGATATGAGGCGCACGGTGAACAGTCACCTCAAGCCATTCGGAAAGAGCGTTCACAACAGAGACACCCACTCCGTGCAGACCGCCTGATACCTTGTATGTCTCATTGTCGAACTTACCTCCGGCATGAAGCTGAGTCATGACAACCTGCAAAGTACTCACCTGTTCACTCGGGTGAAGATCGACAGGAATACCACGACCATTATCTTCAACACGGATCACATTCCCTTTCTCTATCGAGATAGCAATCTCATCACAGTAACCGGCCATAGCTTCATCGATACTATTATCTACGATTTCGTATACAAGGTGGTGAAGACCGTCAGGTCCGGTCGAACCGATGTACATTCCCGGTCTTTTTCTGACCGCTTCTAGCCCTTTGAGAATCTGTATACTGCTGGACGTGTAGGAAGATTTACCGGATGCTGTTTCTGTGGGCTCACGATGATCCGCAGCACCTTCCGGCACTCCTTCCAAAATACTCTGTTCCATATAAATATATCCTTGTATAATAAAAAATTGGATTTGTTGTAAGTATACCATTATTCAGGAATAATGTAAAGGGATGTATGCCTTTTTAGAAGGTTTCTATACTGTTATAATACAGTGATTTACTACACTTTTTCATGAAGAAATCATCAGGTGTACGGTGAGTCTTGTCAATCGGCATCCGCTGCTATATTATAATGGTCATGCTTGAACAGAAATGGAATTATTATCCGTTCTGGGAAGAGGTGGTCTCCAGGCTCGAATCAACCCTTCCGGAACATGAATGTGTCACATGGATACAGAGAATCTCATATATAAGATCAAAAGATCACACAATTGTCCTGGCCGTTCCGAGTCTGTTTATCCGTGATTATGTGATTAAGAATTATCTCACCGTATTTTCTCAACTCTTTACTGAACTCACTGGAGATAAAATCGGAATTGAGTTCGAGGTGAAGCAGCAGGAGAGGGCATCGAATAACGGTGAAACACAGAAAGAGACATCCTCTGTGGAGATCCGTCCGGTCTCCTCTATGATGCCCAAGGCAGTGAGTAGACCGAGAGACAGAAATATAAATCCTTCCTACCAGTTCAGTTCCTTTGTGGTGGGAGAAAACAGTGCTTTCAGCTACAATGTCAGTATGGCTATAGCAAAGAATCCCGGAGTTTCCTACAATCCCTGTCTTATCTATGGCGGAGTAGGTCTCGGTAAGACTCACCTTATCCAGTCCATAGGGAATTACATCCAGGACAACACACCGGAACTTCAGGTAGTCTATGTGACAGCTGAAAAGTTTACCAATGAATTCATCCAGTCAATCAGTGAGAAAAAGACTCCTCAATTCAGAAACAAATACAGGAAGGCAGATGTTCTTCTCATCGACGACATACACTTCCTGCAGAGAAAGGAATCGACTCAGGAAGAATTGTTTCACGTCTTCAATAACCTGTTTGAATCAAACAAGCAGCTTGTATTTACCTGTGACCGTCCCATCAACGAGCTCCAGGATATCACAGACAGGTTGAAAAACCGCTTCACACGAGGTATCAACGTTGATCTGCAACCTCCCGACTTTGAAACGAGGCTGGCTATTCTCAGGAAAAAAACTGAGAAGCAGATGACTCATATCTCAAGCGAAGTCCTCGAGTACATCAGCAAGAATATAATTACCAATGTCCGAGACCTCGAATCCTCACTTACTAAACTTATAGCGTATGGAACCCTTCTCAACAAAGAGATCACGCTGGACATCGCTAAAGAACAGCTGAGAAGCACGTATTCTGCAAAAAAAGATCAGACAAAGGATCTCGATACGATCATCAGAGTCACTGCCGAATACTTCAATATCTCCCCCTATGATATAAAAGGAAAAAAACGAACAAAATCGGTCGTCCTTCCAAGACAGATAGCAATGTACATCGCCCGCAGGATTACCGATTTCTCCACCACGGAGATCGGCTATGAGTTTGGCGGTAGAGACCATACGACTGTTATGCATTCGGTACAAAAAGTTGAAATGATGATTCAGAATGATGTCACATTGAGTAATTCTATACAGACACTGATACGTCAGGTTCATGATTACAAGCGTTCATAGAGATCAGAAAAACCTGTTGATAATCTGAGGAATTCCTGTTGAAACTAGTGTACAATAGTCGTACCTTGTGGAAAACAGGGATAACCTGTTGAAAAGGAGTGGGGTATTCCACAGGTTGTTAATTGCGTAGGAAGTTTTATGATATAGAAATAGTGGCGTTTTCCACATTATACATGATACTATTACTACGACGACTAGATATATAATAATAATAGGAGTAGCACGATGAAATTCATCTGTCCGAAAAACAATATCCTCAAGGAAATCGTTCTGGCACTCGATTTCACAAGTCAGAGAAACTCTCTGTCCATCGTTTCCAATGTCTTCCTGGAAACTTCAGAGAACAGGCTTGTCATCAAAGCGACTGACCAGAAAATCGGTTTTACGACGAGTATTGAAGTCGAAACAGTTGAAAGCGGTACGACCACTGTCTTCTGTGATAAATTCCTCGGTATTCTCAGAGCACTTCCTGATGAGGACATCATCTTTGAAGAGATCGGAGAGAAACTGTTCATTCATCCTCAGAATAAATCAATTGATTTTTCTCTGAGAACAATCAAGGCAGACAAATTCCCCACGCTTGAAGAACCTGTCAACAAATTCTTTACGGTTGCCCAGAAGGATCTTTTCGAGATGATAGATCAGACGATCTTTGCCATCAGTGATGATGAGACACGCTACTTCATGAACGGAGTCTACATGGAACAGGGTGAAAGAGCTCTCACTATGGTCGCTACCGATGGAAGAAGACTCTCGATGATTTCCCGTAATCTCGACAAGGATATTCCGGAATTCAATCCGATCATCATACCTGCGAAATTTCTCTCACTCATCGAGAAGGGGGGTAACCGGGAGGGGGAGGTCTCTCTTGCTGTCACTGACACCCTCCTGTTCGCTTCCTTCGGTTCAGTGCTCATGTATACGACCCTGGTCAAGGGACAGTTTCCGAACTATAAGAGAGTTATTCCCGCTATGCAGTCACGTACCTGTTCTGTTGATATCAAGAAGATGAACGAAGCACTGAAAAGAGTTTCTCTTCTCGTTGAGAATAAGGCGAAAAGGATATATCTCGATATTGAGAACGATTTCATAACGATCAGTTCCGAAGAGAGCGATTTTGGACAGGCAAAGGAGATTATACCGTGTTCCTATAGCGGTGAATCAGTACGTCTTGCCATGAACTATTCCTATCTTGTCAGTCCTCTGAAGGTGATGGATGGAGATACCTGTGATATCCGATTCACCGAGAGCAATAAGGCGATCACAGTCGTTTCCAACCCTGAAAAAGATTATCTGCACGTCATCATGCCGATGCAGCTGGATTAATGAAATTCATCTCAGTAGGCTTCCGCCATTTTAGAAATCTTGAAGAAACCCTTCTCCCAACTGATGCGAGGAGGGTTCTTCTTGTGGGAGAAAATGGTCAGGGTAAAACAAATTTTCTAGAGGCTGTCTATACTCTTTGCTATGGCTCATCATTCAGAAATGTCCCTCTCAAAAATCTCTGTACCCATGGTGAGTCTTCAGCTACCCTTTCGGCTGCAGTGGAACATGACGAGGGGTATCGTCAGACGCTATCATTTTCCTATACTGATAAAAAACGCATCATTCGGATAGACGGCAGAGAGGTGAAGGATCGAAAGGACCTGATATACACTGTACCGTGCATCATATTCAGTCATGATGATATAGAATTTATTAGAGGTACTCCGGAAGACCGTAGAAGGTTTTTCGACCAGACGATGAGTATGTATGATCCTCTGTTCTTTGATGACCTTCGCCAGTACCGACTGATTCTCAAGCAGAGAAATAAAGCGATCAAGGAGGAGTATTATGCACTTCTTCCTGTCTATAATGAAAAGATGGCTCATATTGGTCTGAGAATACAGGAAAAGAGAAAAGTCATGGTTCAGGAGTTCAATGAAGTTTTCTCTCCCCTGTATCAACAGGTATCCGGAAGTACGAGTGATTTGAAGATCGTGTATAAGCCTTCCTGGAGAAACTGTGAGAGCATAGAGGATATCATTTGCCGTCTTGAGAACTCTTTCAATCAGGATAAACGCATGCAGACAACGGTAAGCGGGATTCATAGGGATCAATTTATCACGATGGAACATGGGTCCCAGTTCGCACTCACCGGGTCGACCGGTCAGATGCGCCTTGCCTCACTGATCTTCAGAGTGGCACAGATGAACACCTTCAGTACAAAAAGTTCCCGTCAACCGATTATACTTCTTGATGATGTTCTTCTTGAACTTGATATCGAAAAGCGTGCACTGTTTCTCCATCTACTCAGTGGCTACTCACAGGCCTTCTTCACTTTCCTTCCCAGGGAATCCTATTTTCATGATGAATCAGAGTCCGACAGTCTCGCCTATACTGTATCAGAAGGAAGGTTTACCCCCTATGAGTGATACCCCTCTTTCTGAACTTCTCGATACACTTCTCAAGAAACTGAACATAGACCCTGACAGCGGTATGGCAAGTATGAAGAAAAAATGGGTCGACATCGTCGGCCATGATCTTGCTTTCCACACCTCTGCGTACGAGATACGCGGTAATACCCTGACGATCCTGTGTGACCATCCTGCCTACTCATCTCTCGTGCTGATGCGCAGACGCCAGATTGAGAGAAATCTGTCACGAATCTATCCCGAACTCGGTATCACGATAATCAGTGTCAGAGTCAGGAAATGATTATACTATTGACACACAGTGCATCGTATCTATATACTGCCCTTTCGGGAGCCTGTCCCGCTGATAATGAATAATAATTCCGCGTTAAGCGATAAAGTTTGGAGAATTTCCTATGAAAAGAACGTACCAACCCAGTAGAACAAAAAGAAATAGAAAGTTTGGATTCCGTGCGCGCATGGCTACAAAGGGCGGTAGACTTGTCTTAGCTCGCAGAAGAGCTAAAGGCAGAAAGAAATTAACCGTCTGTGATGAGAAAAAGCCTTACTAAGAATGAAATTGTAAAAAAGAAATCAGAGATTGATAGAATTTTTCAAACGGGGAAGGTCTACTCGGTTCCACACCTCCGTATGAGAATTGCCCGCAATACTCTGGGAACGAACAGAATTATCGTCATACCTGTAAAAAAGTATGGATCTTCCGTTCAAAGAAACAGAATACGGCGCCAGATAAAAGAAATCTGGCGTCTGGAGAAGGGAAATCTTCTCTCTGGTTTTGATTTTGCATTCATAGTATACCCGGGAATGGCAGTATCTCATAACCAACAGAAACAGCAGCTGATTCATCTCTTTACTCTCGCTCACCTTTATACGAGATAGGTCTATTTTCTGCCTTCCATCCAAATTTTTCGATGACCACGTAAGTAATAAGAGGAGTGAGTATGGACCGTAATACCATATTGTTTATAGTTCTTTCGGTAGTTATCTTTGTTGGAGGGATGACGATACAGCAGACATTCTTTCCACCAGAACCGATAGAAACAGCAACGCGTGTTGAACCTGCCTCTCTGCCGGCAGAAACTGCCGAACAGACAGCGACCGATAATCAACTGACCGGGCCAGCTGCAAAGAGTATGAGCAGTACAGGAACCCTCAAAGCTGTGAAAGAGGCTTCATCAACCACGTCTTTCACCTACGAAACCGAAGTCTTCCTTATTGAGTTCGACCCTGTCGGTGCAACAGTATCCTCACTGAAGTTGAAGGATCACCTCGATAACGGAAACCCGGTCGAGATGATATTCAACGAAGGATTGGATAAGGAAGCATTCGCCCTCTATGCGGGCAATGGTACGGCTCAACCTATTGATGCAGTATTCGATTATTCGATCAACGGGAATGAGGTGGTCTTTTCTCAGGATTTCACCGTTGAGGATGGAGCTCCCTTCACGCTGATTAAGCGGTTCCGCTTCGGTGCTTCAGACTACCTGTTCGAGATTGAGATCGAAGCCAGGAACAGTGAGAACTCCTCTATACCGCTCAACGTTGACGGTTATGCCTATACCCTTGCCTTCGAACCTCAACTCGGTCCATCCTTCCACAGTGAGCCGGATGGGAGATACACCTACCGCCGGTTCTACGTCGAACAGAACGGTAAGAAGAGTACAGCCAAGTTAAAGGATGGAGTCTATACCAATAATGAGATCATAGGTTGGACCGCACTGGCAGGAAAATACTTCAGTGTTATCGGTATTCCCGATGCCACACAGTACCAGTTGACACTTACTGAACAGGAAGGCTCTTCAATACCTCTCGAATCCTCGATGTATTTCTCCCGTCCTGCCTACAGAACCTCTTCAGCTACCGATGTGTTCCGCTTCTATATCGGTCCACAGCTCAAGCAGCATATGGCTATCTATAACGATGCAGCTGATAACGGGTTTGGTCTGAGTGAACTCAACCTCGAGAAGGCTCTGGACAGTTCTTCCTGGCTTGGTTGGCTCGAAGGGATCCTTAAGTGGTTACTCACACTCTTCTATGGTCTGATACCCAACTACGGAGTTGCTATCATCCTGCTTACGATACTGATCAAGGTGGTCCTTCAGCCGTTCAGCAAGAAGAGTATGGAATCAACTTCCCGTATGCAGGCTCTGGGACCGCAGATGGAAGAACTCAAAGCGAAGTATAAGGATAATCCTCAGAAACTCAACGCCGAGATGGGTGAACTCTACAAGAAGGAGGGAATCAATCCTCTCGGAGGATGTCTTCCCATGCTGTTCCAGTTCCCGATATTCATAGCCCTGTACGGACTGTTGAACAAACACTTCGAACTTCGTGGTGCTGTGTTCATTCCCGGATGGATCAGTGACCTTTCACTTCCCGAGTCGGTGTATAATTTTGCACCGCTTACCCTTCCGCTGATAGGCAGTGATCTGAGACTCCTTCCGATCCTCTATGGAACAAGTATGGTACTTTCCTTCTCTCTGACCCAGGCCTCCACACCACAGACAGGAATGACCGGTACATTCATGAAGTGGGGAATGCCCATCATGCTCTTCTTCGTTCTTTACAGTGCACCATCAGGTCTCCTCCTGTACTGGATGGTTATGAACTTCATATCGATCGGACAGCAGGTTTACATGAACAAGAAGAAGGCAAAGAAAGGTCTTGCTGCTCCTGCCGCAGCTGTCGCTGCAGGAAAGAATACGAAAAAGAAAAACAGGAGATAATGCATGATACGAGAATTTGAAGGAAAAACAGAACAGGAGGCCATTGCACGTGCCCTTGAGGAGCTGCAGGTCGTCCAGGATGATATCGATATCGAGGTTGTGGAATCAGAAAAGCGCTCACTTTTTAAAAAAGGTAATGTGAAGATCCGCGTATATCTTAATGAAGAGGAAGAACAGCAGAACGAGAATGAGGATGAGGATGAAGGTCCAGTAGAGGTGAATGAGGAATTCGAAGAGAACGTCATCACCTTCCTTTCGAATCTGCTGATCAAGATGGGATATCCGGGTTCTGTCGATATCGTGTATAGAAAGCATAATAAGCTCGGACTCGATATTTCCAGTGAGTATTCTTCCATAATCATAGGGAAGAAGGGAAAGAACCTTGATGCGATTCAGCTGATTGTCAATGTCTATGCCGGTCAGCTCCAGAACCACATGAAGGTGATGGTCGACAGTGAGAACTATCGGATGCGGCATGAGGAGTTCCTTGTACGCCTTGCGTTCAAGACAGCACAATCTGTCAAGAAGAGCGGAAGAAGCAAACTTCTTGAACCCATGAACCCGTTTGAAAGGCGACTTGTACATACAGCCCTGAACGGAATTGATGGAATAGAGACCAAGAGTGAGGGAGATGGACTGTTCAAGCAGGTCCGTATTTCAGTAGATGACTCCCTGCCTCCCCTGAGAAAGTGATAGAAGGGGTATGGTATGATCAGTAGAAGACATCTTTTTACGAGTGAGTCGGTGAGTGAGGGACACCCTGACAAGGTATGTGACCAGATCTCAGATGCTGTGCTCGATGCATGTCTCACAGAGGACCCGAATGCTCGTGTCGCCTGTGAGACGTTCGTAACGACAGATTTCGTTCTTGTGGGTGGAGAGATCACTACTCATGCGGATTATAACGTTGATGAGATTGTTCGTGAGGTGGTGAAGTCCATCGGTTATGATGAAGAGGGTATCGGATTCAGCGCGGATTCACTGACAGTGGAAAACAGGATTCATCACCAGTCACCCGATATCGCCCGGGGAGTAGACTCATTGATCAGTGCATCGGGACAGCAGGGTGCAGGAGATCAGGGAATCATGTTCGGTTATGCATGTGATGAGACCGAACAGCTCATGCCTGCTCCCATCATGTATGCTCACCATCTCCTTGAACGGGCAGCCGAGGCCAGAAAGGGACGTGAAGTCGATTTCCTGCGACCTGATGCGAAGGCTCAGGTCACGATGGTCTATGATGAAGGACGCCCTGTACAGATTGATTCCGTGGTGCTCAGCCATCAGCATACTGAAGATGTCACCCAGGAGATTCTGGAGGATTTTCTCAAGCATCATGTGATACAGCATGTGCTTGAGCCTACAGGATTACTGAGCGGGAATACGAAGTACTACATCAACCCCACCGGGCGGTTCTGCATAGGTGGACCCACCGGGGATTCCGGTTTGACAGGGAGAAAGATCATCGTCGATACCTATGGGGGCGCGGCAAGACATGGAGGAGGAGCCTTCAGTGGAAAGGACTCATCCAAGGTCGACAGATCCGCAAGTTACATGGCTCGCTTCGTAGCGAAGAATCTTGTTGCCTGGGGACTGTGCACGAAGGCGGAGATTCAGGTTTCCTATGCGATCGGCGTAGCCCATCCTGTCAGTATCGATGTGAATACCTTCTCAACAGGAAGTATTAACGACAGTGAGATAGAGAGGATTCTCGAGCGTGAGTTTGATTTTTCTCCTGCAGGGATAGTAGAACAGCTTGATCTGCTGAGACCCATCTATAGAGCTCATATGAACTACGGGCACTTTGGTAAACCGACAGTCCCCTGGGAGACGATCCTTCCCAGACCATCCTATCTCTAGTCAGAGGTAGATTACGCCCTAGTCGAGTGGAAAACGGCGCGCAAGATGCTCCCGAATGAGGAGCATCTTCTCTTTTGAGAACTGAGCTCCGCGGTTCTGAATGATCTCACCGGCAAGGTAGGAAGCTATATAACCGGAGTCTTCTATGGATAAGTCTCTGCAGATTCCGTAGAGAAAGCCTGATGCATAGATATCTCCGGCTCCGGTGGTATCGACGGGAGTGGAAGGCCCCTCCACAGGTATTCTATAAATCGTTCTCTCATGGCTTATCAGTGAACCGAGTTTCCCGTTTTTCACCACTGCGGTGCGACAGATTGCACCGAGTGATCTGCAGCATTCATAGGGATCATAGTGGTTGAACAGGATACGCGCCTCATCAGCATTTGCAAAGGTTATATCGCAGTATTCATCGATCAGGGAGAGAAATGCTTCACGATTCCTTCCCACTGCAAAGATATCGGCAATATCGAAGCTGATAGTCATTCCCTTGTTCTTCGCCTCTTTCAGCGCAAGGTGAATTGCCTCTTTCTGATTGTCCGTATCGTACATGTACCCGGTGAAATGGAACATATCTGAAGAAAGCACCGAAGCGAGATGAACATCCTCTTTCCCGTAGAATCTATTTGCTCCAAGGTAGGTGTTCATCGTCCTCTCACTGTCCTGTGTGATGAGGATGACAGATGATCCTGTTGGATGCGAGGAACTTATTGTCATCCTGTCCTTTACTGTGTGTTCGGCAACCTGTTTTCTGTAGATAGCGCCATACTCATCGTCTCCTACTTTCCCTGCAAGGGTGGTAGGTACTCCCAGGGCTGCGAGGGTAATGATCGTGTTGGGGCAGGAACCTCCGCACGAGTAGGTATGAGGGAACCCAGCAAGTGATTCAAGCAGCCGCGTCCGCTCATTCACATCGATGAGATGCATTGCACCCTTATGAATCCCATGACGGTTCAGGAACTCATCATTCACTTCAACAAGAATGTCAATTAATGGATTGCCAACACCATAGACTGAATGCATCACGCTCCTCCCCTGTTCATAGTACAAGGGTTTTACCGGTGAGACAACAGGATTGTCAAAAGGATTGTTCCCCTGTACGATACTACCTATGGACAGGTACATAATCGATGGAGGCTATACACTCGAAGGAAGCGTCAGGATAAGCGGAAACAAGAATGGAGCGCTTGCACTTCTTGCCGCCTCTCTCCTGTGCGATCGGGAGGTTGAACTGTTCAATGTACCTGACATTGCTGATGTCCAGGTAATGATACAGCTTATCCGGTTTCTTGGCGTGACAGTCACGCAGATGCAATCAGGATACGTGAGGATCGACCCTTCCGGTCTTGAAGTCATCGACCCCGAACTGCCGAGTTCTCTAGTCGATGATATCAGGGCATCGTTGCTCCTTCTCGGACCGATCCTTGCCAGAAAGGGCACAGTTGCGCTTCCTCCTCCCGGTGGAGATGTTATCGGCCTAAGGCGGCTCGATACACAGGTCTCTGCGATAGAAGCGATGGGAGGAGTCGTCTCTATCAGTTCTGACGGGTACCTGATAGTCGATGGAATAAACCTCCACGCTGGCGATGTGTTTCTTCATGAAGCATCGGTCATCACAACCGAGAATACGATCATGATGGCAGTTCTCACACCCGGCCAGACTACCATAACGAATGCAGCCTGCGAGCCGCATGTACAGGATCTGTGCAGCTTTCTGATATCGATGGGTGCCAGAATTGAGGGAGTGGGGAGCAACCTTCTGAGAGTTCAGGGGGTGAAGAGACTCACAGACACATCCTTCACTGTCGGACCCGATTATATGGAGGTAGGTTCGTTCGTCGGTCTCGCCGCAGCGACAGAAAGTGAGATCGAAATCCAGGGCGTACAGAACAAGGATCTAAGGATGATCGAGACAGGGTTCGACCGGATTGGAGTCTCCTGGCAGGTAACCGGCCAGCATTCCATCATAGTTCCTGCCTCTCAATCGAGACTGATGCGGAAGAGTATTTCCGGTCATACCGTCAAGATAGATGATGCACCCTGGCCGGGTTTCCCGGCTGACCTGCTCAGTATTCTCACCGTAAGTGCCACTCAGATGAACGGATCGATTCTTATTCACGAGAAGATGTATGAGTCACGGATGTTCTTCATAGACTGGCTGATCCGTATGGGAGCGGACATCATCCTCTGTGATCCTCACCGTGCCCTTGTCAATGGACCGACCCAGCTGAGAGCGGCTCAGGTATCTTCCCCTGACGTTCGTGCCGGCATGGCCCTTATCATTGCTACCCTCTGCGCTCAGGGAGAGAGTGTCATCCAGAATATATACCAGATCGAGCGGGGGTACGAAGACCTGCCTGGAAAACTCTTCGCGCTCGGAGCACGGATCAGGAAAGTGGATTGAACTGTTTGTGTATGTGCAACGTTTCATCCACTAGGAGATTCCTTTCACGCTATCGCAGGCAATATCTCATAAATAAAGGACATCTGACACGGTGAGTGTAGAATGCGCGATTATCTCTTGCAGCTCTTTACTCTTCAAGAAACAGGGAGGATATATACTCTTCAACCCAGGAGATGAAGGCTTTTTCTGCACCCCCCTTGCGGATCAGTTCATACGTTTTATCTTCGATACAGCGAATCTGAAGGTCCACCTCACGGGAAAGATTTGACAGGGATTGAGAGCGGGTCTTGATCAGGTTGCGGATAAGAGGAAACAGAGGACCGAGGTTCCCGGCAAGAAGAATCTCTTCGGGATTGAACAGGTCGAACAGTTCCGCCATCACTTCGCCGATGATCAGGGCGGTACGGTCGATACGAACTCTCACCTCCTTCTCTTCACGGATATATCTGTCGGCCAGTTCCTGTGCGTACTGCGCAGAGGATGGAAGGGAAAGGAGGTAGGAAAGTTCACCCAGATCCTCTGCGATCGATTCGAGAGTCGTTTCTGTCCTTAGACATCCTATCGAGCCGCACTTGCACCGTTTTGTTCCTTCTGGGACTTTCAGATGACCGAGTTCTCCTGCGAACCCGTTTGAGCCGAGGTACAGCTGTCCATGTATCATGATGCCGAGACCGATTCCCTGGGTGAAGAAGATGCACAGAAGATTCTTCTGTGAACCCTCTATGGTATCACTCTGACTGAGTGCCGCAAGATTTGCATCGTTCTCTATGAGAATGGGTATATCCGGAAAGATCTCTTCAAGGTAAGTTGTGAGTCTTACCCGTTCGAAAAGGGGATTAGCCGATTGAAGGAGTGTCTTGGTTACGGGGTTGAAGGCCGCTGAGATGCCGACTGCGACAGCAATGATGCGGTATGCACGGGTCTCTGTCAGTGTCGATGAAATCGTACGGATGTTCTGTAGAACAGTGTCGAGAGTATCTGAGGGGAACACCTCGAAACGTTTTGAATCGACGAGCCGGTTCTCCAGGTCGACAATAGAAACGTAGATATGCTGGGTGTGGTGCATGTCAATGACAAGGGTATAGGCGAACGATGAATTGAAGGTGACGGAGGCTGCTTTTCGTCCTCCCGTACTTTTGCTGTTGTACTCTACCGTGACGAGATTGTGCTGTTCTAGCTCTGTGCACATGTTGGAAACCGAAGCGAACGACAGATGAACCCTTCGTGCAAGTTCAGCTTTGCTGAAATTGCTGTTCATTCTCAGCTGAGTGTATATCTTGATCGCGTTGGATATCTTGACGTCTATTGTCGTAGATACTCTTCTCATGGTTTCTTACCCTCTCTGTATATCACTAACCATATCATGATTACCTTTTGCATTCCTATACGATGCAGGCCCGGGGGAGCCTCGTGATGAGATCAAAACAGCCATACTCATCCCGATGACAGCTATAAGAGAACTGGCGGTCATAGGGTCAGATGGAGCGAAAAGCCAGTTCAGTAGAGCTCCTGCGGAGGGGATGATGAATTTGTAGATCGCGATACGGGCAATGGAGATATCGGGTCTGTGAACAAGATACATCCAGATGGTGACCGCCACCGCGGTCACTCCTGACAGGTACAGGACACTGAATACTGCAGAGGTGGACCAATGGATCCTCACTATCGGTTCTCTCATGTGTGCGATAATGGTGACGGCAACCGTCCCCAATATGATCTGAGCGGTATTCACCTGTACTGCTGTATGCTCTCTGAATCTCTGCTTCATCACGATACTGGCAAAGGCACTTGATACATTGCACATAAGAAGTATGAAAGACCCGATTATTGCAGGTAGTTCAATCGGTGTCGAGTTCTTGTTGCCGAGTGTCAGAAACACGATCGAGACGACACCGAGTATGATCGATACATAATGGCGTACACTCAGTCTCTCTTCCTTCATGACGCGGGTGGCTATCAGTGCTGTAACAGCAGGCGAGGAGCCTATGATGATGGCTGCATAGGAACCTTTTACCAGGTTGAGTCCGATGTTGAATGCTATGAACAGGAAGATGGTCTGAAGAAATGAGAGGAGGATCAGGTAAGGCATGTTCTGTGTCAGCCCCTTGAAGGGGTTTCGTCTGATGAACAGGAGCAGGATGATACTTGCTCCTATCAGTCGGTAGGAAGCAAGATGGAGGGGTGGCAGTGACTCGAGAGCGATCTTTCCCCCGAGAAAGGCAGAAGCCCACAACAGCGAGGCTAGGGTCGCCAAAAGCGGTACAGTCGGAAGGTGTGGTTTGTTCATTGCTGTTTTCGACCTTGAATGATCTCATTCACCGTATCATCAAAGTGTGCCATTCCCTGAGTGTGGATCTTCTCTATGATGGAAAGGAGCGAAGAGAAATCGGGGCTTGAGAGTCCTTCATCCAAAGCAAGTGATCCCCCCCTTACTGTGAAGA
>JAFGUP010000002.1 GCA_016938475.1 Sphaerochaetaceae bacterium
ACAGGAAGAAGCAGAATACTTCTTTTGCGCATAATTCGGGTATAGGAGGATATCAGAGATGAATAATCTGAATTCGATTCTGGTTGAAGGCAATCTTACCCATGACCCTGATGTGAATGTGACCGTGAACGGGGCCAGTGTCTGCAATTTCTCGGTTGCTACCAACAGATTCTACAGGAACAAAGAGAAAGAGGTGGTGCAGGAAACTCTGTTTCTCTCAGTCGAATCCTGGGGGAATCTGGCAGAGACCTGCGGCACGTACCTTTCGAAAGGAAAGAAGGTGAGAGTAGTCGGTAGACTCAAGCAGAACAGGTGGAAGAATGAGGAAGGTGAAGACAGGGAACGATACGTGGTCGTAGCAGAACACGTCGACTTTTCCGTTGCAAGTGATTGACCTCCGTCCTGCCATTTCATGCCCCCGCACCAGCTCGTGATGAGCTGGTGTCTCTTCGTTGTGTTTTGAATCTTCTTCACTCTCCGTTTCACAGTGCATCCTTCCTGACTCATTGCCGTGGAAGGCCCAACTCGTCAATCTCATCAGATGTGGAAGTGGTCGAAGGTGCGTGGACAGGATACTGATGGGAGTCCTGCGGATGTGTTCTGTGATGATGGTTCTGTCCGACAGGTTCTACAGTACAGAGAGAAATACAGCGGGCTCAAAGACGCCAGAGCGATGTTCACATCATCGCAATTCGAACCTGCTGTTTTTTTATTGGAACGCATCAAAACCCGTTCGGTCTCGTTGACTAAGAGTGCGATTACCTATAGTGTAGCGAAATATAGAGAGGAAGATCGATTGACTAAGGGACAGACAGAGGCAAAATTAAGTGAAGCTGTAAGTGCCTTCGAGATCTCGTATATGGGACGTGGTCCTAAAGAGATCAAGACGACCATCTGTCAGGATCTGATCATTATTCGGCTCAAGGGCTTCCTAAGTCAGGTGGAAAAAAAACTGGCAGAGAGCAGTCAGGGAGTAGAGCTGCTGAAACAAGTTCGAACCAGCTTGTTTGAAAGCGCTCGCGAATATTTTGAGAAGCAGATAACGGATGTGGTCGATGTGGAGATTGCGAGTATCCATTCAGATGTGAGTACCCGCACAGGAGAGAAGATTATCGTCATCACATTAACAAAGGATCTAGAGAAGACCTTTGTACGATAATTCTATTACGATTTGAACAGTGAGAGGAGGATCCTTGGATTCTCCTGGAAGACATAGAGAAGGGTTGTAAAACCAGTCACGAAGTAATCCAGTGTTTTTCGGTGAAAACCGAGAGAT
>JAFGUP010000123.1 GCA_016938475.1 Sphaerochaetaceae bacterium
AAGAATATAGCACGGCTCGAACCCATCCTGGCTGAGCAGAAGGTCTCTTCGTATCGCCTCTATGATGCCGATATGCCCGAATACTCTGCAGCTATCGATATCTATGAGCATGCCCATGTCCACCTTCAGGAGTATGCTCCACCGGCATCAATCCCTGAGGAGGATGCACAGCGACGGCTTGATGAACTCATCCAGGCAACCGAACGTGCGACCGGGATCGATATCGAACATATCCATGTGAAGCAGCGGAAGGCGCAGAAGGGAAAGGAACAGTACGAGAAACTCGATGATGAGAAGAACTTCTTCATCATGCGTGAACATGAGCATATGTTCTTCGTCAACTTCACCGACTACCTTGACACCGGGATCTTCCTCGACCACCGGCCGGTGAGGGCCATGATCGAAGAACAGGCAGACAGAAAGCGGTTCCTCAACCTCTTCTGCTACACAGGCACGGCCACTGTCCATGCCGCGAGCGGGGGAGCTGTCTCTACCGTGTCAGTCGATGCATCCTCCACCTACCTCGACTGGGCTATACGGAACATGGAGCTCAACGGCCATAAGGGGATGGAACACTTCTACTATAAGGATGATGTGATCTCCTGGCTGAAAGACACTCACGACATGTATGACCTCATCTTCTGTGACCCTCCCACCTTCAGCAACTCGAAGATGAGACGGGAGTTCGATGTCTATCGAGACCAGAAGATGCTCATCCATCAGTGTATGAACCACCTTACCCGAGAGGGAAAACTCATCTTCTCCACGAACTTCAGGAAGTTCAAGATGGAGGAGGAACTGATGAACTCATACGATGTCAAAGACATCTCAGATGAGACGATCGGAGAGGACTTCAAACGGAATCAGAAGATCCATTTCTGCTGGGAGATCACACATAAGAAGGTCAGACCTGTACAGAAGGAATCGAAACCGGCGAAGAAGAGAGCTGTACGAAAGAAATAGTACGCGAGGAAGAGCTGTTTTCATGGTTCTTCCTTTTTTTTACGAAAAGATTCGCAATGACTTCACAATGAGCACTCCGGTGGGTATTCCCACGTGAGAGGAACATCGATTCCTGTTAATACTGAACAGGAGACTTGAGATGATTGAACACGCCTCAATACTACATAATCATGTTCAGAGAAATGCCTCGAAAGACGAATAGCTTGTGAGGATACACCCACTCATGATAGTATGTCTTCATGAGTGAGACACATTTCATTTCAGAAGAAATCTCTCTTTTAACAAAGATCATGGTTGATACCATACACCCCGAACAGATATATCTTTTCGGTTCGTTTGCGAGAGGTGACCAGACTGATGAGAGTGACTACGATTTCTATATAGTCATGAACGATGAAGCTGATAAACTTCTGGAAGTAACAAGGAGTGTGAGACGAGCTATTCGAACACATAAAACCCGTCCGGTAGACCTTGTTGTGAGCAGACA
>JAFGUP010000124.1 GCA_016938475.1 Sphaerochaetaceae bacterium
ATCTACGTTATTTTTCCTCGATTCCTGCTAATGAAAGAAACCTTGCATATGCCACCAAAATCATTCTATATTAAGGTTAAACCTTAATATGAAATGCCAAGGGGCTGTATACTAAAGAAAGGAATCACATTGGGGCAACATGATGAACAGGGTTCACAGTCTACCCGTTCAGGAAGATATGTTCTTCAATCAAATGGTTACTCTGCTTTCATCCCTGAGCCTCTGCCGCCAGAACCGCCGATCAGGATAGAAGGCGTCCTGCAGGAGCTTCTATCGAAAGCAGATAGAGCGCTTGGAAGGCTTGATGGTTCAATACTGACCCTACCGAATCCCGACCTTTTCGTCTACATGTACATGCGGAAGGAAGCGGTGCTGTCGAGCCAGATCGAGGGGACTCAGAGCTCCCTTCAGGACATACTGGAGGCAGAAGCAAAGATACTCGATCCTCAGCGGCCAAAGGACACGGGCGAAGTGATCAACTATGTCCGAGCCATGAACTACGGTCTTGAGCGACTCGTGAAGCTCCCCCTGTCGGTCAGGCTCTTTCGGGAGATCCACGGCAAACTGATGGAGGGCGTGAGAGGATACCGACTAACCCCAGGAGAACTCCGCCGGAGCCAGAACTGGATCGGTCCCGGAGGCTGCACTCTTGGAGAGGCAACTTTCATTCCTCCCCCTCCGGAAGATGTCATGGGGTTGCTCGGTGACCTGGAAAAGTACCTTCATGATGATTCCCGGTTACCTTTACTCGTGAACATCGGCCTTGCCCATGCGCAGTTCGAAACCATCCATCCTTTCCTGGACGGCAATGGAAGGATCGGCAGGCTTCTCATTACATTTCTGTTATGCGAGAAGCAGGTACTGAGCAAGCCGGTGCTTTATCTCTCGTACTATCTGAAGAAGCACCGCATGGAGTACTACGAAAGGCTTCAGGATATCCGGGAACGTGGGGCATGGGAGGATTGGCTTGAGTTCTTCCTTACCGGCATCGTTGAAGTCAGTATCCAGGCGACGGAGACCGCAAGAAGGATAATAGCTCTGCGGGAAACGGATCGGCGGATCATCACTGCGGAGTTCGGTCGTGCGGCGGGGAACGGGCATCGAGTTCTGGAAATGCTCTACAGGGTCCCGATAGTATCCGTTCATGATGTCCAATCGTTGACCGGCACTTCGTACCCGACAGCAAACGACCTCGTTCAGCGTTTCGTCGAAACGGGCATACTCAGTGAGATCACCGGTGGAAAGAGAAACAGGAGGTTCATGTACCGTAAGTATGTGAACATCTTCACTGGTTCCTGACCAGACCGTAATCAAGCAATCTGTTCATAATCTCAAGATGAGTCACAAATGTGTTCCAACTGCGATGCAGGCGGCCCGCCACCAACACGAAGTCCCCTTTCCACCAGTCAATATTGCAAATGGGTCTTTCAGATAGAGCTGTCTCGAGAATCTTCAGCATCATCTACTCTGTTATGATGTTGATGATTTCCTTGGCGACATACAACCTGTTTCTTTTCTGACCTGTAATCTCCTCCAATATCCCGGATGCAATCAGTTTCTCAATGTTCAGTTGAGTTGAGCGTGGTGTTACTCCGAGCTTCTTTGTCGCCATGGGATTCGTGACTGCAGGAAATTCAAAGAGGTAATCTACCAGTTGAAGTAATAGTGCCGAAGCTCTTGCCTCCTGAAGCCTGTCACGATATCCCTGCCAGAGATCAAGCAGCCTGTCAGATCTGGTTACAGCATCCTTAGATTGAACCTCTACTGCATGCAGGAAGAACATTATCCAGGTCTCCCATGCCCCTTTCCTGCTTACATCAAGAAGCAAGTCGTAGTACTGATCCCTGTTTCGTTCGAAGAAGGCACTTAGATAAAGCAATGGTTGGGGTAACAGATCATACGCTACAAGTTGTAATGCTGTCAGAAGCCTTCCAATACGACCATTCCCGTCCAAGAACGGATGTATGGATTCGAATTGATAGTGGATCATGGCGAGTCTGAGCAGAGGAGGTGTATCCGTTTCAGTATGGAAGTAGCACTCAAGGTCTGAAAGGGCGTCTTTCATCTCGTTAACAGGCGGCGGAACGTAGCTGGCACCTGAAAGTGAACATCCAGGCGGACCAATCCAGTTCTGGGACCGTCTGAATTCACCTGGAGTACTTCTATAGCCTCTGACTCCATCCATCAGTATGGAATGGAGTTCCTTGATCAACCTCAATGACATGGGAAGATCATTGAGCCTGCTTAGTCCGTATTCCATTGCTTTGACATAGTTTGCAACTTCACGAACGTCCGGAACCTGATCTTCCTTGATTCTTGCTGCTTCGAAGTACAATAGATCCGAAAAGGATGCCTGTGTTCCCTCTATCTTACTAGAGATAACAGCTTCCTGTCTCATGAATGGACCAATGAGTAAGTGAGGATTAGGCAGTGTTCTTGCGACACCGGCCAGTTCACTTACTGCCCTGTCAGCATCTGACAGCCTGCGGATCAATGCCATATTCAGTTCTATTGGTGGTTCGAGCGATGCAGGCACATATGCCCAGTAATCAAGTGGTGTCCTGATTATTCTACCGCCAGGATGCTCAATGAAATCAGATAGATGCACTTATTATACCTACCTACCACAATCGATTCCTTATTATACCTAAGCGTTATAATGTATAATTAGATGACAGAGGTCAATGGGGAATCATCTCAGAGATTCTGGATCGTTTCACTTATAGAGTTCATTATCAACAGACATACACAGAACGGGTTCCAACTGCGATGCAGACGGCCCGCCATTTGCGCAGGAGGCTATTGTTGTGAATGATTTCTGGCTATGTCAGAAGAGTGCATAGCTTCTGAAGTGTTTCTGAAAGTACACTTGAGGGAGCAGTCCCGGCGATTTCAGATTCTCGTGCTCTCCAATCCAGGCTCTTCACCTGATCCGAGAGAATCACGCCATCAATGGGACAATCCTCTGGCAGATCGACTTCAAAGGGGTAGCCCTTCTTCTTGGTGGTTATGAGACACATCAACGCTAATCCAACCTTTTCATTATATGCCTTCGGAGATAGTACCAGAGCCGGTCTTTTTCCTTTCTGTTCATGTCCTTTATGCGTGTCAAAGGAAAGCCATATGAGATCTCCCCTACCGGGCGTTCTTTCCTGCCCTACCATTCCTCGACACCAGTTCTGGTTCCAGTATCGATCTCGCCATGGAGATTCTCATTCGTAATCTCGCTAAGCATATCCTTGAGCCTGTATCTCTTATGTGGTTCGAGTATCATGCGCCCGTCTTCAGCTAGTATTTCAACTTCTGTACTTTCATCAATACTCAGCTCTTTCGAAATGGTCTTGGGAATCCTTACGGCCAGACTGTTTCCCCATCTTCTGACTGTCGTCTTCATAATTCCTCCGTATCTACATTGTATATACATAATGTAATTCCAGAGTCAAGTACAATTTTCAATCTTTCTTCTTGGTGAAAATCGATTGACTGTTGCTGTTTCAACAGCAGTTCGATAATGTGATAGGATGCGGCGCCATGAGTGCAATTCAGAACTGACCTTCCCCCTGAATGATGGACGCCCTGGACCAGCATTCCGGCAGTATCGTAAAAGTACGGGTTGTGCAGTTTTCGGTGTGAAGATCGGGGCGCGTTTTCTGAGCGCCTTTTCTTTTTCGAAAGCCATGTGACACGAAGGCTGAAATCCGTCGGGCGGATGTATGAAAAGGACGTTGACCGGAGTGAATTCCTTCAGGTATTGTTAGATAGGAACCGGGTAACCGAATTGCAACTCCATGCATGGAGGTATCATGGGCGCCGATATTGACGGAACGGTCAGCCGCAGTAAGGTGCTGATCAGCCAGGGTAGAATCGAAGAGTGTCTGGAACTCCTTCGGAAGGTCTCCGAGGAGACCCCGGACTACTCCGACATACACAACCAGCTGGGGGTAGTCTACTGCATTCTGGGTTCTTACGGTATAGCGGTTGAAGCCTTTCACCGGGCGATCGAACTGAACCCTGACTACATCGAGGCGCACCTCAACCTGTCCATCGCCTACAGCGAGATGGGCAAATACACCAGCGCGCTGTCGGAATACAACAAGGCCGTTCAGCTGGAAGACCTGGAAGGTCACCTCACAACGGGGATGAGGGGAAAGATCGCAAACGCCCACAAGGCGCTGGGGATGCTCTACCTTGAGGTGGATGAGTCGGTCAGGGCCATAGGCGAATTCAAAAAGGCTCTCGAGATCGCACCTCAATACCTGGACATACGGACGCTCCTGGGTGACGCCTACATAAGGAATGGCGAGTACGGCAAGGCTATCAAGGAACTCGAAAAAGTGGTGGACATGAACCCGCACTTCATCGATGCCCGTGTGAAACTGGCGGTGGCGTACATTCGGAAGGGCAACAGGAAGGCGGCTCTTGGGCTCCTCGGGGAAGCGCTGGAACAAGACCCTGAGAACGAAAAGGTGAAGGCTCTGCTGGATCTCAGTGAAGAAGGATCCTGAAACAGGGATTGCAGTGTCCAGTTCTAATCCACATAACCGTTGGATACCGGACATGACCCTTCGTTGCCGAGCAGACGGGTGCCGGTGAAAGTGCTGGAGGCAGAGGGTTGTCAAGGTTGCGTGTTCCTCCCCGCATTCCCATAGATGTTTGATCCTCCATCGCTATGGGAATTTGCGCCGTTCGGACCCCGCGCTTATCTTACTTCTGAAAACAATCATGGAGGGAGTCGGAATTGAAATCCGGAATACTGTTGATAACACTGGCCCTGTTACTGCTGATCTCATCCTGCGGCCAGGAAAAGCGTGAAGCGACACTGCTTGATTCCATGCCGGCCGGATACGATATCTATATCACATTCAATCCCTCTGAGATAGATGCAGCCGCAATACTCTCAGACTTCAGGGAGATTGCATTTGACAATGGGCAGCAGTTGCCCGAACCTGTCGCCGGAATCCTCGGATTCGACCCGTTCGAGTGGGATGAATGGGTTGGTGCTCTGGCCCTTGATCCAGACAGGGAGATAGGACTTGTAATAGCTATGGGTGAGTTTGAACCGGAACTCATCACCCTCTTCCTCCCCTCTACCGATGCTGATAAACTAAGGGAATTCGTAGGTTATCTGTACCCTCGGATACCCGAGATGGAAGCCCTTACCCGTATCATCGAATCAGATGGTTACGTAATATTCGCAGCAGCGCAAGCACAGTCTTTCCTCGATGAATTCGAGGCGTCTCTCGAAACACTCGTAGGAACTGAGGATGATTTTTCTTCTCTCAGGGAGCTGTCGAATGGCGGCACTCCGGCAGCGGAAGTATTCATCGGTGCCGCGATTCTCGAAGAAGAAGGATTTGGATCGCTTCTGATATCTTGTTTGTCTGTCGAATCCACTCTCACGCTTCAGTTCATAACACGAATTCACGATATAGAGGGTCTGGAGTACGCTGCCGCAGTCTCTCGGAAGACAAGCGGCAACTCCATGAGAGTGCCTGCCGATGCTACGGCGGCAATTCATGTCAGCATCGATATGGCCATGATCAAAGAGATGGTTTCGACCGGTCTTCCGCAGGACGCGCAGACGGGGGCCGCAATAATGGGGTTCGACTCGATCGATGATATTCTGGACATCTTCTCCGGGGACGTATGGTTCGCTCTTCAGACTGACGGTTACAGCTACTCAGGCATGATAGCGTTCGGTATGAACGATGCCGGAGCCCTGCGGAGCCTGATAGGCAAACTGACCGGGTTGATGGATATGTCAGGCGAGGAGTACGATTCGTTCGAATTCCAGGGCAATACCTGTTTCAGTGTAGATGTAGTGGGTCTTGCCGGCCTTGCGAGCATTGAGGCGGGTATCGTCGCCGACGCTTTTGTCCTGTCCGGCGGTTATACACTCCAGGACGTCGCTGATGGAGTTAGTTTCGACGAATACCTTGAACGAACAGGTCTTGATATTGCCGACGACGGCGGGTTCGCTTTAGCTGCAGATATCGGTGCCCTGGCAGCCGCCTACGATCTGAACAGCGAAGCAGGCAATATTATCGATCTTGAAGAGTTCGGGTTCGTGTCCATGTCAGGCTCATCCAATGAAGATATCTACGAGTTCAACGTCTCCGTTGATTTTGGAAGCGGAGACCCGTTCAGTACGCTCACGGGAGTATTTGCCGCACTGGCTTCGACTGACAGCGGCATGATGATCGAAGAACCGGTTCAGGATGATCCTCCTCCGGTTGAGAAGGATCAGTCGGTGGATGACAGGGACGGCACTTAGACAGAGTTGCTGATGGTAGTCGATCAGTTACGATACCGGTTTCACTTACGGCGGACGGCAGCGGGTCAGGAAACTCTGTCAGGCGGCGATTGACCGGGAATGCCGGTCAGTTTCCCGGCAACCCTGACCGCTTCATCCGCGTCCCTGCCGAAGCCGTCGGCGCCCACTTCGCGCCACAGTTTCTCGTCCAGGTTGAATGGATAACCCCCGACCATGATCCCCAGCCAATTCCTCGGTTCCGCTTCCCGTACACGGCGGATAAGGTCCTTAACGTCCCCGATATGGAATGAAATGGTGGTGGATAAGCCGAGCAGGTCGGCGTCGAAGTTGCAGCAGGCTCTGACGATCCCGTCTGCAGGCGTGTTGGCTCCGAGATACAGGGTCTCCCAGCCGGCCATCTCCATAAAATCGGTCACCATCCTGATGCCTGTTCCGTGAAGCTCACCGCCAATGGCGGCCGCGACGAATCGCCTGCCGATCTTCTCCGGATCGGCGTTTATCGCGCCCCGACAGATCCGGGACATGATTCGACCGGTCACCTCGGTGCAGTAATGTTCCTGCTCTACCGTGATCCTGCTTATCTGCCAGAGCCTGCCCAGCTCATACTGGCACGGCTGCAGGACTTTGAGGTAAATATCGCGCAGATCCGTTCCATCCTCCAGGGCTTGGAGTATCATCTCCTCTGCCCCCGAACTGTCATGATTCAACAGATACGTCAGATAATCAGTGGCCAGCTTACCAAGGTAAGTATCCGATCGGATGTGGGACGCCGTTGTACAGGAGACATTCGGGAGATACTCCAGAGCTGCCTCGAAGTACCGTGAGGCTTCTTTCACGGTCCTCTCGTCCAGATGTTCCCTTATGGAAACCATCATGCATTTGAGCGTGGTCACCGGAACCGTTCTAGGGAAGTCCAGACCGGCAAAAAGGATTTTCACCCATCCCACGTAGTCCTTGAACAGTTCAGGGGAGTTCACCTTCATGGACTCGGCCAGGTATGAGAAATGGTACCTGGAGTCTCTCAGGCTCTTCCGGTATCCAGGCTCACCGAAGGGATCCCAGGTATCCGATTCATTGTCATACTGCTTTCTCAGAGCTGTAGCAACGAGTTCATCCATCCTTGAAATGATGACATCACCCGGGCTGAGGTCATCACTGTGCATATGAACTCCTTTCCCGATGATATCCACTGATTATGCTAAGAAACTTGAACTTGCACTAGATGGTCAGGCTGGATCCCGGATTCCCGTTGAAGGGATCGGACACTAATCCGGTCTATCATGAAACAGCCCGTTTGCCGGTAAGAGAATTAGTTGTATTTTTCGATTGGCCGACCTCAAGAAGTCCTGGCACAGGAGGGTTGTTTAAGATTGAGCGCGAGCAGGACCGCCGTCAGCAAGACCATCGAAGAACTGGAAGCGGAACTTGATGAGCTGAGGTCCGGACCGCAGGATCATTCTACTGACATTGAAATCACTAAAGTACTCTGCGATCTTGCATACGCAACCTACCGTTCCGATCCCGCCAGGGCCGAAGCCCTTGCCTCCGAGGCCATGGTATCTTCCGAGCGTTCAGGTTTCATTAAGGGAACAGCCGAGTGTCATACCCTGTTCGGCACTCTCGCCTGGACAAGAGGTAACTTCATCAGGGCAGCGGAATGCTACAGCAGAGCCTTGAAGCTGTGCGAGGAGTCCGGCAACAGGAAGGGAATCGCCAGCTGCTACAGCAATCTTGCGAACGTCCGTCGGAACCGGGGTGATTACGAACAGGCGCTGGAACTCCATTTCAAATCGCTCAGCATCAAAGAAGAACTGAACGACAAAATCGGTATGGCCAAGAGTTATAACAATATCGGGATTATTTACGATGAGTGGAAAAACCACGGGAGCGCTCTCGAATTCTACAACAGAGCTCTCCTTCAGTTCGAGGAACTCGATGACTTGCAGGGCATCGCCATCTCCCGCAACAACATGGGTAACGTCTATGAAACCATGGAAGAGTACTCGAAAGCGATAGACGAATACCTTCTGTCCGTGGAGATCAAGGAGAGGATCGGAGACAGAAAAGGTATCGCGGATTCCTACTTGAACATCGGAACGCTTCACAGTGATCAGGGTGATGGCGATCTTGCTCTGGAATACTGCCTTAAAGCTCTTGATATCTTCGAGGAGATCGATGACAGGAGGGGCAGCGCCGATTCCAGGAATCAGATAGGGAACATCTACACGGGTATGGAACGATTCGACTCAGCAATGGTCTATCTTCAGGAGGGACTCGAGCAGTCGGTTCAGATAGGGTGCAGGGAGCTGGAATCCGAAAGCAGCAGGTATCTTGCCGAACTGCACAGGGCCCGGGGTGATTATGAGAAGTCTCTGGAACGTCTCATGAGATACACCGAGCTCCGGGAGGAGCTCTTCGGGGACAGAGCCGCGGAGACGATAGCCCGGATGCAGGTCAGATACGAGACCGAGAAGATCGAGAAGGAAGCCGAGATTTACAGAAGTGTCCTTGAGCGCACTCTGGTAGGCTTCTACAGGATCACGCCTGAAGGGCACATTCTGTTGGTGAACAATTCATTCGCACGCATGCTCGGTTATTCATCACCTGACGAGGTGCTTTACCGCAATCTTCGGGACTTGCGGAAGGATTCATCTCTTCCCATTCCGACTTCCTTCCTGAATACCCTGGAAGAGGATGAGATCATAGGACAGGAATCCGTTCTGCGCCAGCGTGACGGAACCGAGATCCATGTAAGGGAAAACCGAAGATCAATCAGGGACGATACAGGCTCTATCGTTTTCTGCGAAGGTACGGTCGAGGACATTACGGATCTCAAGAACGCCGAGGAAGCCATACTTGAATCGGAAGAGGTATGGCGCTCCATGGCCGATAACACACCCGCGTTCATAACAATCGTAGACAGGGATCTGGTGGTATCGTACATAAACCATCCAGTACCCGGTCTGTCAAAGGAAGAGGTGAAGGGAAGAAGTGTCCTGGATTTCGTCGAACCCGAGTTCCACGGGATAATCAGGGAGAAGACCGACAGAGTCTTTCAGACCGGTAAAACTGAATTCTTCAGTTCAAGAGCGACCGGGCCGGAAGGATCGATCGCTTACTACGAGAATTACCTTGGAGCTATCCGGAAGGGTGAAGAGGTAGTATCAGTAACCTTGATAGGGATCGATATAACCGAGCGCATGCGGGCGGACGCCGAAAGGGAGCGGCTCATTCATGACATAGAGGATCGTGTCAAGGCGCTTGATTGTCTTTACGGTCTTTCCAGACTGGCGGAAAACCAGGAAAACGGATTAGACAGTATCTTCCTTGGACTGGTGGAGCTTATCCCTCCGGCGTGGCACTACCCCGAGCACACATGTGCAAGGATCGTGATTGAAGAGGGTGTGTTCGAATCCAACGGTTTCCAGGAAACCCTGTGGAAGCAGGAAGCCGCGATACTTGTTGATGGGCGGGAGAAAGGTCTGGTCCAGGTCTTCTACACGAGAGAGTTCCCTGAAGCAATCGAAGGTCCGTTCCGACGGGAAGAGCGGCATCTCATAAACGAGCTTGCGGACCGGATAGGGAACCTGATCCATAGAAAGCAGGCAGTCGAGACTCTTGCGGCCGAACAGAGAAGGCTGACCTACATTCTAGAAGGCACTAACGTGGGCACCTGGGAATGGAATATCCAGACAGGAGAGACATCATTCAATGAGCGCTGGGCCGAGATAATCGGTTATGATCTCGAGGAACTCTCTCCCGTGTCCATCGGCACCTGGATGGAGCTCCTGCATCACGACGACAGAAAGATCACCGAAGGTCTCTTGAACAGGCACTTCGCAGGGGATATCGATTACTTCGAATGCGAAGTCCGCATGAGCCACAAGATAGGAGCCTGGGTGTGGGTACTGGACAGAGGGAAGGTGATCTCCCGGGCGGATGATGGAACACCGCTTCTCATGGCAGGTACGCGCGAGGATATAACATCACGAAAACTGGCGGAGTCGAGGGTCGAGCATCTGGCAACGCATGATGCCCTTACGGAACTGCCAACGATGAGGCTGGCCAAGGACAGGATGTCCATGACCCTGGACCTCGCCAGGCGCAACGGGACCATGGCGGCAGTGATGTTCGCAGACCTGGACGATTTCAAGCTAGTCAACGACAGGTACGGCCATGAAGCCGGGGACAACCTGCTCAAGGTGATCTCAGAGCGTTTTCTTTCAAGTGTCCGAAAGGTGGACACGGTGGCCCGAATCGGCGGCGATGAATTCCTTATCATCGTCTCGGAGCTGCGTTCGCAGAGAGATGCGGCCCTGATAGCGGAAAACCTTGTGAAAATCGCCGCCCAGCCTGTTTCTTTTCATGAGGATCAGATGACCACCGGGGCAAGCATAGGGATATCGATCTACCCTGACAACAGCGGGAACGCAGATACTCTGATAAAGCTGGCTGATACGGCGATGTACCTTGTCAAGGGCTCGGGAAAGAACGGATACACTTTCTCATAGCAAGTTCCAGGAGCGGCTGATCATCTGCAGGGAGTCAGACAGATCACAATCACCGCTGCTCATAGCGCGGGGGGAGGACCGAGCACCTCCCCTGCTTTTGAAAAGGGCCGGGCCGGTTCTGTCTCGACTTTCCAGGGGGATCGTATTCACCCTCTGGATCCCACCAGTCTCAGACGGTCAGAGAATAGCTGGTCACATCCGCTTCCTTCGCAAGGTGATCAGCCAGGGCTTCCCTTTCCATCGTGCCTTTACAGATGAACTGAGCCGCCCCTTCCCCCTGGGAACCCACCCCCTTGCCTCCCCAGACTAGACCGGAGGATCTGGCCATATCGAGCACTTCATGAAGGACAGGAGCCGCCAGTTCCTCGTGACAGCATGGCGCCACCAGTTCATCGAATATCAGCTGGGCTTCGTTCATCAGTTCTCCAAGCCCCCGGGCATCTCCGGATCCGATATCTTCGGAGGCTCTCTCGATGATACTGTGGTTATGCTCCCCCAGTGCGCTTCTGATACCGGCGTCCTTCTTTTTGAAACACTCGTTGAGGTCCGACAGTATTCTCTTCGTATCCTTCTTCCTGCCCAGGTCCGCCATAAGAATGTATATGGGTTTGCCGGAGGTGAGTCTTCGGATGCCCATCCTGTCACCGTCGAAGGACAGCAGTACCGGGCCGTCACCGTACGCACAGGCCTGGTCCATTCTTCCGCAGTGCGAACCTGTCAGCAGCTCCCCCCGGTACGCGGTTTCCATCTCCTCCTCGATGGAGAGCCCCAGCCCGTTGACCATGCTGAACGCCCTTGCGGTGGCAACACATACGGCCGCCGAGGAGGACAGACCCTTCTTCAGGGGCAGGGTCCTGCGATAGACCCTGAACTTAAGACCCGCCAGGGGGTGCTCTCTCATTATCAGGCAGGCCGTACCCGCGGCGTAGGCGTGGAAGTTCCCGGGCTCCCGCGCTGCCCGTAGAGCATCATCCGCCGTTCCGTAGTGTTCCTCTGAACTG
>JAFGUP010000125.1 GCA_016938475.1 Sphaerochaetaceae bacterium
ACTCATCGCTTACTCCGATTGCATGAAGCAGCAGTTCTTTCTCAGAGATGTTATGTGAGACAAACTCTTTCACGATACGACCATCTCTCATGACAAGGACTCTGTCACATAACACCTGAATCTCTTCGAATTCCGGGGTGATGAGAATGATGGCTACTCCATTCTCGGTAAGTCGGTCGAGAATCCGGTATATCTCACTTTTTGCTTGTATATCGATTCCGATCGTAGGATAGTCAAGTATCAGTATCTTCGGTGCAGTCGCTATCCATCTGCTGAGAACGACCTTCTGCTGATTACCTCCGCTGAGGTTCCGCACGTTTGTGAAGGTTCCGGGAGCCTTGATAGCCAGATCATTCAACTGCTTGAGAGCGATCTCAACTTCTTTGTATCGTTGGATAAATCCCTTTGTGGAGACCTGAGAGAGGATAGGCAGGGTGATATTCTCCTGGATACTGAAATCCATCACAACACCCTCTTCTTTCCGGTTACGGGGAATATACCCGAGACCGAGCTCAATGGCCTTCCTCGGTGAGGTGATAACCTCAGGTTTTCCGAAGACTGAGAGTTCTCCTGTCTCGAGGGGGAGCATGCCGTAGAGTGTCTGAGCCAGTTTCTGTTGGCCGGCTCCTTCACCACCGTAAAATCCGAGGATCTCACCCTTGTTCAACGTAAAACTGATTTCACTGATAAAGGAGTTTCCTCCATTGACCATAGTAAGAACCGCCTCTTCGGTAAAAGCTTTCCCGTGAGACCTCTCACGCGATATCTCGACACCATTTTCACCAGCCATGATCTCAATGATCTCTTTGTGCGTCGTCTCTTTGACATCCTTATCCGCTACTTTCATACCATCGCGGAAGACGGTGATGGAATCGGCAAGGGCGAACACCTCATCAAATCTGTGACTGATATAGATGATCGACACTCCTCTCGCTTTCAAATCTCTGATGATGGCAAAAAGATTATCGATCTCCCTGGCAGACAAGGCCGCTGTAGGTTCATCGAAGATCAGAACCTTCGGTTTCTTGACCAGGTTCTTGGCGATCTGTACGATCTGCTGCTGTGATACATTCAGGTCCCGGATCAGTGTTCTCGGGTCGATGGTGGAATTGAGTTCCTCCTTGAGGATCTTCCGGGAAGCCGCGTACAACGATTTCTTGTCGATGAACAGGTTATGCCTGGTTCTGGGTTCCTTATTCAGCATGATGCTCTCACCTACCGTGAAATAGGGAATCAGGTCATTCTCCTGATAGATAGCTTCCACACCTGCATGACTCATCTTCTCAGGAGAGGAATGGGAAACATCCTCGCCGTCGAGGAAGATCTCCCCCTCTTCCTGCTGATAGATTCCGGTGATTGATTTTATCAATGTTGATTTTCCTGCGCCGTTCTTTCCCACCAGAGTCCTGATCTCACCCTTGAGCAGGTGAAAGTCGACCTGTTTCAGAGCTTTGACTCCGGGGAAAGACTTGGACAGTCTTCTCACTTCAAGTACCTTTTCAGTCATTCTTTTTTTCCTACTAGAGTGCCCCGCTCAACACGGGGCACTGTGTGTCAATTTACTTATACTGCGGTAATGAATTAAACACTTCGTCCACGTTATCGCGTGTGACCAGGATGTGATCGACGTAGATCTCCTTCTCGACCGACTCTCCTGCAACCACCTGCTTTGCGACTTCTGCAAGTTTCTGGCCGATAATGTATGGCTGCTGAGCAACTGTCGCCGCATAGGCGGAATCCGGATCCTGAATCATCTTCATAGCGGTAGGATCTCCGTCAAAGCCATAGGTCTTCACATCAGCCTGCATGCCTTTGTCAGCAATTGCCTGGGCGGCACCGATCATCGGCATATCGAAGACAGTCCAGAATGCGTCTATCTCAGGATGAGCGGTCAGCATATCCTTTGATTTCTCATATGCATCAGGAGTTACGTTCGGAAACTGCCATGCTTCCTGAGCAACGACCTTCACCTGTGGATATCTGTCGAGAACACCGGTGAACACTTCGTATCTGAGTTCAGCAACAGGTATTCCAGGGGTATAGAAGATGCCGACTTCACCCTTTTGATTCATATCGGCGACCATCTGTTCGACGAGCGCTGCCATAGCTGCTCTGTTATCAGTAGATACATTACTAAGAGTATAGGGGTTCTCAAAGTCTGCTGTGACAACAGGGATTCCTGCGTCACGGGCTTCTTTCAGGACAGGACTCAGGCTCTCGACGTCACCGAGAATGACAGCGATAACATCAACCTTCCGAGCTATCAGACTCTTCACATCTGAGATCTGCTTTTCGGGCCTTCTCTCTCCATCAAAGGCAAGAACCTTCATTCCTAGCTCCTTCGCTCTATCCTGTGCACCGTTATATGCGTTGATATCCCAGTTGTGCTCTGCACCGATGACTGAGATACCGATAACGATTTCATCAGAAGCTGACTCAGATGCACCACTTGCACTGAGCGTGAAGGCTAAGCAGACTGTAATAAACAGGCTTACCGATACGATTCTCCAATTTTTCATAAAAACTCTCCTTTTTTAATACTCGATCCAGAGTATGTCGATACAAACTTATTTACATTGTTACACCGATATGCACAACTGTCAACTAAAATTTACATATGTTCACTGTCATGCACATTTGATTATGACCAAGGAGAGAGTCACTCTCCGTGCAGGTCGTACTCAGACAAGCGGGACGTAATTCTTTCTCCTCATGCGGAAAGTTCTCCCGCTTAAGCATCAGACGATTGACAAACCTACTGCATGCTGTACAATAGTACATAACTATGAACAATTTTTAACTACTAGCGGAACCCGCTATATTAAACAGAGGAGAAGGTATCAGTATGATCCTACAGGCACAAAGAGAAGAGATCGCCATCTTTGGGAAAAAGATGCTCACAGAGAACCTTGTAAAGGGAACAGGAGGAAACATATCGATCTGTTCAAGAGAGGATGGCCTCATGGCAATCTCACCGAGCGGGAAGGATTACCTGACCATCACGGCCGAGGATGTGGTGGTAACCGATCTGGATGGAAATATCGTAGAAGGCAATCTGAAACCTTCAAGTGAACACAAGATGCACGCCATTTTCTATAAGAAACGTGATGATGTACATTCGGTCGTTCATACCCATTCGACACATGCAGCGACCCTGTCGTGTATGCGAATGGATCTGCCCCCCATCTATTACCTGCAGATCATAGCAGGCATGGAGCCGATACGCTGTTCGAAGTATGCGCTCACCGGCTCACAGCAACTCGCTGAGTATGCCTATGAAGCGATGGGAAACCAGAATGGAGCCTTGCTGGCCAATCATGGTGTGATAACCGCAGGAGTCAATCTCAAGATAGCCTATTATATGGCGGAACAGATTGAATTCGCATCTGAACTGTATCTAAAAGCTGGAGCCGACATATCACGCGTGACACCCCTCAACGAAGCAGAAGCCCAGGAAATGTACGACGTCTTCACAAAAGTATTTTACGGAGGGATTCACTAATCATGACTACCATTCTCATTGCTGCGGAACTGACCGATGAGGCTCTGACAGACCTCGCTCAGTGCGGAACTCTTGAGTTTGCCCTCTCTGACACCTCTCCTGTTCTTGACAAGACCTTCATCAAAGAGAAGATGAAAGAGCTGGATCCTGAGATCCTGATCGTTGATGCGACCACGATAGACCGGGAAGTCATAGATGCATCGTCTCATCTGCGCCTCATACATTGCACACGAGGGAATCCGGTAAATATCGACAGCGGTTACTGTAAACACAAGGGTATTCTCGTCGGACGCTCACCGGCGAGAAATGCGAACGCTGTAGCAGAGTTCACCTTCGGTCTGATGATCGCTATCACACGAAAGATGTTTCAGGCGAACAGGCAACTCCTCCAGAGAGAGTTTCTCTGTGATGATTCATGGAAGAAACGGATCGCTGAACCTGTTGATGATATCATATGGAACAGTCCCGAACTTCCGAAGATCCCCTATATGGAGTTTCAGTCGTATGAGCTCGCCGGAAAGACACTCGGTCTTGTAGGGCTGGGAGCCATCGGCCATATGATAGCCGACAAGGCGAAGACCTTCGACATGAAAATCCTGGCGTATGACCCATATATCGCTCAAGTCGACTCATCTGATATCCCCCTCGTAGATCTTGAAGAACTCGCGTCCCGTAGCGATATCGTCTCGCTTCACGCAAAAGAGACGAGAGAAACGACGAACATGATCAACAGCGCATTCTTCGCGAATATGAAAGATGGTTCATACCTCATAAACACCTCGAGAGGGAAACTGGTTGACCGTAACGCTCTCATAGAGGCACTTGAAACAGGGAAACTGGCCGGTGCGGCGATAGATGTCTTCGACTATGAACCTCTGAGCAAGGACGACCCTCTCCTGGATATTGAGAATCTCTTCCTTACCCCCCACATCGGTGGAGCAAGCAGAGATGTGGTGAGACACCATTCAAAGGCAACTGTGAAGAACATCGAAGCATACTGCAATGGGAAGAATCTGGTATACCCGGTATAGTAACACCCCTGGCTGAACGGTCTCTTCCACAGTCCACCAACAGAGCGGGTCGAATGCGGCCTAAGGCCCACTCTGGTGACGGCAGATGCAGAGGTGGATCATCTGATCCAGGTCGGTTCAACCCATCTCCCAGTTGAAGTGAAAGCCGGCAGGTCAGGTACACTTACATCTGTGCATCAGGACAAGACTGATAGGAAAAGGGACTGAATCTCCTGCAGACATCATCCTCTTCTGCGGCGATAGTAGTCATGCCATCGCAGATGCCCTCGAGCGGCTTACCGCAACACCCGAAGAACACATCGAACGATGCAGAAGGAAGATCGCCGCACTCACCAGCGGACCTCATCACTATGATCACTCGCGCGGAGCCGATAATACCTACGCGAGGATTCTTGAACAGATTCTCAATGAGATACGTGAAGCACAACCGGACCCTGCGCTCGGCCTTGAGCTCGTCACTGAACTCTATGAGACCGATGAGTATGTGATGATGCCCATGAACGGGATGCCATCTAACACCACCTTCCCGGCCGGTCAGCGAGCTGGTGAGGGTGCACGGAGGATGTGTTCATATCTATGTTTTTTCTGTGAGGAAAGGTCTTCGTATTGATTATGGAAACGATATCAGGGTACGATACGCCATCTTGTAACTTATGATGGTTATGAAATATAGATACGAGACCAGAGGAGTACACACCTATGTCGAAGACAGAACAGAATATCAGGTTCTCACATGACCGTGAGGCCATTGCCATAGACTTTGCCGAACATCTCAAGTATTCACTCGATGCGGATGAGATTCACAATACGCCGGAGAACAAGTACACGGCCCTTGCCTATGCGATCCGTGACCGGATCATCCACCAGTGGCACACCTCACGTGACACGCAACGGGAGGAGGGAGCCAAGAGAGTCTACTACCTCTCTCTCGAGTTCCTGATGGGACGGGCGATGACGAACAACATCATCAACCTGAACCTCGAGCATGAGGTGAAGGAAGCGATGAGTTCGCTGGGGTATACCTATGAGGAGCTTGCCGACATCGAACCCGATGCCGGACTCGGTAACGGAGGACTCGGCCGCCTTGCCGCCTGTTTCCTCGACTCTCTTGCCACCCTCGACATCCCCTCCTACGGGTACGGGATCAGGTACAACTACGGGATCTTCAAACAGCTGATCAACAACGGATGGCAGAGCGAGCAGCCTGACAACTGGCTGAAAAACGGTAATCCCTGGGAACTGGTCAGGGAAGATATCACCTACCGCATCGGTTTCGGCGGAGAGGTGAAGGTCATTCGTGAAGGTGGACGGGACGAGTACAAGTGGATTCCCTCTGAAGAGGTGATGGGTATCGCCTATGATACGCCGATCGTCGGCTATGGTGGACGCACGATCAACACTCTGCGCCTGTGGAGTGCCACTGCGACCGATGAGTTCGACTTCCAGGAGTTCAATGAAGGGGACTATACCGAGGCGGTGAGAAGTAAGATCATGGCTGAGAACCTCTCTCAGGTCCTATATCCCAACGACACCCTCTACATGGGCAAGGAACTGCGCCTGAAGCAGCAGTACTTCTTCGTTGCCTGTTCGCTTGCCGATGTGGTCCGCCGCTTCAAGCGGCAGAACGTCGCCTGGAGCAAGTTCCCCGAGTATGCGGCGATCCAGCTCAATGATACCCACCCATCTCTCGCGGTTCCCGAACTGATGAGGATCCTTCTCGACTGTGAACACCTTGGTTGGGAAGAGGCGTGGAACATCACGGTCAACTCGCTCGGGTACACCAACCACACACTGATGCCAGAGGCGCTCGAGAGATGGTCACTGAGCATGCTCCAGACCCTCCTGCCCCGCCACGTTCAGATCATCTTTGAGATCAACCACAGGTTCCTGCAGCAGGCGGTCTCCCACTTCCCCCTGCAGCCTGAAGTGCTCAGCAGACTCAGTATCATAGAGGAAGGAAGGGAGAAGATGGTGAGAATGGCGAACCTCTCGATCATCGGAACCCATTCCACCAACGGAGTAGCTGCCCTTCACTCCAGTCTCCTCACAAAACGGATGTTCCCCGAATTCAATGTCGTGTTCCCTGAGCGGTTCAACAACAAGACCAACGGGATCACCCAGCGCCGGTGGCTTCTGGATGCCAATCCGCTCCTCGCTTCCAAGATCACAGAGGCGATCGGAGATGAGTGGATCACCGACTTCTCCCAGATCAGGAATCTCGCCCCCTTCGCCAAAGACTCCGCTTTCAGAGGGGATTTCCTGGCGATCAAGCATCAGGCGAAACTGAGAGCGGTGGATTTCCTTAAAAAGAGCTGCAACCTCATCGTGAACCCCGAGACGATGTTCGACACACAGGTGAAGAGAATCCATGAGTACAAGCGTCAGCTGCTCAATGCACTTCACATCATCATGCTCTATCAGGGGATCAAGGAAGGGAGGATCAGTGACTTCCCCCCCACCACCTTCATGATCGGAGGCAAGGCCGCTCCCGGCTACGTCAATGCTAAGCTGATCATCAAGCTGATCAACTCCATCGCCAAGGTCGTCAACAACGATTCGTCGGTGAACAGACTCCTGAACGTGCAGTTCCTCCCCAACTACCGGGTCACCATGGCTGAGCATGTGATACCTGCGACAGACCTGTCGGAGCAGATATCCACTGCCGGCTTCGAAGCCTCGGGAACCGGGAACATGAAGTTCATGTGTAACGGAGCCCTCACGATCGGGACGATGGACGGAGCGAATGTGGAGATGGCCGAGGAAGTCGGGAAAGAGAACATGTTCATCTTCGGTCTCGGAGCAGATGAAGTGGAGGATATGAGAGGAACCTACGATCCCTATGAATGGATCACACAGGACGAAGAGATACGGAAGGCAGTGAACCTCCTCCTCTCCGATCATTTCAACGTCATGGAGAAAGGCATCTTCGATCCCCTCAAGCGCGCCCTCCTCGATGAAGGTGACCGCTACTATCATTTCGCCGACCTGAGAAGCTACAGTGACGCTCATCGTGATGCAACGGCAATGTATGCCAAAGACAAGGACCAGTGGGCTGAAAAAGCTATTCTGAATATCGCAGCAAGCGGGAAGTTCAGCAG
>JAFGUP010000126.1 GCA_016938475.1 Sphaerochaetaceae bacterium
AGCCGAACAGGACAGACTCTATCAGGCTCTCGGGTATAGCGGAACAGTCGACGATGACGAAGGGCTCTTTCGAGCGTTGCGATTTCGGGTGAATTCTTTTTGCCATCAGCTCCGTACCGGTGCCGCACTCTCCCTGGATCAGCACCGGTGAATCGGTAGGAGCAACAGCACTGATCAGGTCGAACATCCGCTCCATCACAGGTGATCGTCCAATAATGTCATCAATACCCCACTTTCCTTTCAATGTTGCTTTCAGGGTCGACAGTTCGTGGTCCCGCTTTCTGTCTTCGAACAGCTTGCTGATACGCATCTTCAACAGATCGTAGTTCAGCGGCTTGGTCAGATAATCGTCCGCTCCCGATTTAATGGCCTCCACGGCGGAAGAGATCGAACCGAAAGCGGTGAGGATGATGATGGGAACGTTGGTATCATTCTCTCTGATTCTCTGGATGAAGTCGACTCCGCTTATTCCTTTCATGATCAGATCAGTAAGGATGAGGTCTACCTGCTCTTTTTCGAACATATCCAGACCTTTCTCACCCGATTCAGCCGTGAGTGTATCATAGCCCTCAGTTACAAGCAGATCATTAAGAACCATACGGATATTCTTCTTATCATCAACTATCAAGATCTTCTTCTCAGGCATCAGTATCTTCCTTCAGTGTAGGGATTCGTATCAGGAACTCACTCCACGCACCGGCTGTACTGGCAATTGAGATTGAACCTTTATGAAGCTCGATGATGTGTCGCGACGTGGACAACCCGATCCCGGTTCCCTCTTTCTTTGTGGTAAAGAACGGGAAAAAGAGGTGTTCCAGTTCCTCCTCTTTCACCCCTGAACCATAATCCTTTATTCTCACCTGCACCATACCCCCTGAGTGTCCAGTCTCGATCTCCAGATATCCATACTCACCATCCTTTGCCTGGATGGCATTGATTATCAGGTTCAGAAACACCTGCTTGAGCATGCTGCCGTTTCCCCATACCATCATTCGGTGCCGACTCAGGTGAACCTCGGTCTCGATATGTTCCTTCTGAAGTGAATACTCCATCAGGGTAAGAATGTCTTCAAGAGCCCCGTTGACATCCAGCGGTCTCATGGCGAGGTCATTCATTCTCGACACGTCAAGAAAACTGTCAAGAAAAGTGATAAGATCGGAGACTTCAGACTGGATGATCTGGGCATACCTGGTGATATCGGGGTCGTTCGGGTACTTAATTTTCAGCATCTCCGCAGAGCCTTTGATCGGTTCCAGAGGATTTTTCACCTCGTGAGCGAGCACGGAAGAGAGGTTGCCGAGAACGGCCATCTTCTCGGTTTTGACCCGAAACTCGATCGAGCTCTGCAGTTCCTTCATCATGCTGGTGAAATTCCTCTTGAGATTGATGATCTCATTGCTCTGACCTGTATGGTCAAAAGTATCCGAACGCTTCATCATGAAACGGTTGATTTCCGTAGAGAGCTCGATCAGGGGATTTGATATCTGACGGCTCATCACATACCCGATGATAACAGCGAGGAACAGCACTGCTATGGTCAGAAGGAGCATCTTGATACCGAACGATTCAATCAGAAGGAGAGACGCAGTATCTGACAGAGTGATCTGTATGATGCCGATCCGGTTATGATCAATCTCGACAGGGCTTGAGAACTGATATTGATTCTGCTGGTTCCTGCTGCTTTTCTGAATATACACTTCGGAATCTGACAGAAGTGCACTGTCCAGCGGTTCAGGCCATGGCTGACCAATCAGATTCAAATCTGAATGCATCTTGACATACCCATCGTGTCCGATGAGGGCGACCGATTCGATATCTCCGTCCTGCGTCAGGGGATCCATCAGAAGTTTGATGGCATAGAAGTCGTAACTGATCAGATGGTTCACCACCGCAGCAGACAGTAATCTCGCAAGGACCTGGCCTTTCTTGATGAGCTGACTGTTGATCAGGGACCGCTGAACACTGAACGAATAGACCGAGAGGATCAGTGCGGTGATGAAGACTGTAGTCAATATCATGATTGACAGCTTGTAGATCAGTTTCATGAAGGCCATCATAGTACGGCTGACCGACCATGTCAATTTTTTACATAGTAACGAGAGAGAAGAGCAGGTTGATACAGATCGCTCTCTCACCCGACAAGCGGTAGAATTCAGGAAAGGATGAGTGTACAAGGTCGGTTCATGCAGGGCGATTCCGCCTGTACTTCACCACTTCATCACCAGAGAAATTCTTCTATCGTGTCCCTATCCCTCGATCCTATTCATTGTACCGGGAAACCTTCTCATTCACCCTCAGTGAGGCACTGGCCATCATTTCATGCACCCCCTCCGGGCTTGGCGTGAAAGCGCTGATATCCTCTTTCAGTACCCCAAGATCCTCTCCGACCTCATTCTCGTCGATTCTGGCACCATAGAAGAGAAAATCCCATCCCAACGCCCGCTTATCTGCAATCATGTGCCGAATGACCGGAGAGGAGAACTCTCTGCTCGCGTTCTCCTGACCATCGGTGATGATCACGCAAACGACCGGCCCCGCTGATCCTTCCCTTCGTTGCTGCGACACCTCCATGATACATCTGCCGACGGCATCATACAGTGCAGTCATGCCGCCTACCTGATACTCAGATTCTTTCAGCTGAGCATCTCTGATGGAAACCCTCATGTGCCTGATCTCATAAGTATCATTGAACAGCACCGTGGTGATTACGGCATCTGGAGTCAGTTCTCTCTGTCTGGTCAGAAAAGATGTAAAACTGCCCACCGTGTCCTTCTCGAGTCCCGACATCGACCCGCTGCGGTCAATGATGAAGACAATCTCTGTCTCTTTCATACAGCACCTCCCTATGTCTGTGGTATACTCACAGCATAGGACAAGCATTTGAGTCCATGGTCGCCTGAGAAGCGACAAATGAAGGAATCATCAGGTCAGGGAGGATAGGTCATTGGATACACACACGATCGATGCGATACGAACGTACCTTGCACAGGCTCTGATGATGGAATCTGTCATACATGAATCGTATGATTCATCCAGCTATGACGTTTGCGATTTGTCAGGGGCTCCGGAGCACAAGCGGGAAGATCTTGAGAGGTTTCTTGATGCATCACAGGAAGAGTCTTTTGTCGAGGTCCTTTTTGCCTTCATTGAAGAGAGTGAGCTCAATGAAGTGGATATCTATCGCAAGGCAGGACTCGACCGAAGACACTTCTCGAAAATACGCTCTGCGGTCTCCGGGAAACGGTACAGACCGACAAAACAGACTATCATCAATCTCGGCCTTTCTCTGGGACTGTCCCGCCCCTCCTTCGACATCCTGCTTGCCTCAGCAGGATACGCCCTGTCTCCCTCCATGAGGGAAGATCTTATCGTAATGTTTTGTATCGATCATGGAATCTATGATGTCTACGAAGTCCAGTTCGCCATCGAAACACTCAGGAACGATTCGTAAGGATTTTTCCGGTGTAAGGTGTGCTACAAACTCTCTTCACAGACATCGATAGAGAGGTACAGCACCCTGGGGACCTGCCTGAAGTACGTTCGAATGAGGAAAGATACGGCCACCTTCATTCGCAGGATACTGACACAGTAGGTATTCAGGGAACTATCACTACAGCTGCCGGTCCACTTCAAAGCAAGCTGATGATCCAGAAAGGGGTTGTCGGAAAAGGTCATCGTGAGTGTTTCACCCGGGATTCCCAGTCTAAGCTGAAGCTCGCTGAGCATCTCACTGACCCCCTGTGAAAAGGGCGCACAGTGAACCGAATGCGCTTTGTCATCACATGTCCAGGAATCTCCTTTCCTGCATATGGTCACCGAATACAGCATATAACCTCACCATCCATGTTTTAGCAATCATATCTTTACGTGTAAGGTACTCGATATCATAGGAAAGGGGAAGTACTCTCTCTCAGGTAATCTGCTCCTGAGTTCTTCCT
>JAFGUP010000127.1 GCA_016938475.1 Sphaerochaetaceae bacterium
CTGTATCAGGCACACGGCTTTATCGCGGTGGTCTACGGCAAGTACCTCCTGAGCACATCTCAGTTTCTCCGCCTTCTCGCCTTTATTCCCCATATCATGCGACAGTGTTCCCTCTTTTCCAACCACTTCGGTATCCTGCACGGCCTTCTGCTTCACTCTTCGGCGCTCTATGCTATCGGTGAGAAGGAAGAGGCAGGAAAGGTGCTCATAGACGCTCTGCGTCTGGGCAGTCAGGACAACCTGCTCTCTCTCTTCGCTGAGTATGGCCCGAGCCTCGCCATCCCGTTCGAACGGTATCTGGCAGAGCACGAAGAACTTCTGACAGCCGAGCCTTTCAGTGCCTACCTGTGCAGGGTCCTGCAGATGATGAAACGCGCTCCCTCTTTCAGTCACACCCCTTTGAGTGAGCAGATGAAGCTCACCAGACGGGAGAAAGAAGTGCTGCAGTACCTGTGCGAAGGGCTGAGTAATCAGGAGATCGCCGACACCCTCTCTGTGGCCGAAGTAACGGTGAGAAAGCACCTGAATTCCCTGTACAGGAAACTTGACGTGTCCAACCGTACCGAAGCGGTAAGGACATCTCTCCTGAATAATCTGATATAAAACTATCGGATACGATAGTATGTTTCTCCCTTCTCATCAAATTATACTGATTCCTGATATGCAGGGACTGTCTGTTGGTCTGCCCCTCCATTCCAGAAGCTATAGAAGGAGAAACCTATGAGAAAGCTGAGCGTGTGTATGGTTCCTGCACTGGTATGTGCAGTTCTGATGCTATCCCTGTCAGGGTGTGCGGTCGAAAGCGAATCAACCGGAGATCTGGTTATCAACATAAAAGATGAGGTGACAGTTACCGAAAGAAATATCTTCTCAACGACCGACGGTCTGGATATGGATATTTCGGCCTATCAGATCGTTATATCTGAGATAACAGATCAGTCAAATCCGATAACTGATATGACTATTGCCAAAACCAGTGACTCCATCGTGATTGAAGCACTCAGCCCGGGTAGCTATGTACTTGGAATCTACGGGTTAAATGAGAGCGACGAGATCATTGCCTATCTTGATGAGCAGACTTCAGGAGATCCTGAATCCCGCTACCGCAGCTTTGACATCGAAAAAGGTGAAGTGACGACTATAACCAGTGCTGAAGCGGTCCTCGTGCCCGTCGTTGACAGCGGAGTGATGAACTCAGGTAAAGTGGGGTCCCTGTCAGTTACCGTCGACTGGAGTGCACTCGAAGTGGAAGGCTCAGGATTCGAGGATTTTGCTGCCAGCCTGGGAACCCCTGATGTAGAGGTGACCGTCACACAGATGAATGGTGCAAAGAAGCACTATGAGATTAACACATGGGTAGTAGAGGACGTGGATGTGACCGACCAGACCAAAACAAATGAAGATGTCTCGGTAAGCAGCTCCACCTTAGTATTTGACAGCCTCCCTGTCGGGTACTATCAGGTGACGGCAGCGGTCAAGAGCGGAAGCAGTGCAGAGAATCCCGGCCTCACCATGCTGGAGAGGATGGATTTCGTCCGGATCGTTGCCGAGTATTCAACGGGGTTTCGTAGCACGTACACCGGGGCACTCACGACAGGGACCTTCACCATCACCGACAGCACGAGCTTTTTAACCGGAAGTCTCGACCTGTCAATAAGCGAGGAGATGGACCTGCTGGCACTTTCCTTCACCACCCCCCCTTCGACTGTGTATGTGAACACAGCGACATCGTTCACTGTTTCCGCTCCTGAACCCGCTAGCGGCAATTCGCTCTCTTATGAGTGGTACCTGAACGGAGATAAGATCACTATCACCGACCCCGCAGGCACGGAAGATATCACGATTGAAGAGACAGGACAGTACACTCTTACGGTCGTGGTCTATGAGAAAGATAGCTCAGGAAACGGAGTGAACTTCGGGTATGCTTCGACTGAAATCACTGTTGAAGAAGGTGGATTTAATTAACAGGTACGCAACAGTGCCCTCATACAGCGCCCTTCTCCTGAATGAAGGAGGGAGCGTGCTCCGTGCATATAGCATGTACCACAGAGCCTCTGAAAAGAACCGGTGATTTGAAAGGACCGGTGGCCACCGGACACCGGATAGCCCCGATGCCACAGAAAAGAAAAGGGACATACGAGACTATGAGATACGAAGAAGAGATGATGAGTAGAAGCAGGAGACAGGCAATAAGCCTATTAGTGTTCACCTGCACCGTCATACTTCTTTTGCTTACCCTTACAGCCTGTGAAGATGTCGGCCTTTTGGGACATACGAGCCTTGTGATCCATGTTGAAGAACCTTCGCGCTCCATCTTCGATCCCTCGATCCCGATGGATATTGCCGGTTACCGTATCACCCTGACCAGTGGTGAGACCTCGGTGACTCATGAGACCTCTGCAGTGGGTTCTGTGACCTTTGAAGCACTCAGTACAGGACAGTGGACCGTAACGATCGATGCCTTCAACGGCTGGGATGAGGTTACCCAGAGCGTCTCAGGGCAGGTGATAGGCCATCTGTCTGACAACGGAAACGGTGAGTATACCAGGGCCGTGACCCTTTCCAGGGGGGAGGTGAAACACGTTCATGCGTCTATCGTACCCCGCACTGACGGCAGCGGATCCCTGAGCCTCACGGTCAACTGGCCGCTGGGAGGCGAGATTATCACACACGAACCGATCCTCAAGGTGCGTCTCACTTCCTTTAACGAGTTCAGTGACGTGTATGAGAATACGGTACCTGCCGTTGAACCGAAAGAAACTGTGCTGAGTACAGCCGCACACTCCTATACCTTCACCGGCCTTGCCCCCGGCTGGTACCAGATTCATACAGAACTCAAGGTCCCCGACTCTTCTGCGGGGGATGCCTCGGTGTATTACCGGAGAATCGATTTTGCCCGAGTCGTGCCTGACGACGCAGAGGGAACGAGGGGAGAGATAACTATCACGAATGAGATGCTGGAAACCGGCACCGCCGGTTGGACCTTCAGCGAACAGATGCAGGAGAGCCTGACTGACCTGTCCATCACCCATGACACCAAGGACTCCCTCTACTTTACCGGCCATACCCAGACCTTTTTGTCAACCTATACTTCGGATACAGCCGAGTACCAGTGGTACGTCGATGCCAGACCTGTGACAGGCGCAACCGGCAGTTCCTTTCAGACCTCATTTTCAGACCACGGCGCACACACGGTGACCGTCGCAGTTCGTGAAGGTGATGTGATCAACGGCGCACAGAAGGAACTCAGCATCCTGCCGGCTTATGAGATCGGGGATAGGGGGATCGCAGGAGGGTTCGTGTTCTATCAGGATCCGGGTGATTTTTATCCGTGGACTTACCTTGAAGCTGCCCCCCACGATATCGTCATTCTCAGTGAGGATCCCCTCACCGTGACCTGCGATATCACGAACGAAGGGTATGCAACAGGAGATCCTGATATCCTCTTCGGCTACTACCGCGAGAGTCCCGAGGGAGAGAATATCCAGGTCACAACAGAACCGTTCAGGCAGTCTGCGATGAGTAACACCTTAGCTCTCGTCTCTGCGATGGGAAGTGCAGCCTATACTGCAGAGACCGGGTCTGAGACCACCGAGGCCTATGCCGCCAAAGCATGTGATATCCTTGAGTATAACGGATATGATGACTGGGCGCTTCCTTCCCAGCAGCAGATGACCCTCATAATTGAAGACCTCATGCGAACGGGTATCGGGAACCTGGATTCGGGTACTTCCTACTGGTCCTCGCGTACCTACTCAGCCACGAGCTCCTATTACGGGAAGTACGCTGGATCGAATGCCACAGCAGATAATTCAACTCAGTTGCGTGTACGCGCAACACGATCATTCTAGGAAAGGACAGAGATATGATGCGACACACCGTTCGACAGAGTTCCATTGCCGGTACCCTGGCGCTCCTTCTTGTTCTTCTCCTCTCCTGCTCGTTCGACAGGGTCCAGACGGGAACCGTGGTCCTTACCTTGAGCGACACTCGAGAGACACGGACCATCAACACCGAACCGGCCGATATGGTGATCGCCAGCTACACGATTACGATAGAAAAGGATGGGGTTACGGTCACGACAGAGCATCGTAAGGGCAGTGAAGAGGATATCACCATCGACGGACTGAGCGCTGGTACCTGGACCCTGCGTGTCGCAGGAAAGAACGCTGGCGGCCTCATCATAGCAGAGCTTCACAGCGGTTCGCAGGATGTGAACATTACCCGCGGCGGTGTGACTGCCGTCACAGCCGCCCTGGTTCCTCTCAGCGGGGAGGGAACACTGCGTATCACTACCGAGATCACCGGAGAGTCGGGACTGATCAAGGATGCTCAGCAGCAGATTACCGTGAGTGACGAGGAGGGAAGTACGGTGGCAACCGGAACCTACGACGCCCACTCACAGGTGCAGCTCTCTCTTCCTTCAGGCTGGTACCGGATACAGACGATCCTTACCGACGGGGATCCTTCCACTTCCGATAAACTCTTCGGCAGCAGGCTCGAGTTTTTCCGCATGCTTGGCAACACCGTAACCGATCTTACGCTGACCTACCCGATTGAGACCTACGTAGCAGGTGATACAGGACCTGCAGGTGGAATCATCACCCACGTCTATCCGTCCGATACTCTGCAGGATGGAACCGGGACCTATCAGGGAACGTTACACGGTGCAGTACGACAGAGCATCGACGGAGTCTCTGCTCTGGCATTCCCGGACAACGGATACGCTGAACTTGACTCTCTCATTGATGGTGTACCCAAAGTCTTCGAGGCACGTATCTGGGTTGATGAGAATCACCCGGCAGATGAGAGGGTGGGTATCATCATGGGCAACTTCGCTGACGGTGAGGACAATCAGCACGTCATGGGCTGGGAGATCTACACGAACGGGATGCCCCGAATCTATTGGGACGGCGGACTCAAGGATGTACGGTTTAACTATGATGTGCGACAAAGCAGGTGGATATACCTCATCTTCATGCGCCTGGGTAGTAATTTCTACCTGTATGTAGACGATACTACGGGAGACGGAAGTAATATCCACGGTGTAGCGATTCAGAGTTCACTCGGTTCCGGTCCTGTTGAGGAAATCAACCTCAATCAGAGTCCGAGACCTTTTCGTATCGGGTCTGACTATCCGAATACACGACAGAATTTCAGCGGGTTCATCTCGGACATCGCAATCTCGGACACCACAGGAAAAACCATGCTGCATCTTCCGCTTGACCGGTTCCTCGAAGTCGCTCCCGATGATTTGCATGTTCTTGAGGATGGCAGTATCTCCTGTGATGCCGCACAGACCGGTTACAGCTATACTTCCACTGTCAGGCAGTTCATCGCAGGCTATCACCGCCCGTTTGGGGGAATACCGCAGAGCGTAGGAACGAGTGAGTTCATCGGGACCGGAAACCTGAATACGAGACTTTTACATAATGTGATGGGACAGGAGGCATACACGGCGAGTACAGGAGAGGAGACGACTGATTCGTATGCCGCTTCCCTCGCCTCGAATCTGGTCCATCGGGGCTACGATGACTGGCACCTGCCGAGCATTGAGGAACTGGAAGAGGCTCAGGAGGTCATCCTTGCACATCGGCTTGACTCCTATGCCCTTGATGGGCACTACCACTCGAGTACGGAAGTGTCGAGCGAGCAGATGATTTCCTATGATGAGGACTCGATGATGCGTGTGAGCGTGGAGCGAGGTGCGCCCCTGCTGGTTCGGCCCGTGCGTTCCTTCTGAGGCTCTTCGCGCACCGCTGTTGATCTTCGGTTCTGCCTCACCCGTCAGGCATCACGTACCATCCTGCATCTTACCTGCCTTCAGAGGTCAGTTCGGACGCACAAAGATTGCCATGTGGTCCTGATTCCGGTATCTGCACTTCTCCATTCTTCCTATGTTTCTATTGTTGGAAACTTTTATGAACGAGATGGTATATGTCGTTGACAAAGTTTCCACTTTTTGCAACATTAAGCGTATGAATACGACTGACCTTACTCAGTATGAGTCTTCCGCCCGTCTCCTGAAAGTATTGGGACACCCCGTGCGACTGGCAATACTGGAATCTCTGTATCAGCGATCCTGGTGTGTGTGTGAGATTGCGGACAGTCTGGGATTGAACAAATCTGCCGCATCCAAACACCTGTCTCTGCTGAAACGTGTAGGCGTGGTAGCTATGGAACGCCATGGGACGCAGGTGATCTGCACGCTGGCGATGCCCTGTGTGCTCGAGATGCTGCACTGCACACCTCAGGATTCCGGCTTCACAGGAGATTCTACTGAAACCTCCCGGTCAACACAGAAAGACGAAGCAATAACTGCATTGCAATCGTGTTCGACGGGCACCTGTGCCCGCACAAAGGAGAAAACCTGAATGGAAAAGACCAGAATCATGTTCGTGTGCATCCATAACTCGGCACGAAGCCAGATGTGCGAGGCCTTTGTACGCCACTATGCTCCCGACCGTTTTGACGTTCACAGCAGTGGCATTGAATCGGGTACCTTCAATCCCCTGGTGGTTAGGGCGATGGAGGAGATCGGTGTGTCGATGGAAGGGCAGTATGCAAAGCCTGCCCGGCACTACATTGACCGTCATAAACCATTCGATTATGTGGTCACTGTTTGCGACGAGAGTAACGCTGAGCGCTGTCCCCTGTTTCCCGGGAAGAGCGAACGCATGCACTGGGGTTTTCCCGATCCGAGTGCTTTGCAGGGAACTGATGAACAGAAGCTTGCAGGGATTCGTCCTATCCGCGATGCCATTCACAAGCGGGTGAGTGAGTGGTTGTCTCAGAACTGATTCAGAAGGTGCTGAAGATAAAGACCCTGAGAGCCTGTCACGAGGTGACAGGCTCTCAGGGTAGAGCTGAACACAATGAACCGCACTGATCCATACGTATTCATGCATCCCGGGAGGACGGGAATGGAGGCAGCTATGAAACAGAGCAGAAAACCATCTGCAGAAATCAGTTTTTTTGAACGGTACCTGACTATATGGGTGCTGCTGTGCATGGCATCAGGAGTCGCTGTCGGCGTGTTCCTGCCCGGGATTCCCCGGGTGCTGTCCCGGTTCGAGTATGCCAATGTCTCGATCCCTGTTGCTCTTCTGATCTGGCTGATGATTTACCCTATGATGCTCAAGGTTGATTTTCACAGCATCAGAAAAGTGGGACAGAATCCGAGAGGACTCATGATCACCTGGGCGACGAACTGGCTCGTGAAGCCGTTCACGATGTATGCAATTGCTATCTTTTTCTTCTATGTTGTGTATCAGACAATCATTCCGAGGGAGCTTGCCCGTCAGTATCTGGCAGGGGCTGTGCTTCTGGGAGCTGCGCCGTGTACGGCAATGGTGTTTGTCTGGAGCCACCTGACAAAGGGGAATCCTGCCTATACGCTGGTGCAGGTTGCAACGAACGACCTGATTATCCTTGCCGCGTTCGTTCCGATCGTCGGTCTTCTTCTGGGTATCAGCGGGATCAGCATCCCGTGGATGACGCTGTTCCTGTCGGTGATCCTGTTCGTAGTGATACCCCTCGGTGCAGGTTGGTTTTCCCGTGTGCTTATCACACGGAAGAGAGGCCTTGAGTACTTTGAGAATACCTTTATCCCGAAATTCAGTCAGGTCACAATCATAGGACTCCTTCTGACGCTGATCATCATCTTCTCGTTTCAGGGGCAGACCATTGTGGATAATCCACTGCATATCGTGCTTATTGCTGTTCCTCTGATCATTCAGACGTTCTTTATCTTCTTCGTTGCCTATCTGTGGGCAAGGGCATGGAAACTGCCGCACGATATTGCAGCACCTGCAGGAATGATCGGTGCTTCAAACTTCTTCGAGCTTGCCGTAGCTGTCGCTGTTTCTATCTTCGGTCTGAGTTCAGGAGCTGCAGTCGCAACGGTAGTCGGAGTCCTGGTGGAAGTGCCTGTCATGCTGACTCTTGTGAATATTGCCAACAGAACACGTTCCTGGTTTCCCAAATAGAATTGACAGAGGAATACCAGGGGGGCTTTCTTGTGATAATTCCCGGAACGTGAAGCCTGTACCGGCTGTGTTCACTGCAGCAGTTCAAGGCAGGCCTTCATGTCCAGTTCTCCCTTCTGTACCCGCTGATACATGCTGGTCAGTACCTTATCATCTATCAGGGAGGTGAAGCCCTTCAGGCCGAGGAAATTTCTGACAAAGGAGTTCTTCGGTCTGAACACCAGGTCTTCAGCGGTACCTTCCTGCACGATGTGACCGTCATGAATAATGACGATCCTGGTACCTAGGCGGAAGGCTTCGTGGATGTCGTGGGTGACGAACAGGATGGTCTGCCCGAGCGTAC
>JAFGUP010000128.1 GCA_016938475.1 Sphaerochaetaceae bacterium
TGACGTGGACGTGATGGGAGGCATTAATCTGAAGAAGATATTCGGCGAGGATGCACTCTCGGTCTTCGTCATGCCCCCCTCGGTGGATGAACTGCGCAATAGACTGATCAGGCGGGGGACGGACTCGCCGGAGAAGATTGAGATGAGAGTGGAAAAGGCTGCCTCGGAGATCCTTCTTGCGGACAGGTTTGACCTGGTCATCATCAATGACGATCTGGCGGAAGCCTGTGCGGAAATTATGAGAATTGTAAAGGAATTCATTGGAGAGCGATGACTGAGACCGGTCTTTTTTTCGGATCATTCAACCCGGTGCATATCGGCCACATGGCTATCGCCAACTATATTACCGAATATTCTTCGCTGAAAGAGGTGTGGTTTGTAGTAAGTCCGCACAACCCACTGAAGGTGAAAGAGTCGCTTCTCGGGGAGCGCGACAGGTTTTACATGACCGAACTTGCTATCGGCGATGATCCGAGGTTCAGGGTTTCCGATATTGAATTCACCCTTCCCAGGCCATCATATACGATTGACACCCTGGCTCATCTTACCGAGAAGTATCCTTCGCGGCGGTTCACACTGATCATGGGAGAGGATAACCTTACCACGCTGCATAAGTGGAAGAATGCAGAGATGCTTGTGAAGCAGCATCCGATTATCGTATATCCAAGGCTTTATCCGGGGAGGCGCAGCAGCAAGCGGTTGCAGGAGATACTTGCCATGGCCTCGGTACAGGAGATTGATGCACCTGTGATGGAGATCTCCGGCACCTTCATCCGCAGTGCCATCCGCGACGGCAAGGATGTCTCATGGTTTGTCCCCGCTCCCGTGTGGAAGTATATCAGGGAGATGCATTTCTATGAGTAGAGTGAATTTTCGATTTTAGATGTGCGATTTTCGATTGGATCAAATCGCAAATCGCGAATCGCAAATCGCAAATCACGAAATCCTGTTGATCAGCTCCATGCCCCGCTTGATTGCATCTTCGTTCATCGGGATGAGGCTGTGATATCTTTCCGGCAGGGATTTCTTCAGACCCTTGATCACATATTCGGTTTTCAATATAGGCTTGACCTTCATGAAACCGCCAAGGACGAACATGTTGAACACCTTCTGCATCTTCAGTTTCGATGCCTCCTCTGCCGCGTCAATCCGGTAGACAGTTATGTCTTTCCTTTCCGGATGCCGGGTGATACCGTTGCCGTCATAGATGAGCATCCCGCCCGGCTTGACCGCGTGCTCGAACTTGTCGAGGCTTTGCTGATTCAGAATGATGGCTGTATCAAAGCTTCTGAGAATGGGTGAACTGATTCGTTCATCGCTCAGTATCACATTGACGTTGGCGGTACCACCTCTCATCTCGGGACCGTATGAGGGCATCCAGCTCACCTCCATATCCTGCATCATTCCTGAATAGGCCATTATCTTCCCCATCGAGAGCACACCCTGTCCGCCAAAACCTGCTATTATAATTTCTTCTGTCATGATCTGTTACTATGATTCATTAAACAACTGCCGGTGATTAAATCTGTTTTTGGTTCCGGAACCGGATATTATTCGGCCGGTACCTTGATATCACCGAGGGGATAGAACGGGAACATGTTTTCCTCCATCCACTTATTGGATTCAACGGGTGTCATCTTCCATCCGGACGGGCAGTTTGAAACCACCTCGATGAAACATGTGCCCCTGTTTTCGTTCTGGTACTGTACAGCCTTCTTTAGTGCCTTCTTGAGTTTGCGTACTCCTTCGGCGGTGTTGACGCTCTGGCGGGTGACGTAACATGTTCCGGGCAGCATTGCCACTATATCTGCCATTTTGATGGGTGATCCCATCA
>JAFGUP010000129.1 GCA_016938475.1 Sphaerochaetaceae bacterium
AATGTCAAGCGATCTGAATCCTGCTTCAGAGAAGAAGTGTATCCTGGTGAGGAGCTTCCAGTAAAAACCGGTGTTAACTCGTGATTGCCTGAACATGTTTCACTCGGTATGGTTTTTTTTGGAATCATTTGAAGGCTATTTGGGTTGAATGGACTGCTTTTGGAACCGGTAATGAGATTGCTCTGAATCGACTTTTCTATTAGTATTTAGTATTACTAGATCCGGTCTCTTGTGCCAACTCTGAAGCGATTGCCAACCCATTCTTAGAAGGGGATGCAATAAGATCAGGAGCCTTGTTCGCGATTGCTCTGATCACAGGGGCAGCTGTAGCTTCCACCCTGGTGGTGGGTGACGGGGAGCAGTACACTACTCCACAGGAGGCCGTTTCTCAGGTCTCGGACAGTGATACAGTGCTGATAAGGGCGGGTACCTACGAGCTTGCCGGTTCTATAACCCTAACTAATGTGAATAACGTAGTTATTCAGGGAGATGAAGGAACCTACCTGGTATGCAACAGCATGACAGACAACGTCATGTGGATTATGTGCTGCAACGGTGTTGAGATAAGGAACCTTCATGCGACACACGCCGACCCGTCTGAGCACCAGAGCTGCACAGGCAACGTTTTCGGAATAGACAGCAGCAGCGATGTGATCATCGAGAATTGTGATATAAACGGATGCGGCGCCATTGGAGTATACGCCCTGTTTTCGGACAGCATAGTGTTGAGGAACAACTATATACACGATAATACCATCTGGGCAGTCTACTACGATAATGAAGGGTTGCTTCAGGAGGACAGCGGCCATCAGGGTCTTACAATGGAGGGCAACACCCTGGTGAACAATGGCCAAAGGCAAACGGAGCGTGTCATCTCCTCCGGAAGGGCGAGCGGTCAGTTGGCGGCGGTGACCAATGAGGACGGTTATCTGGTTATATCCTTCACAGGTACTCCAGATGACGGTTTGAGGGTCTGCTACGTCGCCGTAGGCTGCAGTGGCCCCTGGCTGGAAATGCTAATGGATCCTGAGGAGTACATAGGCAAAACCATTGATTACGAATGGCGGAGTGTCGTCACGTACTCCTTTCCCGGCGAATACATAATCGAGATCACGTCAATGAGCTTCCCTGACCGGGGATAAGTAGACAATGCCCGGGACTGGTATGCTTCTCCTTCATTGTACCCTGTATAGCCATTCCGGCCGTTCCCAAAACACCAGCAGCGGGGGGTCGTGACCGGTATTGCGGTACTGAAGGCCTCCGACGTTTCCGAACTCTACACGGAACGGCGAGATGGAGCTATTGAAAAGCTCGGCATCGTTTTAGCCACGTTTTGTGGGTCAGAGAGTCAATGGATTTGTAGGAATTTGAATCTGAGTGACGATGTAGCCTGAAACATATCAATCACAGCCCCGTATATGGTCTGGAAGCTGTCACCAAGTGATCCACCTGTATCATTGCTGCCGTATTCAGCGCTTGCATCCAGAGATACTGAAAATTCACCTGACCGTATACTGAATCCTATTCCGGCCCAGATGAAACCGTACCAGGGTGACTTGTTCTCATTCGTAGCTTCAGATGATCTTCCTCTTATGATGGCAAATCCCGCCGAAGGTCGCAGCAGCATCCTCGTACCGGAGCGGCTCAGTATAAGTCTGAAGCCGATTAGACCTGCATCACACGATTTGCAACCACTCAGTTATGGCAGAAATCTCCATAAAGAACTCTCTCGTAACTCAATCCGTATATACCCTGTACAAGATAGACGGGACCCAGGGTATTGTCAGGATACTCTGTAGAATCTGCATTATCAGGCACCAGAAACGGTATTCGTGTCCCGCTCGGGGATGCATGAAACCCCCCGCCTTGAGGCGAAGCCTTTAGGGAGCTTGCGGTATTATATTGAATAGATGGATCAATAGCGAGCTGCTTTAGACGACTTCAGTCGCCAGCCGAACCCACCTCCTTTGTGTGGTGATGGTCAGTTTCTTGGAGGGGTTTATGTCAAAACAATGCTTTTTCATCCCGGTTACCCTTGCATTGATTCTCCCGGCATCGTCAGTTGCTCAGGTCACGGGCGAGATGCCCGATAGCTGGATAGTATTCACTAGCAACAGGAATTGTAATGACGACATCTTCCTGCTGGACACGTCGGATGGTTCACTGACGAGATTGACAAACGATCCGGCCACCGATCACAGACCCGTCATTTCGGCAGACGGATCGATGGTCATCTTCGTTAGCGAGAGGGGTGGACAGCCGGATCTCTACCTTATTCAACTAGACGAAACCGGAAACCCCACCGGATCGGCAGAACAACTGACCGATACTCCCTGGGAGGAGTTCGACACCACCTGGCGCGGGAATACACAGTCTTACATGTTCACGGCCTTCAGGCCTCCCGATGTGGATGCCATGGAGCTATTCTACGGATCGGATACTCCCGACATCGAAGGCGAATGGGATATTTTCAGCCACAACCCGCACACGGACTCGATCGACAGATTGAGCCTCGAGCCGGGAGACTACAGATATCCCGTTTACACTGAGTCCTATGCAACCGTTTACACCAGAAGATATTGGGAGGATCCCGAAGATACGTACTCTTCCCTGGGGTATTTCCACGGAGCACTGGCTAACAGGACTTTCGATTTCAGTCACGGCAGCATAAACGGACCTATCCGACATTCCTCGTTGGGAATGCTGTTCATTCCCTGCACAGACGGTGAAGACAATTACTACATATTCTACGATACCATGCATGGAAGAATTTCGGACTCCGTATATGCCGGGGAGAACCCGCTGATAAACGTTACACCTCAGCATTTCGACGAAAGCGGTGGATGGTTCCTGGGCCAGACGGCCTCGGAGGGTGACTGCGCCTCGGAAGTGGTGCTATTCAAAGACCCTGGTAGCCAGTATCCCTTGATAATCAGTATGACCCATAATGACTGCTACGACGGTGAGCCCTGCTGGATAGCCAGACCCGGGCGTTCTTCCGTACTGGAACCTTACGCTCTGGTACCAGGTGATGTACCACCTCTTCCAGTGCCCGTCGAACTGGACGTGGAAGCAGTACAGCCATTCCCTGCGACAACGATGGTTCCGGGAATGCTGGCCGTCAGCGCAGGGGAAAACGTTCCTCTCATGAGCGGGCCGTCAGAGTCATCGGAGCAGATCGGCGAACTTCCTGACGGCGAATCCAGAAGCATAATAGAGGTTATTGCAGATGAATACGGAGAGATCTGGTACTTGATCAGCGGACCTGGAGATACATACAGTGGAGGCTGGAGCAGAGGATACATGCTCGTTCCTGACCTGGGACACATGACCGATACGGCTTTTCAGGCCTGGCTGGCTGTGGGTCTTGCTTCCAACGGTCAGATGACCATGGCCCACAGACTTGTAGAGAGAATCGACGGGATCGGCATTGCCTCTGAAGCAGAGGACGATGTTCTCATTCTCGTTTACAACACCGCGAACCCGCCAACCCGCGACTGGGAAGAGCTGTCAGAATACCAGGACAGCGAGTACCTTTTCGCAGGCCGGTCCGGTTTCAGCTGTAGAAGCGTCGTTAACCTTGCCTCAGTACATTCGATCAGCCCGTCCGGAAGGTACTTCGCCATCGGAGCCGATGGAACGGGAACATGGAGAGGCAGTGTGGAACTGGTGGATCTTGAGACCTGCGTGAAGTACAGGTACATCGTGCCACATTCCGGAGTTGGTTCCTGTTCAGACTGGATCAACGGGGATTATCTCCTGATGGAGAATCTCAGGCCGAAACCGGTCGATGATCCGCAGGCAGGCGTAGAGGACCAGCCATGGATCAACTACTCCTACAGGACCGATGCGGACGGAGCGCGCAGAGACGTCGTCCTCATGCGCGGGACCAGTGCCTGGCTGATACTGCCGGAGGAGGAGTACTACAACTATCGCCTCAGGAACAGTCGCGGTCTGTACACCCGGGGGATCTACTTCGATGTAACCGCGTCTCCGAACATCATTCCATCCCTGGCCGGCATCGATTCCTACGGTGGTTTCACGGCGTGGATCGATTCTATGGGAGGACAGATGGAAGCTTTCCCAGAGTTCGATTTCCGCGTTTACGTGGATACCCGGAACATGAGAGTGAACTTCCGAAGGCTCCTGTAAACGTCGTTAGACCCTTAATAGCAGGACTGATCGGTTCGAACGAGAACAAACTAAGACCCGATCTGTCCTGAATACCGAGAGAAAGCTCAGAGACAGCCGTACCGGGGCAGGTCAGATCTATCCTGCAAGTGAGGTAGACGAATGGGTGAGAGCAGCATTCCCTCAGGTAGTACCTGATTCCCTGTTCGACAAGGCTCAGGCTATTCTTGAAGGTACTCCTGCTCCAACAGGGAGACGATGAAGGATTATCCATGCCGATCTCCCTCTCAAGGGAACAGTACGCTGTCCAAGGTGCGGGAATATGGTCACCGGAGGTGAATCCAGGGGTAATGAAGGACGTTGTTACTATTACTGGTGCTACAAACACGACTGTCATGGTCTAAGCGTCAGGAAGCACATCATCGAATCACTGTTTTGGAGATTGCTGAAGCAAGCAAGGCTGAATCCAGAGCTGTTGGTCGGTTTCAAGGAAGTCCAGCTGGAGGTGTGGGAAGAACACCATGGTGATACAGACCAGGAAGGCAGATATATTCATGGGAGACAGCGATATACATTCACGAATCCGCTTGCAGGGAGCGCTGTATCCTGACGGTTTGGTCTATGATTCCGAGGAAGGGTTTTTGAACTCACCTAAGTCAAAGACGTTCAGCCTTTTGGAAGTACTGAACGCCTCTGAACTGGATTTGGTAGCCCGGACCGGTTCTGGAGCCGATTTGATGCATGTGCCAATTGTTATTGTATACTGGATGTATGAGATTGCGAAGCAGGGGTCTAGGAGGATGGAACGATCAGGTACTATCCAAACTGAGAGCCAGATGTAATTCACGGATGAGACCTGGATACATGTAGAATCGACTAGATTTGCCTATGGTACAATCTCCGTTACCTGAATCAGTTATCTAACCAAGATTTCACCTTAATAAGGAGTTCTTTGGCTTCCCTCAGAGTATGAAGTGCTTCTTCCTCACTTATTATCTCAAAGCTCTCATAAGTAGCCGCATTCCTTCGCTGGCGAAAGCCGTCAAGCACATCTATTCGATTTGATGCAATACCTATGGTCAGTTCGAGACTTTGTATCTCGCGGTAGTGATCGCCAGTTCTTGAAGCCCTGTATCCGCTTCTATACAGGCAAGCTCTGGCACAGCAGAGGATAGCATCATAGGCCATCTTCATTTTCCAGGCAGGTGAAAGTCCCATCAGCGAGTCGGCCTGGTCAATTGCATGCTCAGCCGTTTCAATGAGAGCAGCTATTTCACTATCTGTAGGGGAATGAGCATCAATCCACCGATTCCTTTCCCATGTTTCTAAGCTCATCATCACCTCCAATCACAAATAGCTTCTTTCCCTGTGAGATCCTCCAGATGAATCCCTTTTCCTTCAACTTCTCAATGAACTCACGACCTGTAAAACAGGAAATGTTCGCTTCCCGACCAATTTCCCTACTGAACTTTCGTACTAGAGCGACCAATTCAAGATAGTCAATGTCACCAACAACAAGTAGATCAAGATCACTGGACTTGCTGAAAGAACCAGAGGCAAAGGAACCGTATATAAAAGCAATCTCTATCTTGTCTCTAATCGATTTCAGGAGAAGTCCTAGTCGATCAGCAACTGCGCTTGTTTTTATGACTATATTCCTAAGTTCGCTATAGATAGGGCTTTCTTGATTGGCCGAGTAATGTTTTTGATTGCCCGATATCTTTCTCGATAGGATTCCTAGTTGGTATAGCTTGTCAAGTTCCTTACTAAGGTTTGTTGGATCCACTTCGAGAATCTCTGAAAGCTGTCGTACGTAATACGCTTCATCCGGATGCATGAAGAGCCATCCAATGACTCTTGCCCGAGTTCCGGAACCGAATAATTGTTTGAGCATAGCACTCCATTCGCATGCAGAACGAAGTTTCCGTCACCTATATCGTAGTAATATTCACTACGGACGCAGTAAATATTACTACAATCTATATGAATGACAAGCGCAATCCAATTAGATGCAGAACATTCTTTATGTGAACCTGCGATAGGAGTTTTGTTCGCAAACTCCCAAGCTCAAGCGTCAGCTTGAGCCGTGTTACCGGAACAATTCCAATCCAGCGATGGAGTATGCTCGCAAACTCCCA
>JAFGUP010000130.1 GCA_016938475.1 Sphaerochaetaceae bacterium
AATTAATACGGAGAATAAACACCCAATCAACACACAACACCAGTACGTGCTGGAAACCCGGGAGCATATGGATCGATTCAATGAAAATTCGCAGAAAAAACTGTACTGTCATGTGGAGCCTGAAAGAACCTCATACAGAGGCCCCCTCCAGGCTCGGCTGATCCTTCTGTTACAGGAGCACATCCTCAAGGAGCGGTTGTTCGAAACTGACAGGACGCAGGTTATCGGACAGCACCTTGGTCATATACGATCTATCAAGATCAAGATCGTAGGTGAGACGGACAAGGAGATCTTCGGGAATAAGATTCTGTTCACAGAACAGGTACACCAGTGCCTTCTCTGCCAGAGCTCCCGGGAGAAGGGAGTTCATGAAGATCTCTGCATCTTCATGCTCGCTGTAGCGTTCAGCAATATGCTGATAGAGGAACGAATCCTCTACAGCGCCGGCCAGTGCGCTCAATTCTCTTCTGAGCGGCTCGACATCTCCTCTGTTGGCCGCCTCACCCAGAGGTTTCAAGGTGAAGAAGGTATATTCCTTGCCGGGCAGATAGTGATGAGCATCACAGCGGGAACAGTAGTTCGGACTGACCGAGGATTCCTTATGAGTGTCCCCTCCGACGATGATCAGAGGATCGAAATAGAGTGCGGGACATTCTTTTCCTTCGACGCTGTAGTAGCGGTAGGTATAGAAGGCATCTTTCATACAGTCAGGATGTTCACAGTATGCGGTAAGAGGAATCACATCGGTTGCGATATCGAGCATGAGACGAGCAGTAGAGTTGAATATATCCCGTCTGAAATTGAGAATCAGCGTGGGAAAGATGAAGAGAATCCCCCTCTCCAGCGAATGGTTCCTCACGACGTAGGCAAGTCGTTCATCAAAGAACGAGGCTTCATCGATAATGAACGTTCCTATGTCACCGTGATCAGCCAGAACCCGCTCAAGGCCGAAAGAGTCTCTGATGTGAGCAATGTTCTCTCCGCAGCAGACATACCCGCCCCGGTAGGCGAGGGCATCTTCGGGGTACTCGTTGAATCGCTCGGTATCTATCTGGGATCTCACGAAGAAGACTTTTCTGCGGTCCACACCACCGGTGCTTGTCAATCGGGCGATCACGTCACTCTTCTTCTGAGCAATGGCGGCATCGCGCCACACTCTGGCAGAAAATTCGGTCTTTCCCGAGCCCATCGGTCCGATGACGAGCACCCTTCTTCCAGGGAGGGTGAAATCAAAGTGAGTGAAGGTCTCATGGACCGTGATGGAAGGGAATCCCAACGATTTCAAGAAATCGTCAGGAAGAGATCCGCCGGTATCAGTACGCGACATCCGAAGCGGCTCCCTGGATGATGGCGATCCCGCTACTTGTCCCGAGTCGTGTCGCTCCTGCCTCTATCATCGCTTCTGCAGTCTCAAAACTTCTCACTCCGCCGCTGGCTTTCACTCCCAGACTATCTCCGACTACCCGTCTCATCAGAGCGACATCCTGTTCGGTAGCCCCTCCTGTCGAGAATCCGGTTGACGTCTTGACGAAGTCAGCTCCTGCATTGACACTGAGCCGGCAGGCGATCTCTTTCTCTTCGTCACTGAGCAGGCAGGCTTCAATGATCACCTTGAGCAGTTTATCACCGCAGGCCTGTTTTACCCTCGCGATATCGTGCTCGACCTCGTCCAGACGCCCCTCCTTGAGTAGACCCACATTGATCACCATGTCAATCTCATCAGAGCCATCCTTCACGGCACGGGCAGCCTCAAACGCCTTGCTTTCGCTGCTCATAGCTCCGAGAGGAAAACCAACGACAGTGCACACAGCCACATCAGTCCCTTCGAGTTCTCCGGCACACAGCGTTGTCCAGCAGCTGTTGACACAGACAGAGGCAAAATGGTGTTCCTTCGCCTCTGTGCATATCTGTTTCACTTTATCACTGGTCGCGTTAGCAGCCAGAATCGTATGATCTATATAGCGTGCAATCTCGTTCTTTGAAATCATAGTGTTCGTTCTCCTTTGAATCAGCAGCCTACGATGAAATTGTTACTTGATTTTTCCCCATCATCCAGCTACTGTCAACCGTATGATACTTCAAAAAATCACAGATAACTACCTCTGGTTTCTCATGGTCATTCTCGTCGTGAATTTCACGCAGCGCAAGTACTATCCAAGAAGTGCACAGAAGAGAATCGCTACCCTTATCATCGCCGGTTTGGCTATGGTGTATCAGATACTCCTCACCATCATCCTGGCACGGGGCCTGCCCCAGTATCTGGCCATCGTTGCGATCATCCCGACACTGGCCATTGCCTATCCGTTCAGGCGCAGAATCCTCCTTTTCAAACGCACCTGTACTTCCTGCGGGGTAAAACTCAGCATTACTGAGACTCTCAATTATGATGACAATCTCTGCAATGACTGTTACCGGGATTCTCATCCCGAGCAGGCAGAACAGGAGGTACATCAGGAAGAAGATGCTCCCACTCAGCTCCCTGCTTCAGAGATCACCGATGTGGATCAGATAGACTGGGACGAGTGGGAACCGACAGAGGTGGCCACCCTCCTGTATCTGTTTGATGGGGACAAGGTCCTGCTGATAGACAAGAAGACAGGACTCGGCAAGGGTATGGTCAATGCCCCCGGAGGGCATGTAGAAGAGGGAGAGACTGCCAGAGAAGCAGCTATGAGGGAGATCACTGAAGAGACCGGACTTTCTGTCCCTTCGGTCGATTACAAGGGAAAACTCGAGTTCCAGTTCGTGGACGGGCTGCGGATGAGAGGCTATATCTTTTTTGCCTATGAACACTCCGGCGAACTGATAGAGACCGAAGAGGCTGACCCCTTCTGGGTCCCGGTCACAGAACTTCCGTATGACCGCATGTGGGCCGATGATGAACTGTGGATTCCTCTTGCTCTTAAAGGAATCCAATTTCACGGCAGGTTCGTCTTCGACGGTGAACGGATGCTCAGCCATTCAATCCTTACAGATGATGATACCGACGAAGCAGTCTGATCACCTCAGCCGGCCGCTCTCAGGCCCGCCGGCTGTGGGTATCATAGTGCGGGAGAGTTCATGAGACGGGTAACTGAGACAAAGACCACAGAGATCGAAGTGAAACGGTCACGCTTCATCGCTGTCGGCCAATACCTTGATGATGTGAGCCAGATAAAGGGGCTAGTGAATGCCCTGAAATCAGAACATCCGCAGTCTTCCCATGTAGTTCACGCAGCGGTCATCGGGGAACGCGGTGAAATCTACAGTGCCAGCGATGACAGGGAACCGAAGAATACGGCAGGAAGACCGATCCTTGAGGTTCTCAAGGGAAGCGGCATCACTAATATCCTCGTATGCGTCGTCCGCTACTTCGGAGGAACCCTCCTCGGCACCGGCGGCCTTGTGAAGGCCTATACAGATGCTGCCAAGTCGATAGTTGATACCATCAGTACAGAACAGATCATCAAAACAGCTACGATACGGTTCAGCGTTCCCTACCACCTTTACGAGAAAGTACAAAACGCTATCGAAGGGGAGGCAAAAGAGCTATCCACTGAATTCCTGAGCGAAGTGACCATCACTGCAGCCTTCGAAGAATCTGCCATACAGAGCATTCGGGATACGGTTCGGGAGATCTGCAGTGGAAAGGTCAGCTTTTATCTAGATTCTCAATGTACCTGATCGCAATGGAAACGGCCTGCTCGACAGCAGTCTCATCGATATACTCGACAGTATCATGCGGAGTATGATAAACACTCCCCCGTTCGGTATTTCCCCAGGGCATACCGATCAGCGTTGTTGATTCAAGTCCGACACGGGCTGATTCGGCGGCATCGGTTCCCCCGGTGAGAAAGGCGATCTTCTGAGTCTTCGCCTGGTACCCCATCGAGAGGGCACTATACACACACTGACTCGCCATATCCTGTGACAGCTTCACCGATCCGTTCACGTCGGTGGTCAGGAAGCTGAGATGCGTGTGGTCATACAGACACTCGACGTTAAAGTGATATCCCTTTCCTTCAATCAGGTCATCCAGGTGAGAGTTGAAGAACTGTCGGGAACCTCTCAGGCCCGCCTCTTCCGCATCGAAACTGACACATATCAGCCGAGTATAGTCCAGACCGACACCCTCCTGCCTCTTCCATGCAAAGTATCGGGCAAGCTCGACTGCCGTTGATGATGCTATCAGGTTGTCACCAGCACCGGGAGAGACCTCACGGGAAACAAAGGAATAGAGCTTGACCATCAGATAGATAGCTGCGCTCAAGACAATGAACAGCAGCAGGGAAGGGATCGATGGAAAGGTGATGGCAAAGAGTGTTCCCGACACAAGCTGCAGAAACGTCTCTACCAGAGCGAACAGCGTAAGAATGAAATAGGAACCAAGGGCGCCTGCCACCTTCACCATATACAGGTGAGGTGAGTCGACAAAGAAGGTAAACACAGGAGCACTATCATGATGCCCGCTGTAGATAACGGTTTGCCTCACCTCCTTCTTAGCCTCTATGACACCCCAGACATTCACCCCTTCAGCTTTTCTGTACAGGGGATCGGTGACCTCGTGGTAGAGAAAGAACTCCCGAACCATGATGTAGATACCCGCTGAGAGAAGAACGAGGGCGAATACCGGCTGCGAAAGGATCATCAAAAGCAGGGCTATCGGATAGATGAGCACAAGAATCCTGATCCATCCGAGAAAAGCCCCTGGATGAAACGGAAACGAATCTCTGCCACTTCTGTCGCATACCTCATCAAATGCATCTTTCAGCTCATCAGCAACCTTCTTCGTTGCTTCCTCACCTGCAAGACGAGGACCGTAGCGGTCTATCAGGGAACGAACCCGTTCTATCGCATCAGCCTTCATTCTATGAGCTTTCATTTTCTGCATCCGCATCTTTGCCATACATGTACTATCTTCCGAGGAAGGAAGAATGTCAATAATTCAACCGCATCCTCTCCTCTGTACACGATTGTAACAACTTGACAAAGACAAGGGCTATCACTATAGTGAGAATCCTGATTGGAGAGATGTCCGAGCGGTCGAAGGAGGTGGTCTTGAAAACCATTGAGGCGCGAGTCTCCGGGGGTTCGAATCCCTCTCTCTCCGTCTAATCAACAGACGTAAGTCTGTTCCCTGGAGAGGTGCGAGAGCGGCTGAATCGGGCTCCCTGCTAAGGAGTTGTACTGGTAACGGTACCGGGGGTTCGAATCCCCCCCTCTCCGTTTTTTGTGTCTCCTGAATATCAGGAGACACATCTGTAGCCATAGCTCAGCTGGATAGAGCATCAGATTGCGGATCTGGAGGTCGGAGGTTCGAATCCTCTTGGCTACATAGCAATAGAGTGATATTGCCGGGAGAGATGTCCGAGAGGTCGAAGGAGACGGATTCGAAATCCGTTGTGCTACTTTGTGGTACCGGGGGTTCGAATCCCCCTCTCTCCGATCTTTTATTGCAACGTTTCTGGAGAGATGTCCGAGTGGTCGAAGGTGCACCCTTGGAAGGGGTGTGAGCTCTAACCGGGCTCCGAGGGTTCGAATCCCTCTCTC
>JAFGUP010000131.1 GCA_016938475.1 Sphaerochaetaceae bacterium
AGTGTCGGCCGTGGTACCTGACAGACAATGAGATCGGTGGTATCATCGTGTACACCGAGCTGGTGACGAAACAGAAACAGATCGAGCTGGATCTGCGCCGAACGAGTGAGCATCTTGAAAAGCTCATCAGGTATGCAAATGCTCCGATTGTGGTATGGGATGCCTCTGACCGGGTCGCCAGGTTCAACCATGCCTTCGAAGAGTTGACCGGGAAAAAATCATCAGAGGTGGTCGGCACTCAGGTCGAGGTGCTATTCCCCGAGAGCAGACGCGAAGCAGTGATGAGTCGTATCAGAGAACAGCAGGCCCGCAACAATTCAGAGGCAATTGAGCTGGAGATAGAAAGTCGCGATGGCTCCTTGCGTACGCTGTTGTGGAACTCGACACCCATCAGGGATGAGAAGAATAGTGTTCGGATATCGACTATCGGCCAGGGACAGGATATCACCGAGCTCAAGCAGGTATCGCAACGGCTGCTCTACCAGAGAAACCATGATGAACTGACAGGCCTGTATAACCGGGTATGGTTTGAACAGGAATTCAACACATTGATGGATAGTGCATATCTTCCTGTTACAGTGGTTATTGCTGACACGAATGGTCTTCGTCTGGTCAACGACTCCTTCGGACATGAAGTCGGAGACGAGTTGCTTCGAAAGACCGCGCAGCTTCTTTCAGACTGCTGTGGCCCTTCAGATATCGTTGCACGCTATGGGGGCGATGAGTTTGTGATCGTTATGCCCAATACTGATATCTCAGATGCGCTTGTCCGTATTGACGCCATTGAATCGAGAGCGAAGAAGGTCACAGTGAAATCGTTTCAACTTTCCCTCTCCTTCGGGTATCATACCCGCACCTTGCCGTCCGAGTCCTTCACCTGGGTCATGAAGAATGCTGAAGATATGTTGTCCCGCAACAAGGTCTACGAAAGTTCGAGTGCCAAGAACAATACGATAGGGGTCGTCATTAATTCACTGTTTGCTAAGAGTGAACGGGAATCGATGCATTCGAAACGGGTAAGCGAACTGTCCGAATTGATTGCCACCGAGATGGGTCTTTCTTCCAGGGAGATCAACCGGCTTCGTATCACAGCTCTGATGCACGATATCGGTAAGATCGGGGTCCCGGAAGAGATCCTGAATAAACCGGATTCTCTTACCCGAGACGAGTGGTCCCTCATGCGACGTCATTCTGAAGCGGGATACAGAATCCTGTCAGCTTCAAAAGACTTCTCTGATATCGCTACTGCTGTCCTTGAGCACCATGAACGCTGGGACGGAAAAGGTTACCCGCAAGGCAAGTCGGGAGAACGTATCTCTCTGTATGCACGAATCATCATGGTCGCCGATTCATTCGATGCAATGACAAGTGAACGGTCCTACAAACAGCCGATGGATGTCGACCTTGCATTGCAGGAGATTGCACGATGTGCGGGAAATCAGTTTGACCCTGAGATAGCGCGACTGTTCGTGAGTGTTCAAAGTGCCAGGCACTGAAGCGCTGCGCTGTTCCTGCCGGCGCCCTGAGTGAGGAGACCTGAAATAAGAAATTACGAGGTATCTATCACAGGTCTTTCTTTTTTCCTCACCGTTTTTCCTCCATCGCATTTCATTTCCTACTTGTACTCTCTCCCCTGTGATGCTACGTTTAGCTATGCCGTTCGATTTCGATGCACTGAGCAACAGAAGGAGGAATCATCCTTCGTGGCGTCTCATGGCTGCAGACAATGCGCCGCTTATCCTAAGCTTTCTTGACAGGGTGTTTCGGGAAGAAAACGTACGTCAGATCGATGAGGACGAAATGGTGATGCGTCTTGAGGATTATCTGTTCTCCCTCCGGGACGGCCGGGAGGAGGACTCCTTTCCCCGCAGTGCTGCAGACTATCTTGATGAGTGGAGTGCTCCCGGAAAGGAGTGGCTTCGCAAATTCTACCCGGATGGTTCTGACATTCCCCATTTCGATCTTACCCCTGCAACAGAGCGCGTGCTCCAGTGGATCGACGGACTTTTCTCCCATCAGTTCATCGGAACAGAAAGCAGACTTAACACCTGTTTCGACCTGCTGCGTCAGATTGTTCAGGGAGTCGAAAAGGACAAGGATGTCAGGATAGGTGAACTGGAAGAGCAGAAGAAGGCTATCGACCGTCAGATCAGCCGGATTGCATCCGGTGATGTCCCGGTCATGGATGAGCGTCAGATTCGTGAACGTTTCCTGCAGTTCCGAAGAACGGCAAGAGAACTGCTGGGTGATTTTCGCGCCGTTGATAATCACTTTCGTGCTCTCGACAGGGAGATCCGTGAAGATATCGCCACATGGGAAGGGGAAAAGGGAGAACTGCTTGAAGAGTTCTTTCACGGTCATGATGCGATAGAGCATTCTGATGAGGGACGAAGCTTCCAGGCATTCTGGGACTTTATCATGGCTCCGGATGCCCAGGAGGAGCTTTCTGCCCAGCTTGACCGGATCTATCAGCTGGAGGAACTTGGCGACCTTCGTGATGATCAGCGTCTGAAACGGATTCACTTTGACTGGATGGAAGCCGGAGGACAGACTCAGGGAACGGTGCGCAGACTCTCACGTCAGCTCAGGCGTTACCTCGATGACAGAGCATTCTGGGAGAATCGACGTATCATCGAGATTCTTGATTCCATAGAGAAGAAAGCTGTCGGCATGAGAGATGAGAGTCCCGGCGGTACATGGATGAGCGTTGATGAGTCGAAGGTCAGGGTGGCCCTTCCCATGGAGCAGTCGCTGTATACCCCGTCCGATACAGTTGAGCTTGTCAGCAGGATAGAGGTGGAAGATCAGGAGACTGTTGATACAGACAAGCTCTTTGACCTCGTTGCTGTCGACCGTGAGCGGCTTCAGCGCAACATAGACCGTGCCCTTGAACAGAGCGAACAGGTGACTCTTGCCGTTCTCCTTGAGAGCTATCCACTCGAACAGGGACTCACAGAGGTTCTTACCTATCTTCTGATGGCAGAGGAATCTCCCACTGCCACCGTAGATGATTCGACCCGGGAGACGGTACAATGGAGTGACCCCGTCGGTACGCATCGACGTGCCCGTCTTGCACGGATAATATTCAGTAGAAGGAGTTCGCATGGAAGCGAATGATATCCAGATCTCCCCGGTGGTAATACAGCTGATGAAGGGGATTCTCTATAAAGAAGAGAAGGCAGCACTGTGGGAAGCTCTTATACGGTATGAAGGTCCTGTGAGGGATTATCTTTTTATCATCGGTCTCGACCTGGAGATTCATGATTCAGACGGATTCGCCTATCTGAGAACGAAGGACTCACAGGAGGGAGAGACACCTCTTCCCCGCCTGGTCGCCAGGCGCCCTCTCTCCTATCCCGTCTCTCTGATACTCGCTCTGCTGAGACGTAAGATCACGGAGCACGAGGCGTCATCGGGAGATACCCGTCTCATCCTAGAAGTGAGCGAGCTGCGTGATATGGTCAGTGCGTTTTTTCCCTCCTCGAGCAATGAAGTGAAGGTGCAGAGCAGACTCGATGCCCACCTGAAGAAGATCTATGACCTCGGATTCATCAGATTCCTTGATCAGAAGAAAGAGAAGATCGAAGTGAAACGGATCCTCAAGGCCTTCATCGATGCTCAGTGGCTTAGTGAGTTTGATGCAAAACTTAGTGAATACAGAGGCTCTGAAGAGAGCGAAGCTGAGGAGGAAGATAATGAATGATTCCTTCTTTGAATTCGCCGATGATGATACAAAAGCCGGATTCCGCTGTCACACCGTGGAACTCTACAACTGGGGGACTTTTCATAACAGAGTCGTGAGTATACCCCTTGAGGGGCATAACGGACTCCTCACCGGTGATATCGGCTCGGGCAAGTCAACGATCGTCGATGCAGTGACGACCCTTCTGGTTCCCTCGCAGAAGGTCGCCTACAACAAAGCAGCAGGGGCCTCGTTCAAGGAACGATCCCTGCGGTCCTACGTGATGGGCTATTATAAATCGGAGCGCAGTGAAGGCGGCTTCAGTGCGAAACCGGTCCCGCTCCGTGAGGCCGGTACCACACACACGGTCATCCTCGGCCGATTCCGAAATGAAGATTACTCACAGGATGTGAGCCTCGCCCAGGTCTTTTATCAGAAGGAGTCTACCGGACAGCCGCAGCGGTTCTTCGTGGTTGCAGATACGGTTCTCTCGATCGCAGAGAACTTCAGTGATTTCGGCAGTGACCTCGCTCACCTCAAAAAGCGGCTGAAAGCCATGGAACGAGTGGAAGTCTTTGATGCCTTCCCTGAGTACGGGGCCTCCTTCCAGCGACGCTTCGGACTG
>JAFGUP010000013.1 GCA_016938475.1 Sphaerochaetaceae bacterium
GAGGCCTTCTGATGTTCGCCGTCATACCTGTGTATCGTAGCACTGATGCGTGAGTGGAATCAATGATAATTCTCTGTATATTGTTGTTGACATTGTACTATTGTACTAGTACAATAATGGTGGAGACAGAGATGAAGAGCGAACCGACATCAGCATCTTTCGCATTTACCCTTAACCCCTCAAGTTCAACCCCCTTCTATCGTCAGGTAATTCATCAGGTGGAACTCGCTATCGCTGACGGCCGACTGAAAAAAGGGATGCGTCTGCCGACTGTCCGAGCCCTTGCTGTCGAACTGAGCGTCAACCCCAATACCGTAGCCCGCGCCTACAGCGAGATGGAGATCCGGGGTATTGTCGAAACACAGCCGGGAAGCGGTACGTTCGTCAAGGCTCAGGAAGATGACATTGACGAGAAGAAAAGACGGGAGATCCTGAGAGAGATCACTGAGGCCTACATCACCTCTGCCGCATCCTACGGCTTCAGCATAGCCGAAATAACATCGTACATTCGCGAGGTGAGCAGCACCTTGTCCACGAAGGAGGCATCAATACCATGAACCTGTTCCAGAAAAAATTCGACCGGATCAAGAACGTACAGTCGTTCAGACTGAGAAAGGATTTCGCTTTCAACCCGATCAGCTTCTTCCTCTTTGCCGCGTTCACGGGTGGAGGCATTGCCCTCCAGCTGTCAGCACCTCTGATTGACAGTTTCACAGTCATCCAGCTCGGCGTACTCCTCGTCGTCATCGCCTCCCTCATCGCTCTCGTTCCCCTCTGGATCACCCTGATCAACGGCATCATCCTGATCTGGCTCGTTATCTTCGGGGCCTTCGACAGCAGCTACTGGATCATCGGTGCGATAGGGTCCGGGGGACTGATTCTCAGCACCTCGATACAACTGATTCTCCAATGGGATAAGGTGGTGATCCTCCGCCTCGGCAGGTTTCGGACCGTCCACGGCCCGGGGCTCACCTTCATCATCCCCCTCATTGACCGTATAGCTGAGTTCGTTGATACAAGGATCCGGGTAACCGACTTCTCCGCAGAAAAGACCCTCACTACCGATACCGTACCTGTTCACGTCGACGCACTCGCCTTCTGGATGATCTGGGATGCAAAAAGTGCAGTCCTTGAGGTGGAGAACTACCTTGAAGCTGTCATTCTCAGTGCCCAGACAGCACTGCGGGACGCTATCGGACGACATGAACTGAGTTCCCTTCTCAGTGAACGTGATGAGCTCGGAAAGGAGATACAGGAAGCCCTCGATGCAAAGATGACTCCCTGGGGAGTGACGATCATGTCGATCGAGATCACTGACATCATCATCCCCAAGGAGCTGGAGAATGCGATGAGCAAACGAGCTCAGGCAGAACGGGAAAAGCAGTCCCGGGTGATCCTCGCAGAGGCAGAGGTCTCCATAGCGAGGAAGTTCACCGAGGCTGCCGATATCTATAAAGAAAGCGAGTCATCACTGCAGCTACGAGCGATGAACATGATTTACGAGGGAATACGGCAGAACAATTCGATGATGCTGATGCCCACCTCTCTCATCGATTCGATGGATATGGGAACGGCACTCGCATCTGCTGCACTGAAGAGAACGAAGGATCAACACCTGGAGGAAACACATGATAAAAATTGAAGGGGTCAGACGAAACTACAAGACCGGAGAGACGGAAGTAAAGGCTCTCAGGGGTATCGACCTTGAAGTGACCGATGGGGAATTCCTCTCGATAGCGGGTCCCTCAGGCTCGGGAAAGACAACACTTCTCAACCTGATCGGATGTATCGACTCCCTTGATGACGGTGAGATCACGATTGACGGAGTCCCTGTCTCGCGAATGGACAGACATGCGAAGACCACCTACCGGCGTGAAAACCTGGGATTCATCTTTCAGACCTATAATCTGATCCCTGTCCTCACCGCCTTCGAGAACGTCTCGTTCGTCCTATCCATCCTGGGAGTGGGTCAGGAGGAACTGAGTGAACGCACCTACCGAATCCTCAAGGAAGTCGGCCTGGAAGGGATGGAACACCGACGGCCCGATAAGCTCTCGGGTGGACAGCAGCAGAGAATCGCGATCGCCCGTGCTCTTGTGAAACAGCCGAAGATAGTCCTCGCTGATGAACCCACTGCCAATCTCGATTCAAAGACCGGAGAAGAGATCCTGCAGCTGATGAAGCAGATGAACCGCACCTATAACACAACCTTCATCTTCTCTACTCATGACAAGATGGTCATGGAGTATGCAAGCCGCCTCGTTCTCCTTCATGACGGAGAGATTGCGAGCGATACAAGGAGAGAATAATGAAGTTCATCATACGTCTTGCCTTCCAGAATCTGACCCGATACAAACGGCGGACGATCATCACCAGCTTTGCCATAGCCATCGGCCTCATGCTATTCATTTTCGTTGATTCGATGCTGCAGGGTGCAGAAAAAGAGTCGGAGCTGAATCTGAAGCGGTATGAGACCGGTTACCTCAGAGTCCTGCATGATGAGTACTGGGAGAACCGCCTCATGAGACCGCTCGATCTTTCAATCGAAGATCCTGATTCCATCCTCGCCGATCTTGAGAGCGCCGGGTATCGTGCAACAAAACGGATCACCTTCACGGCCGATATGATACTGAACAGCGCGGACTTCCCCGAAGAGGGAAACCTGAGTGTCTTTGTTCAGGCCGTGGATGTTGAACGGGATAATGAGGTCTTCAATTTCGGAGAGACTCTCGTCGAAGGACGGTTTGCCCGCAAGGGTGCGGATGAGGTGGTCATAGGAAGCTGGTTCGCTGAGGATATCATGGCCGAGGTAGGATATTACATCTCCCTCATCACCCGGGGCAATGGAGGATTCTACGAGGTCATGGATCTTGAGATCGTGGGTATCGTCAACTGTCCGAACCCCAATGTAAACAGGACCCTCCTGATGATGCCCTTCGATACGGCAGACTACTATCTGGGAATGGACGGAGCTGCCACAGAGATCGATATAGCTCTCTCAGAACGCTCTAATCTCGAGTCAGAAGCAGAGAACGTCGCAAGGATCGTCAGCGGCTACTCGGTCCTCACCTGGCGGGATCTTGCCCGGGACTATCTGGCCCTCGCTGAAGCGAAACGGGGAGGAACCGGCACCATTTTATTCCTTGTGTTCATCATCGCGGCAGTGGGCATCTCGAACACGATGCTCATGGCTATGTGGGAGCGAACCCGTGAACTCGGCATGATGCGCTCACTCGGCATGAAAGACTCTTCCATCCGTCTGGCATTCATCATCGAAGCGGGAGGGATCGGTCTCATTGGAGCTGTGATCGGAACCGCTCTGGGGTGCCTTGCCAATCTCTGGCTCGTCACCTACGGGATCGATTTCGGATTCATCACCCGTGATATGGATATAGGCTACCGGGTGGCGACCGTGATGAAGGGAATCTGGAGTGTAAAGACGATCGTTACATCTCTGGTCTCGGGAGTTCTGCTGTCGATGATCGTCGCCTATCTGCCGACCAGAAAGGCTCTGAAGATGGACATACCGAGCTGTCTGCACCACCAGTAGGGGGAGAAAGATGAACATAACACACGTAGCGCTGAGAAATGTATCACGAAACATCAGGCGGTCGATCCTCTCTGGAGCCGCTATCGGGGTCTCTGCCATGGCCATAGTCCTCCTCTTTGCGTTCATCAGCGGCATGAAGCTTGATATGAAAACGAACCTGACCACCTATTACACCGGTGACATTCTGATCAGGAATGAGACCTACAAGGAGTATGAGCGATACAACCCGATTCATCTGACCGCGGATGAGAAGGAGGTGAGAGAGGTGCTCGAAGGCATCGAAGGAGTCCGTCTTGCCGTTGCACGGATCCGCTTCCCCTCCACCTTCTATATCAACGGGGGAATGAACCCCGCTGTCGGAGTGGGCGCTGACTTCACACGGGAAGCAGACTTTCAGGACCTCGACCTGATTCTCAAGGCAGGAAGATTTCCCGAAAAAAACGAGAGGGCGATGCTCATAGGTGCCGTCCTGGCTGAAAACCTCGGCCTTGAACTGGGCGATTCGGTCACGGTGATGAGCACTACCGCCGCACGGGGGACGAATGCTATCACACTGGAGATCGTCGGCCTTGCAGCCTTCCCGGTAGGGGCTCTCAATACCGGCTTCTTCTGGACCGATATAGACACTGCGCGTTATTTCCTTCGCATGTATAGCGGGGATTCACACGAAATCCTACTTCGTGGAGACACTGACGCCGATCTCGATGCGATCTCATCGACCATCCTTGAGAAGTTGTCCGGCAGTGATATCTCCTACGAGGTGAAACCCTATTACGAGATTAACGAGCTCTACTCATTCATGGTCATTGCCGAATACATCTACTATGTGATGGCCATCATATTCATCCTGCTCGGCTCCACAGTCATCATCAACACGACGATGATGGTTATCTTCGAACGGATGAGAGAGATCGGTACTTTGAGCGCCCTCGGTATGAAGGGGAAAGAACTGACCCGTTTATTCTTCACCGAAGGTCTGATCATTTCTGCGATATCTTCGTTTGTCGGGGTCGTAATCGGTGCGTTGATCGTTACCTACCTGTCGCGGGTCGGACTCAACTTCGCCGAGGCCATGCAAGGAGTCGATATGGAAGTTTCTTCGATGCTGTACCCTCAGTTCTCTCTCTGGACGACGGTCTTTGTCTTCTTCTATTCAGTGGTCATCAGCAGCGCGGCAACATTCATACCGAGCAGAAAAGCTGCAAGAATCGAAATAGTCGATGCTCTCAGATACATATAAAGGAAACAACGATGAAACAACGAATACTACTATCAGTCATGCTCTGTGCACTCCTCAGTCTCCCCCTGTCGGCGATGAGTGCCGAACAGATCATACGGGAGATGGACAGGGTCGAGACCTTCAGAACATCATCTTCGACCGGGAGGATCATCACGAATGATCGCTTCGGAGAAAAGGTGAGTGAGTTCATCGCATACTCCAGAGGTACCGAGGATTCCCTCATAGAGTTCACTTCCCTGGCTGAACGGGGACAGAAGATCCTGAGGACTCAGAAGAACCTCTACCTCTTCTATCCCGATGCGAACGAGCTTATCAGGCTTCAGGGGGCTGCACTCAGGCAGTCGCTTCTTGGAAGTGACATCTCGTATGAGGATATGACCTCTGAGCACTCGACACTGGATGACTATGATGCATCCCTCGAGGGGACGGAGACCTACGAAGGTCGTGATGTGTATGTCGTCAAGCTCAAGGGAAAGACCCGCAAGGTCGCCTACCCCACTCAGGTCCTGTACATCGACACTGAAACCTTTCTTGTATGGAAGGGAGAATACTCGACGTCTTCAGGGAGGCTTCTCAAGGAGATGACCGTACTCGAGACGATGGAACTGGAGGACCGGGTGATTCCGAGTCGTTCGAAGATAGTGGATGTCATGAAAAGTGATTCCTACACCATCATGGAAATCGATTCCATCGAGACCGATGTCCCCCTTGCCGACGATTTCTTCAGCCTCGACAATCTCACCTGGTAGGAGGTTTTCATGAAGTTCCTGTCACTGCTTATCCTCACGGTACTCACACTTGTTCCTCTCTCTGTATCAGCAGAGAACCTGGTACACACCGAGCTGAGCGTTTTCAACCTCCTCACGTACGCAGAAGGAACCGATCCCACCTATTCGATGGGGGGTGCTGTCGACCTCTCCTTCGACTCGGGCGGGTACCGGAATATGAAGGGAGGGATCTCTCTGGTGTTCGCGGATACCTCGGGCAACGCGACGGACATGTCTCTGGTAACAGTGAAACAACTTGAGATAAAATCGAGGTTCCCTTCCATACGTCTCACGACAGGGCTCACTCGTCTTGACTGGGGGGAAGGAACCCTGCTCAACAGCGGTAACAGTCTTTTCTCTGAGGATGCTGAGACGGTGAGGTTCGATGAGAGCTCACTTGATCTGCAGCGCAAGTGGCTTCTGTCACTGCAGAAGCCATTGAGCCCGTTCTCATTCCTGGAAGGGGCCCTCATCGCTCCACCGGATGATGATGGCGACGTAGAGACACCGGTCCCCATGGACCACATCACCGGGGGGTTCAGGTACTACAACGGTGAGAAGGCGATTGCCTGGGAGACAGGCCTTGCGGTGACACGCGAGGGAGGCGATCCCCTGCTCACACCGCACATCGCCCTCAGCGGCGGTGCACTGGTCGAATGGTATGCTGCGCTGTCCACCTCCTTCTCCTTCGACGGGGAAGCGGGAACAACGGCTCAGGAGAAGTTCAACGGCTCTGCGGGGGTCTACCAGATCTTCAGCTTTGATTCAGGGGCCTCTCTCACTGCCCGCCTCGAAGGAAGGCTCTTCCCCTTCAGTGAACAGGAAGACAGGCTGCTGCTGTATCCCTCTGTCGTCTATGCATTGAGCAACTCAGCGCAGTTCAGCCTCCAGGCGGTGATCGCGGCGCTCGATATGAGTGCTGCCATGAGCGCCGGTGCCAGCTGGAACGTATTCGAGGGTTTCACGATGTCAGCCTTCTGCACGACCTCTCTCGGGGAAAGCGGCGATACTTACACCTACGATGCACTCACTGCCACGCTTGCATTCTCCACCATCTTCTAACACCGCAGAATCCTGACGGAGACGGACAGAAGAAACACCCGCGAGGCAGGGAGGGGAAAAGGAGAAGAGAGAGAACATACCGATTGCCTCCTGAACACGTTAGGTGATACAGTAGTGTGATACTCAGACTCTCCTAAAAGGTAGCATACATGCTGTTTCTTTCGTTTCTCGGTTTCGGTATCTTCTCCATAGCCTATAACATGCTCGGCCCGCTTGTCCCGAACATCATGGAGTCAACCGGAATCACTCTGCCTCAGGCCGGGAGCCTCCTGAGTGCCCAGCAGGGAGGCGCTCTTCTTTCTATCGTTATTATCCTGTTGATCCAGAGCCGGGTCAGGATGAGCACGATGATACGGCTCGGATATGCTGCGATTATCGCAGCATTCTCCCTGATAAGCCTCTTCAGAAGCACCGAGATGCTCTTTCTTGCGTACATCATACTCGGGTTCGGATCATTCCTGATCGACAGCGGGACAAACAGCTACATCGCCTACGAGTACTTCAATAGACGCGGCTCCTATATCTCCCTGCTCCACTTCTCCTACGGAGGCGCTGCACTGCTCACCGGCTACATCGTACTGCCGTTCAAGAACAGCTCATGGCCCTTTGCCTATACTCTTGTTGCAGCCCTGCTCCTTATCATTCTCCTTCTCAGTTTTCACGCCGACTCCCGGGGAGGCAGGAAGAAACAGAAGGGAAGCGACCAGAGGCAGGACCCGATCACCCCGCTTCTCAAGGATCTCCCGTTCATGCTCTACACCCTCGTCATATTCCTCTATATGGGCAGTCAGATAGCCTGCTCTGCATGGATCCCTGTCTACGTGGAAACGGAAATCGGGGCGAGCGGTTTTGTCATCGCGAGTTCCCTCATGATGTTCTGGGTCGGCACCTCCCTTTCCCGTCTTCTGGCCAGTATCATCCTTGCCAGAGGGGGCAAACCCTTCCTTCTGAGCATCTGGGGTATGGTACTTGCAGGGATCAGCCTCATTGTTGCAACAGGAGGGACTGAGAACCTCGCTATCATCCTCATCTTCACCGCCCTCACAGGCTTCTTCGCAGGGTCCACCATCCCGATGTACATCGTCGTGGCAAGCACCTGGTATCCGCGAAACACCACCTTCATCTCACTCTCCTACATCCTTTCGGGAACCCTCGGAAGAATGTCCATCCCGGTGGGCATCACCCTTCTTGCCGACAGGACCTCGCTCGCTTTCGGTCTGAAAGGGAGCAGTTCTCTGCTGTTCCTCAGTGCCTTTCTCATCTTTCTGGTGCAGCGGATGACCAAAGACAGACCCTCTGATGTGAGCTGAAAGGCCGTTACTCTGTGCATGGTGCAACTTCACACCGGCAGAAGATGCATGGTAGGATACTTCCTCAGGAGGATACAGTGATGAAATCATACCGGAAGGAACTCCATTTCAATCTCCCCGCACGTCGAGGTCTCGTGAACATCACCGATGAGGTGCAGAACGCCATCAATGCCAGCGGTATCCGGGAGGGACTCGTCCTGGTCAATGCAATGAACATCACCGCCAGTGTGTTCATCAATGATGATGAGAGCGGATTGCACAACGATTACGAGAAGTGGCTCGAGGGTCTTGCTCCGGAAAAGCCCTACTCCCGCTACCAGCACAACGGCTATGAGGACAATGCGGATGCACATCTGAAACGAACGATCATGGGTCGCGAGACAGTTGTCGCCATCACCGAAGGCAGACTCGACTTCGGCACCTGGGAACAGATCTTCTACTTCGAGTTCGATGGTAAACGGGACAAACGGGTGTTGATCAAGATCATCGGAGAATGAAAGGTTTCATACTTCATCTCACGTTTCCTGCATTCGCCCACGAAGATGACCATTCCATGGTCACGTTCTCCTCACTTCGTTTGGGAACAGGTCATCTTACCTCTTTCGAAGGTACCGTGAAATACTTGTATTACACATATTGCGTGTAGCACAACAGTCACAGGAGGATATGATATGAGTGAATCTATTTCCGTGAGATAACCAAAGGAATTGGTAGAACGTCTTGATAATCTGGCGAAACAAACAGGGAGAACAAAAACCTATTATATTCAGGAAGCACTCTTGGAAAAAGTAAGTGATTTGGAATTGGTATACTTGGCCCAAAAACGTGAAGAGGATCTCAGGGCAGGACGCAGCAAGACTCATACACTTGAAGAGGTCATCGATGCCGATGGCCTGGCAGATAAAGTTTGAGACGCAAGCAGAAAAAGAGCTCTCGGCTCTGGACAACTCCGTAAAGGTAAAAATCCTGAAGTACTTGAGAAAACTCGAGAAATGCGATGATCCACGTACCCGCGGGAAACCGGTATCTAAAAACCTATCGGGGTACTGGAGGTACAGGATTGGCAACTACAGAATCATATCCCGGATATACGACGCTGAATTGGTTATGCTAGTACTCGCCATCCGAAAGAGAGATGTTTTTTATAGGATCACATTATAGACTTCCTTCCATGACAAACAATACAGTGCAACTGGTTTTCCTTGGTCTATGCGATGAACATCACCGCCAGTGTGTTCATCAATGATGATGAGAGCGGATTGCACAACGATTACGAGAAGTGGCTGGAAGGATTCGCTCCAGAGAAGCCCTGCTCCCGCTACCAGCATAATGGATACGAGGACAACGCAGATGCACATCTGAAACGTACCATCATGGGTCGTGA
>JAFGUP010000132.1 GCA_016938475.1 Sphaerochaetaceae bacterium
AAACTGGAAAAGGCAGCCCGAAAGAGCTCGGAATGCCCTCGGACGATACCTATAACAAGGAGGAAAAAATCATTTTCGGGCTACAGAAAAACCGGAGGTTTTCTCCTCCGGTATGATACTGGTCATGCAAGACTTTCAGACGGGATCCGTTTCCGTCTCCTGGTGAACATGATGAAGAGAACCAAACCGGCAGAGCCGAGGATCAGAATCTGCATGATCATGGTATTCAGGTAAACAGGCATGCATGAGAGTACAATCAGTGCAACGGAAATAAGACCTGTAATACTCCGCTCCACCAGATTTAGTGTACGGTGCAGATATCCTCTGAATGCCGATGCCAGGGTGATGACAGAATACACAACAACGACTATGAGTGTAGTGATGTCCAGGAGTGAGCCTCTGAGCAGAAGTGCAGGATTAAATACGAATATGAAGGGGATAATGAATCCGACGATAGCCATTCTCATTGCCTCAAACCCTGTCTTGAGCGGATCAGAACCCGCGATGGCGGCACCGCAGTAACTTGCGATACTGACCGGAGGTGTGATCTCTGCGAGAATGGCGAAGTAGAACACGAACAGATGTGCTGTGAGCACCTCGATCCCCATCGCCTGAAGAGCAGGACCACCGATGGTGACCGCAACGATATATGCCGGAGTACAGGGCATTCCCATTCCCATCAGAATGGAGGTAAACATGATGAGGAGCAGTGCGGGAAGCAGAATTCCTCCCGACCACGACTGGATCACAGACGCGATGCCGAGAGCGAGGCCGGTGTTCGTCACGATCGAGATGACCATTCCTGCACCTGCACATGAGACTGCAAGCATTATCAGGTTCTTTCCGGAAAGCTCGAAGGTCGACCACAACTTCTTTGGCGTCATCATAGTCTGCTTATTGAAGAAGGTCAGAAGAAAGGTGACGATGATACCCCACACTGCCGCGACGAACGGCGAAAACCCAACAACAAGAAGGACAACAAGGACGACAAGCGGAAGCAGCTGATACGAATCTCTCAGAATCTGTTTCCTGCTGATCACCTCACTCTCATCCATACCTCTCAGATTTTCTTTCTTTGCAACGAAATGGACTCTGAGCAGGATACTGAGATAGTAGAAGATTGCTCCAAGAACAGCGGCCTTGATGATGTGCACATAGGCGACTCCTGTTATCTCAGACATTACAAAAGCTCCTGCACCCATGATAGGAGGCATCAGCAGTCCTCCTGTGGATGCTGCAGATTCAACCGCACCTGCAAACTGGCTACGGTACCCGAGACGTTTCATCAGGGGTATGGTGAAAACTCCGGTTGCATATACGTTTGCTGCTGCAACGCCGCTGATAGAGCCGAACAGTCCACTCGAGATGACGGCAATCTTTGCAGGACCACCGGCACTCTTTCCAGCAAGTGATACGGCAAGGTTCGTGAAGTACTCTCCGGTTTTCGTGTTCTGCATGAAAGCACCGAAGATCACAAAAATAGCAACAAAGGTTGCAGTAACTCCAACGATGGAACCGTAGATTCCGGTACTGGTGACCAGATAGTTGATCTCAGCGATCCTGCTGAGATCCATTGGCTTCGAGTAAAATACTCCAGGCATATAGGGGGCGACGAAGAGATAGACAAAAAACATTCCAATCAGGATAGCCATGGCAGGCACGACAGTTCTTCGTACAGCCTCAATAACCAGAATAATGTTGATCCAACCGAGAATCGTCTGCATAGGAGAAACGGGATCGAAGAGCTCGAACCGCAGATTCAACACATCGTTCATAACCATCAGATACACTGGTGGGATGACAGCAAGAACTGCACAGATCACATCAAGCACTGAAGGACGATCCTTCGGGGAATTCTTTGATGCCGGGTAGAGAAGATAAGCCATCGGCAGCAGGACAAGAAGGTGAATCCCTCTCTGTATTCTCGGCTGATAGACTCCAAACACAGCAGTGTAGAAATGAAACAGCGCTACCGCGACAAGTGCTATTCCCACTACCCACTTCACCCAACCTTTAAGTTCTCGCATATACTTTCACTCCATTGTTGATTAAAATCGACAGGGAGCGCAGGTGTTCTTATGAACGTGCCGCACTCCCCGGATGGTACTGTCAGCCAAAGTCTCTACTGTATCAGACCGGCTTCTCTATAGTATCTTTCTGCACCCGGATGGAGAGGTACCATTGTGTTGGGAGCATTTTCCTTGCTGAAATACTTTTTGAAAGAGGGATTCAGCGACTGAACTTCATCAATGTTTTCCATGAGAGTTTTAACGAAGTTATAGGCAACCAGATCCGGCAAACCGGCTGTAGCTGTCACCTCTGTCGAGTGCCCTATCGCCTGGATATCGTTCGCTATACCGCTGTAGGTTCCGCCGGGAATTCTGTTGAGACCTGAATCGAATGAGACGGTTCCATAGGTCGAATCAGAGAACTTCACAAGCTCATCAGAGGCCTTGAGAAGCACTGAATCTCGTGATATTGCCATTTCAGTTATTGCAGAACCAGGTAGACCGAGACAGGCAATTACGTAATCTACGTGACGGTCCTTATAGAGATTCACCATATCGCCGTAGGCAGCATAGATCACTCTTCCTCCATTCTTTTCGATCTGTTCATAGCTGATCCCGTAGTAATTCTCGAAAAGCAGTGTAGTGAGGGTCCTTTCACTCGTTCCAGGCATCGGGCCGGCAAGATTGACTTTCTCACCAGCCTTAATCTTGGCAACGAGTTCATCAATCGTTGTGATACCGGTGTTCTTTGCTGCAAGGAAGTGATAGAAGTCTACCGAGAAGTTACCTGCCAACCCTCTGAAATTTGTGTATGCTTTATCAAACAGAGGGGCAGTTCCATTATATGCGGCCTTATCAACGTATCCTACACCCCAGCCGAAATCATCCTGACCGGCATCAAGTTTTGGCGGATTAACTGTTCCACCGCCTGGAATAACCTTGATGGTGATCTCAGGCACATTATTCTTCACAATAGCGGCCATTCCTCCAGCCTGTGTATACCACCCGCCTCCCATTCCACCTGCAGTCCAGGAATAGGTAGCCGGCTGTAACGTATCTGCTGAACCTGTTGCACCTGTTTCTGCCTGAGCAGCAGCAAACACCAGACTCGAGATGAGCATAAGCACCAGTACGAAGACACCTGTTCTAACCTTTTTCATGATTTCCTCCTCTTTTTGCATGGCCATTCACATTCGGTCATACGCTACTTCTTATAGTGTGAGTAGCAACTAAATCATACCATGATACCCTCAGTTGTCAACGACAAAATATGAACGAAAATGATTTTTTCTTGCCAATTTCCTGTATAAAGATAGTAGGTATACTGCCGGTTAGATGATTATTTCATGCATTTTCTATCCCGGAAAGAGCCTCTTATTTCAAAAATCAGTAATAATATACCACAGGACAGGCATCCAGAATAAGAAAAAACGACCATGTACAATGTCACATATAGCAGGGATGTAGGACACATCGGTGCCCAGAGATCCAATGCACGAGAGGCAGAAATCCCCGCAGTATGCGGAGGCACGAAAGTGGGTGGGCATGAGGTAGTGTCTGCAGGTGAGAATAGACGTATCAGTATCCGTCATCAGGCGTTCAGCCGACAGATGTTTGCGACCTGAGCGATTGCAGCTGCACGGTTCCTGTCCACACGCAGCACAGAGCTCTATTCGATGATGGGTATAATCGATTCACAAGAGAACGGTGTACTCGAGTCATTCTCCCTATGAAAAAAGAACTGAAACACCACGGTCTACGCAGACCAGTTCGTGCTCATGTTCTTCCTGCTCCACTGTGTTATGTACAGGGCTTCAACCCTTTTCGCGAACGTCTCCTGTGTGTAAGGAATGCTCGATTCACGTGCATTACAGGACATATCTACCTGCAGTGCAGCATCATGAGCAAGGAGCTTTACGTAGGAGAAAAACTCCTCTCTGCTGGTATACTGCCAGCCGTTCACACCGTCCTGAACCAGACCATCAATACAGCTGTCTGCTCTGCCGAGAACCGGCAGGGCAGAAGCGAGTGCCTCGACATAGGTAAGCCCCTGGGTCTCGCTCCTTGAGGCACTGCAGAACAGATTACCGAGTTGATAGAAAAGGGGAATGACTTCATAATCCTGCGCTCCTGCAAATATGACTCTATCCTGAAGGCCTCGAGAAGCAACAAGTGATTCGAGCGTCCCCTGCTCAGGCCCATCACCAACAATGAGCAGTTTTATATGATTTTCGTCCTCAGGGAAGAAGTGGATCAGTTCGTCTATTGACTTCTCAGTCGCAAGGCGTCCAAGATACAGCATGACAAAATCACCATCTTCGATACCGTAGCGTGACTTGAGAGCATTGACCGCCTGCGGGTTCCTCTCGCTGAAACGGGCGACATTGATACCTGTCGGAATCACTTCTATAGGCACCTGAACCCCGTAGGTTTTCAGCAGTGTCCGAATCTTCTCGGTCGGAGCGATCACCGCATCGGTGTGAGACAGCACATACCGGCTGAACCGTTGAGCCAGTGCCCGCCCTCCCCTGCGGGAGGGGAAGAAGTAAGACGTGTAATCTTCATACAGGGTGTGGTAGGTATGGATGAAAGGTGCGCCAACCGTATTCGCAATGCGTCTGGCCAGGCTGAAGGTACTGAACTCACTCTGTGAATGGACGACATCCGGGTTCCACCGTATCAGGTCATTCAATGAATTCTTGCCCATAGTGTCCCGGAAACGGAGACCGGGATACATCGGTCCCAGAGAGACCGACCTGAGATGCCACACGCCATCCTCGTAATAGGTATGGTGATGATCGCTGAGTGTCAGGATTCTCACTTCGTGACCGAGGGCAGTCAGCCCCTCACGAAGGTGCAGCAGAGATGTGACTACACCGTTTTTTGCTGGAAGATATGAATCTGCGGTCAAAAGAATTCTCATGGTTTATCCCTATGCTACATATTCATTATATCTGTTCATGCATATAGTATGAACAAAGTATGAAAAAAAAGCAAATACTTATGTCAGACTTCGAGTTGTTTGCTAATTCGAGTAGAATCGACGGTGCACGCATCAACGATTCTTCTTCCTATCCCGATCCCGATCCTTTTTTCTCCTTTCACTTTCCGCCAGAAGGTCTGCGAAGGTGGCTCCTGTACTCATAGGAGCTTCTCTGGGAGCTTCTTTGGGGTTCTTCTCTCGCTTTCCACTCTTCCTCCTGGAATCATCGACCTTCTGAGGCCCCTTCCGGGGTCTCTCATCGTTTGCAATCCTCGTTCTCATCTTGCTCTCACGAACAACTTCTACGGTGACGGGAGCTGCAGGTGGTGCATCGCTGGTCTTGACAACAACTTTACTATCTCTTCCTCCGGCACCAGTCTTTACACGTTTCACCCTCACCTGCCGGGCAGCCTTGGGAACAACAAGCATCTCTTCATACGAACAGTTCAGAGCAAGACAGATATTATGAACTCTTCCCTCATTATCACGTGCCTTGATCATGGGTTTCGAACAATAGGGACAGGTTTTGGCATCAGGGCCTTGAGGAGAAAACCGTTCATTGCTCTGTGCAATCGAGGAAACAAGGGATGCTGTCTCTTTTTTAATGTCCGATATGAAGGATTCATAGGAGTGGGAACCCTCACTGATGGCGCTGAGACGGGACTCCCACTGTGCAGTGAGAAGAGGAGAGCGGAGCATCTCAGGTACAAGCCGAATGAGTTCTCTCCCGTAGCTGGTGGGTACAAGGTATCGTCCTTCGCGTTCAATATAGTGATTCTGAATCAGCTTCTCAATAATGTCCGCTCGAGTGGCGGGAGTGCCGATACCTCCCTTGAGACTCTTTTTCATAGCAGCTTCATCGACAAACCGACCTGCATGCTCCATTGCTGACAGAAGTGTCGCTTCACTGTAGCGCTCAGGTGGTCTGTCACTTACTTTGCGGGTGCGAACCTTGCGTATCGGGAACGAAGCTCCTGTAACGACAGATGTCGGCAGAGCATCATCTTCGAGCAGACCCTCCTTCTCCCCTTTCTTCAAAGCCTCAGGAGCAAATGCTCTCATGTCACGCCAGCCGTTCTGCTTCTTCGTGATAAAGCGTGTCTTGAGAGTATAATCGGCGGCTGTAAGCTCGACTGTACTTGAATCGTAGATATAATCGGCGCTGAGAACCTCTAGGAACCTCAAGGCTATCAGTGCCCACAGGTGCTTCTCTTTCTCGTTCAGATTAGCCAGGATGACCTTCTGCTCAGTGGGAATAATTGCATGATGGTCAGTCACATCGGTCTCAGAGACGAACCGGGAGAGGTCTCCTGGGAATCCATGATCAAGATACATCATAGACAGCTGACCGAAATCGGTATCCTTGAGCGCTTTGAGTCTGCCTTGCAGGGTCGGCACGATATCCTCAGTGATATATCGGCTATCAGTTCTCGGATAGGTGACTATCTTGTGGACCTCATATAACCGCTGCAGTATATCAAGGGTCTCCTTCGCACTGTAGGAGAGAATGGTATTCGCATCCCGCTGAAGTTCTGTGAGATCATAGGCAAGCGGAGGCTGATCCTTTATCTCCTGCGTCACCACCTCCTTCACGTTAGCATCCATGCCCTCCAGATTTAAAACGATCTGATCAAGTGTTTCCAGCGAGGGAACTTTCATGACACCCTCTTCATCATAGAGGGAAGCACTGAACAGTCCCAGGTTAGCCCGTAGTGTCCAGTAGATGGCACCTTCATGGGCTTCCCTCTCATCCTCGCGCTCACACATCAGGGCAAGGGTCGGAGTCTGCACTCGTCCTGCAGAGAGACGTGAGTTGAAACGGCAGGTCAGTGCACGAGTGACATTCATTCCGACATACCAGTCTGCCGCACTTCTTGCCTCACCGGCTTTATAGAGCCCGTCAAAGAGCTCTGCAGGTTTCAGAGAAGAAAACCCGTCCTCGATTGCCTGCTGGGTCTGACTGCTGATCCACAGCCGTTTTGCATCCCCTTCCCATCCTGCCTTTTTCATGATCCACCGGGCTACGAGCTCACCTTCCCTACCTGCATCTGTTGCGATAATAAGGGAATCCACATCATCACGGTGCATCAAAGAACTGACCACCTCGTACTGATCCTGTGTCCCTTTCATAACCTCAAGTGTCAGCTCCTGAGGGAGCATAGGAAGGGAGGAGAGAGTCCATCGTTTAAAGTCGGGAGAGTATGCTGCGGGTTCGCTGAGTTCTATCAGATGTCCAAGTGCCCAGGTGACGATGTGAGAAGGACCTTCAATGTAGCCCCTGGCCCTTTTGTGGGCACCGATTACCTTTGCGATCTCTCTCGCAACTGAGGGTTTCTCTGCAAGTACGATAGCCTTATTCATATGTACACTCGTTCCTTCTGTTTCAGTATTCTCGTGCCCCATAGTACCTAAAAGAGAGTTTCTCAACAAGAGGTTTGCCTCTTGCGAGTTCCCCTTGACGTACCAAGTTGATGAGTATATAGTCACACATATCCTGTTTGAAAGGAGTCCTAATATGGCTTATCAAATCACCGATGCATGTGTTGCTTGCGGCGCATGTCTGCCGGAGTGTCCGGTTGATGCAATCAGCGAAGGCGATATCTACGTCATCGACGCTGATGTCTGTATCAGTTGCGGAGCTTGTGTGGATGCATGTCCTACAGGCGCAATCATACCAGATTAAGGGGATCCGCACTACAAAAGAGACAGCTCCTCGGAGCTGTCTTTTTCTTAAGAGGATACACGTATGACGATACCTGCGACACTCATGATCCCGCTCTCTCTGATAAGCGCGTTCCTACTCTTTCATGGGGCATTCTTTTCCTATGCACTTGGTATCTCCCTCTTCTTCTCACTCCTGTGGGTTTTCCACTTGGGCTACTTCGCTATTCAGAGTTCCGCCCCTACCCTGCCGACATTTCAGGAGATGCTTGAATGGGCCACTCAGATTCCGTTTTACCATACACTCATCATTGTGGGTATAACCTTCCTGATGACCTACCTGATCACCCATTTCTGTAGACGATGTGCTCCCTATGTTCTCATCCTCCTTGCACCGACTTCTGTTCCTGTCGGTCTTACTTTTCTTACACATCACGGAATCGGATATGCTGCAGCATCAAGTGTGTACATGCTTCTTGTATCCGTGTTACTCATCGCTCACTACCGCTCACATCAAGGTACCGCTATCATTACGTCTTCCGCGGCAGGGGGTATAGCACTGTCACTCTTATTCTCTTCTTTCTACTATTTCACTACTCCGGTGACTGTCACACTTGCCATAATCCTGATCGGTTCTGGCGTGTTAGTTCAGAACGGCACACAAAAGAAACAGGATATCGCATCGAAAAGAGAACAGGATAATGAATCACACGATTGATTCAGCCGTGGAGAGTTTCAGATGCTGAGAGGAGAACATGAATTCCTGGTCAGCTGTATCAGACAGAAGGAGATCAGCAATGCCTGAAAGTCAGATATACAGTGTAAGTAGAATCACACAGGTTGTAAAAGCTCAGCTCGAGATGCAGTTTCCGAACATCCTCGTGACAGGAGAGATCAGCAACTTCCGTCCAGCAGCGAGCGGGCACTACTACTTCGCTATCAAGGATGCTTTCAGCAGCCTTTCGGTGGTGATGTTCCGTTCCCGCCAGAAAAATGCTTCGTTCACCCCCGCCGACGGGGATAAGGTGATCGTACGCGGCAGTATCAGCGTGTATGCTGCACGCGGAACCTACCAGCTTATAGCTGAATCGATACGGTACGCAGGAGAGGGTGATATCCTGGCACTCCTCGAGGAACGAAAGAGGTACTATGCTTCGCTCGGGTACTTCGATGAAAGCTGTAAAAAACCTATACCCCCCTTCCCTTCGACCATCGGAGTGGTCACCAGTGATACCGGGGCTGCGATCCGGGACATCCTCCATGTTATCGAACGGCGCAGCAGAGGCTTACGCATCATCATTTATCCTACCCTTGTTCAGGGGGAGAAAGCGGGAGAGATGATCGCCCGGCGAATAGCTCAGGCCGCAGGAACACAGGAGCTTGATGTACTGATAGTCACCAGAGGAGGGGGGTCGATGGAAGACCTTCTTCCCTTCAGTGAACCACAGGTCATCGAAGCGATATATCACTGTCAGATTCCTGTGATCAGTGCGGTAGGACACGAAATTGACCATACGCTCAGTGATTATGTCGCTGACCTGAGGGCACCTACCCCATCGGCCGCTGGTGAACTCGTGAGCACTTCTTATGCAACCATCCTAGACCGGCTCAATGCCGCCATGAGAGAGCTTGCACTTACAATGAACCATCGAATTCGACAGGCACGGTCAATAACGAATATCAACAGTCCGCAGATGATGCACGAAAGAATCGCCTGGAGACTCAGAGAGTATACACAGCGTAGTGATGACCTGTTCAGTACCAGTGAACACCTGATTCGCCTGAACGTAAAACGCACAGAACAGGAGCTGAAAGCTCGATTACAGGAACTTCATGCTCTGAGTCCACTGAGCATCCTTCAGAGAGGCTATGCGATTATCACCAAAGAGGAAGGGAACGGCAGACTCGTTGATGCACATCAGGTACACCGTGGTGAACATCTAGAGGTAAGGCTGCACAGAGGAAGTCTGAAAGTCACAACAGATACGATCATAGAGGAAGGCAGAGAGATATGAACATTGAAGAAAAACTGGAACGCATGGAATCGATCACGCGTGCGCTTAAGGATGAGTCTACACCTCTTGAGGAGGCACTACACCTGTTCGAAGAAGGAGTGGGGATCGGTCGTGAGGTGCAAAAGAGTCTGGATGCAGCAGAGATGAAGGTTGAGATGATACTCAATGCACCTGAAGATTCAGAAGAGCTGACCACTGCCCCGTATCAGGGCGAATAAGCGTAGCGTACGAGTTGAATCATCCATTTCATACCGATATACTATCATCCAGTATTCAACCATAGAGAGAGACATATGAACAAAATCATCTTTCTGATCCAGCGTGAGGACCGAAAGGGTCTGCTTGCAGAGATCAGCCAGTACTTTTATTCGAGAGGCTTCAACATCCTCCATTGCCAGCAACACAGTGACACAATCGGTAAACGCTACTATATGCGGCTGGAACTTGATATCGCAGACCTTCACACAACCCGAAAGGCTCTGCAGGAGGAGTTTGCCGGGTTTGCCCAGACGCTCGATCTCACCTGGGAATGTCACTTCACCGACTATAAATCACGCATGGCGATACTTGTCAGCAAAACAAGTCACACACTCTTTGATCTACTGAGCAGGCATCACGAGGGAGACCTGTCCTGTGAGATACCCCTGATCATTTCCAACCACCCCGATCTCGAGCATATTGCCGACCAGTTTAGGATTCCGTACTATTACCTGCCGATAGAAAAGGGGAAAAAAGAAGTACAGGAGCAGCAGATACGTAAACTTCTTGCACAGCATCATATCGACCTTGTTGTTCTCGCACGCTACATGCAGATTCTCACCCCTGAATTCACCCAAGAATGGTACGGAAAGATCATAAATATTCACCATGCCTTTCTTCCTGCCTTTCAAGGAGCGAATCCCTACCGACGTGCCTACGAACGGGGAGTGAAGATGATTGGGGCGACTGCTCACTATGCATCAGAAGACCTTGATCAGGGTCCCATCATCGAACAGGACGTGGTCCGGGTCAATCATGAACTCACACCCGACGCTTTGAGAAAAGTGGGAAAGGATGTGGAACGCAGAGTCCTGACCCGTGCCGTAGAATCACACCTGGAGCACCGTATCATCATCTGGCAGAACAGAACCGTCGTGTTCAGTGCGGAACACTGACGAGGGGATGTGCCCCCTCGTTTCGGGACATGTACAGAATTGCGGGCTGTTGACTAGTTGAGAGCGGTGAATGCCTCATGGACGAATACACCATCCTTGCGGATCAGTTCTCCGTCCATGTAGATCTCACCTCCCCCATACTCCGGACGCTGGATCTGCACAAGGTCCCAATGTATCCCGCTCCTGTTGCCATTATCACAGGTTGTATAGGCATTACCCGGGGTGAAGTGAATCGAACCAGCAATCTTTTCATCGAACAACGTGTTATCCATAGGTGATGTGATACGTGGATTACATCCGAGTGCAAATTCGCCAAAATAGCGTGCCCCCTGATCTGTGTCCAGGATCTCGTTGATTCGTCTGGTATTGTTTGCTGTTGCCTCAACAATCTTACCATCCCTGATCACAAAACGAACACCGTTGAAAGTGGTGCCTTCGTAGGTACTGAGTGTATTATAGGTGATGACGCCCTGTACCGAATCCCTGACAGGCGCAGTGTATATCTCACCATCGGGAATATTCCTTCTCCCTGCACACTTAATGGCAGGAAGACCCTCGATTGACATCCTGAGGTCTGTTCCCTCTGCAAAAACGTGCACATCCTTTGTCCGGTTCATGAATGCAACCGCTGCATCCATTGAAGCAGACATTCCAGGATAGTCGACATCGAGTATCATAGAGTAGAAATAGTCGGTGAACTGACGCATCGGCAGGCCTGCCTGCGATGCCATCAGGAACGTCGGATACCGAAGAACAACCCACTTGGTGTTCGCCACCCGTCGATCATGATGCACCGGAGTATTATAGTGGATAAGATAATCACTCATCACAGAGGAGAATCCACTCATCTCCTTGGGATTGATCACACCTCGGATACCGATGAAAGCATCCATTCTATCCATCCGGTAGGAATCACTGTCGGCACGGGAAGCAAACGATTCGGGATTACCCCCCTCGATAAGAGCTCTTTCTATCGTGATACTCGAGTAGTTCACCTCAGGGTATCCACCCTTGCGGTATACTGCTACGATAAGCTCTTCTACCATAGAGGACGGGACATCTACAGCATTGATCAGACAACGCTCACCCTTGTGCAGATCCACTGAATAATCTACAAGAAGCTGTGCAAGCTTCCTTTCTCTCTCATCACTCATATCGTATCACTCCTCATTCGGGTCTTGTATTTCAAGCGTATAATGGACGTTTCGATTCACGTATCGATCAAAAAAAGTGAGACCACAAGCGTACAGGTGAAGGATATCACTTTCCAGTCCACCGTACAGCTCATCGCCGATGATCGGGTAGCCGCACCAGGCTAGATGGCTGCGCACCTGATGACGGAACCCGTTCACGATCTTCACATCGCAGTGCACACGATTTTCGCCTGCACTGCGGATACAGACATCAGTGCGGTATTCGTTTTTACCTGCCTTAAGAGATGCTGAAGCCGAAGACTGCGAAGTGACAGGACGCACAGCCTTTCTGCCTCTCCCCCATGCTCTGAAACGGCTTGTGATACAATCCCATTGCTGAAGAACGGGAGGGTGTGAAACAGGTGGATATCCATCTGTTTCACACCCTTCAGGTGCAGTGGAACAGACGGCCAGGTACTCCTTCAGAATCCCGCCTCGCTTCTGTATATCCTGAAACACCGCATAGCTCTCTGCTGTCCGTGCGAATATGACAAGCCCTCGAGTTGCGGTGTCGAGTCGGTGAAGGGTGAACCCTTCATGAGTATCACCGAGAACCTCGGGATAGTGCGCTCCTACGATATCCAGAAGCGTAGGAATCTCAGAGCCCTTTTTCAGAGGAACTGTCGGAACCCCATGAGGTTTGTCGACGATAAGATACTGCGGGGTCTCTTCGATGATTAACAGCCTGCTCATCCTTGTGCATTCACTTTCCATTTCCCTTCTACTCTATCAAAATACCTTTCATAGTTACAGCCATTTGTGTATACTTTCACACTATGCAGACGATTCCGATAAACACCTATACCTCTCCCACTATCATCCTGGAACTCATCTACCGTCTGAAGGTCAAGGATGTCATGACTCGGAACCTTCACGCAGTAACGCGTGATGCAACGATGAGGGAAGTACAGCATCTGATGCGAGAAAAATCAATCACAGGAGTCCCTGTACTATCCAGCAAACGGCTGATCGGGATCGTGAGCATGGATGATATCATACAGGCTCTTGATCAGGGATATGTAGAAGAAGCAGTAGAATCCCACATGAGCAAGAATCTGATAGTCCTCGAAGAGGATATGCCGGTCAGCTTCGCCATCAGTTATTTCGACCGGTACCGATACCATCGTCTTCCAGTACTGTCGAAAAACAAAGAGCTTGTCGGCATTGTGACGACCCGGGATATCACAACACGTCTTCTGTGGGAAATCAACCGGGAAGTCGAGAACATGGAGAGGATGAATCAGGAGACGCTGATCATAGACGGCCTTTCTCGGGAAGTCACATCCTTTTCCATTATGAAACATGATTTTGAAAACGCAGGCTTTGCCTCTACAGAAATCAAGAAACGACTGAAAAAATCGGGCCTTTTCCCAAGAACGATTCGCAAAGCTGCTATAGCTAGCTACGAACTTGAGATCAATCTTGTCGTACACTCCAACGGAGGTCGGATCACAGCGGAGTATGGACCACAGGAAGTGACCATAACCAGTGAAGACAGAGGCCCCGGCATTCCCGATGTCGATAAGGCTCTCGAAAAAGGATACTCGACAGCTAACGAGTGGATTCGCTCCCTTGGTTTCGGAGCGGGAATGGGGCTGCCTAATGTAAAGAGTGTCAGTGATTCCTTCTCTATCTCCAGCACCTCCCAGGGGACCCTCGTTGTAGCGACAGTGAAATTCAGCGAGAAGGAAATTGAAATGATGAAATCGTATCAGAAGGAGAACACGGATGGCGAACATAGCGAAGGTAGCTGAGGCCCTCGGATATACAGTGGTAACGATGAAGGACCCCGAGAGAAACGTTTCAGGGGGATATACAGGAGACCTGCTGAGTGATGTTATGGGTCATGCGGAGGAAGATGAACTGCTCATCACAATACAGGGACATAAGAACACCGCAGCTGTGGCTTCTCTGCTATCATTGACCGCGATCATCCTCTGTAACGGACGGGAGGCTCTGCAGGACATGATAGAAAGTGCTGAGATGGAAGGGATCGCGATTCTTCAGACACAGGAGACGCAATATCAGGCATCAATCAGACTTGATGGGGTACTGAAAGCTCTCAGATGAGATTCTCAATAGACCTTCACAATCACTCCTGCCTCAGCCCGTGTGCCGATGACGACTTCTACCCATCAATCCTGGCCCTTGAAGCCAAAGACAAAGGGATAGATATCCTCGCTCTCTGTGACCACAACTCAACGGAAAACATCATCGCTTTTAAAGAAGCCTGCGACCTTGTCGGTATTACCGGTATCTACGGCATGGAGATCACCACGATCGAGGAGGTCCATCTTCTCAGTCTGTTCGAGACCGTTGAAGCAGCACTCGATTTCTCCGAGATCATTACAGAGAGTCTCTTAAAGATTGAAAACAATGTGAGACTCTTCGGCCATCAGCATATCGTGAATGTAAACTGTGACATAACAGGAGAAGTTGATTATCTGCTGTACGGTCCATCAACCTACTCGTTTGAATACCTTATCGGGCTGATTCTTTCCTATGATGGACTGGCTATCCCGGCACACATAGACCGCCCGAGCAACAGCGCACTTGCCAATCTGGGTTTTCTCCCGACGGCACCCTACTCCGCTATTGAAATGATTCACCTTGACAGAACATATCTTGATGGCCCGTACCCTGTCGTACAAGGCTCCGATGCACACACGCTCACCCATGTGGGGAGAAGAAGGACGTTCATAGAGGGGCTTCGCCCTGATTTTTCCACCCTCCGCTGTGCACTCGAAGCACACAATGTATCGTACCTGACATGATACAGTTCTGCAAACCAGACTATGCAACTGCCAGAGCACAGACACTGAACAGGAGAAGCATACTAATCAGAATCGCAATGGTCCACAGCACAATCCTTGCTGCTGAACGCCCTACACTCGGACTCTCGACCACTCGCTTCTCTACAATGGTCTGACCCGACTCTTTATCCGTCCGGGTAATGGTCTCTTCCTTTTTGTTACTTGAAAAAGCAAGAACCACAATAAACACGATGACAAAAAATATGATGAATCCCATGGCTCCTCCCCGTACATTGGTGTTCAGGCATCGCACATACGCTTTATTATACAAGACAGTATACTGCAAATACCATAAGAATGAAAGAACAAACTCATCACACCCATCCTGAAGGAATCAACTTTAACTGAAGAACGCATCACCCGAACACGTTCAACAGAAACAACTCAGCAAAACATACATATTCCGGCAACCATGTGCATGGCGCCGGCTTCTATGAGATACGGGAGCGGTGAGAACTAATCTCTGCCCCGACCGAATATCCTCAGGAGGAAGAGGAAGATGTTTATGAAATCCAGATAGAGCATGAGAGCACCGATAATGGAGAGCTTCACATAGGTATCCTCGTCCATATTCGTGCCCACCTGATCATTCATCCGTTTGATCTTCTGCGTATCCCACGCGGTGAGACCGAGAAAGATGAATACCCCCAGATAGCTCACCAGATAATACAAGCCGGTACTCCTGAACAGGAGATTCACCAGAGATGCTATAATGATGCCCCACAGGCCCATGATGAGGTAATGACCGATTCCATCCAGGTTCTTCTTTGTCACCATGCCGTAAAAGCTCATCGAGCCGAACAGAAGAGCAGTCGTGAAGAAGGCTCTTGAGACTGTTATCGCAGTATACGCGTAGATGATAATCGAAAGGGTGATACCTGTGAGAATCGAATACCCGGCGAATGAGACAACCGCTGAGGTCGCACTCATCTTGTTCAATCGGGTGCTCAGGTACATGACCAGTGCAAGCTGTCCTATAATGATGAACAGAAACAGAAAGGAATTCTGGAACAGCATACGCATCAGTGACTCACTCGAAGCAATAGCATATGAAACCACTGCTGTCAGGGTAAGACCTGCTGTCATCCACAGATACACGTTCCTTAGAAGACTGTTCTCCCGAGCTTTTATGTTCGTAAGAAATGTAGATTGCATGGTAGCCATACGCACTCCTTTACCGATAATCTTTCTTTGTACTACTAATTTCCTACTTTTTCCCTCCATGGTCAAGGATGTGAAAAGGAGTTTTATCAGAGGAAGTGTGTATCAGGTCCTTCCGTTCAGCATTCACCTCCAGGGTTCTTCATGCTATAGTGATGCAATGGATCTTCGTCACGGGTTTAGAAACACCCTTCTAGCTGTTCTGATTCTTCTCGTATTCTCTGCCTGCCAGACGCCTCAGAGCATAGAGGTTCCCACTGAACTGGAACTCGACCTTGCCCGTCAGGGAGTTCGTGAGATTGCCCTTCTCTCCGCCCGTAATGCCATGTCGAGTCTGCCTCCCCGTATCGAGGGCCTCAGTGAGGAGGAACTGTTCGGCGGTGATCTGCTCACCAGTATCGCCCGGCACCGTGACAAGGCGGGGATACAGCGAAGGCTGACAGGCCTTGAACAGGCGCTGAAAGACAGCCTGATACGTTTTGTGCGCGAGAACGGAGATTCTGTCGATTCTCTTATCGTATTAAACGACCTCAGTGATCCGTTCACTCTCATAGAGGGGGACAGTGACGCGGTAACACGCTATATGAGCACCTTCTTCCTTCCTATCGTATCGGATTCCGTGACAGATTTCCTTGCCTCCGATGAACAGGTCGCTCAGGCAACCGAGGCATTCTTTTCCATACTCAACAGTATCCTCAAGATAGAAGCCTTCAGAGAGGGCACCATCGCCCCGCACTCTTTCAAGAAGTTATCCTATACACAGGCGATCAACTCAATCCTCTCACGACTGACACAGGAGATGGGCAAAGAGGAGGGAATCATCCGATCGCTCGCCATTGACTATGAATCTCCTGCTATCAGGTTATTTGCCCTCTGAACTGAGTCCTCATGCCCATATTACTGTTGTCCACATACTCATAGCCAGCTATAATCGGCTATATGGATCTCTTCGATGAACAGACCGGCACTTCCCATCAGCCTCTTGCATTTCGTATGCGTCCAAAAACGCTCGAAGAGTATATAGGTCAGGAACACATAATCGGCAAGGGACGTCTGCTTCGTCGAGCTATTCAGATGGATCAGCTCTCTTCGATCATCCTGTACGGTCCTCCCGGTACCGGAAAGACCACACTTGCACGAGTCATTGCCAATTCCACCCGAAGTCATTTTTCCACACTGAATGCGGTGCTCTCGGGAGTCAAGGAACTTCGCTACGAAATCGAACAGGCGGTAAACCGTCTGAAGCATTACGACAAACGTACAATTCTGTTTATCGACGAAGTGCACCGCTGGAATAAGAGTCAGCAGGATGCTCTTCTGCCTCATGTCGAGAATGGAACATGCATACTCATAGGAGCAACCACAGAGAATCCGTATTTTGAGGTGAATCCCGCTCTCGTATCAAGAAGCAGGATATTTCAGCTTCTCAAACTTACCGACGAAGAAATGCTCGAGATAGCCCGACAGGCTCTCACAGATCCTGAACGAGGATACGGCAAACAGAAGATACAGTTCGAGGGTGGAGCACTCGAACATCTTATCAATGTGGCAAATGGTGACGCACGAAGCCTGCTCAACGCTCTGGAACTGGCCGTTGAAACAGATGAACACTCGGATTCGGATACAGGTGCGGCGCGTATCATCACCCGTGCCACGGCAGAGGAAAGCATCCAGCGCAAAGCCGTTCTCTATGACAAGGAAGGAGATTATCATTTTGATACAATCAGCGCTTTCATCAAGTCGATCCGCGGCAGTGATCCAGATGCAGCCTTGTACTGGCTTGCAAAGATGGTGCATGCCGGTGAACACCCATCATATATATTCAGAAGACTGCTGATCAGTGCCGCAGAGGATATTTCTCTGGCAGATCCTCAGGCTATAGGTGTCATTCTAGATGATGCTCAGGCTTTTGATCGTATAGGCCTTCCGGAAGGACGTTTTCATCTTGCCCATGCTACCCTCTATGCAGCAACTGCACAGAAAAGCAACTCCACCCTCGGATTCTTCGACGCTCTAAAGAGCGTCCAGCAGGAGAAAGAAGGACTTGTCCCGAACCATCTGAAAGATACGAGCAGAGATGGAAAGGGATTCGGACATGGTGAAGGCTATCTGTATCCACACGCGTACACAGACCACTGGGTAGCTCAGCAGTATCTCCCTTCTGCCCTCCAGGGTCAGATATTCTACCATCCGGGAACAAACGGATATGAAGGGACTCTCAAACAGACTGTCCTTAAAAGACGGGAGGTGCAGAGTGAACTGCAACCCGCTCTCGAACACGATCAGAATCTCACCTATTCTCCCGTCAACAGGAATGAGATGCGATGGATAGAACGGACGCTCACCAACCAGAATGAATCATTTTCCTTTCTGCGGGACACACTGTTCGCCATGATCCCGCTGAAGCGCAACCATACGGTACTCATTACACATCCCTCCAAGGGCTTTCTGGTGTGGGAAGCGATACGCAGATGTCCTGAAGGTTCCACAAGCGTTCTGTGCACCACAGAGGAGGAAAAACAGTATCTGGATGAGTTTGCTGAACATCTAGACCTGCTCACCAGGCCATCCACCTTCATCATCCCTCCCCATAGGTTCGCCTCAGAGGACCTGAACGGTATCGAACAGTTTGACCATATTATATCGTACAATCCCCTGTCCTCATCAGACAGATATCAGGTCCATGATATGTTCCAGAAGCTCCGGGAGGGGGGATCCTTCAGCGCTGTACAGCTGCTACCGCACAGAACATCCAGATTATCTGATTATATCAGGGACACACATCTGAAAGAGATTCTCAGTGAACAGGAGGAACTCTTCATGCACCAGCGGTTCCCGGAAATCACTCAGGAAAAGATAGTCCGTGCACTTGAACTGGAAGGCTTCAGTGTATCCACACAGAGGCATGAAGTGCGTACCCGGAAAGTATATAGGAGCAATGAAGTGAGGGAGCTTCTTGCTTTACGCTATCATATGACCGCCGAGATCCTCGATATGCTCTTCACAGCGTTATCTGAAACCCTGATCGATAAGGAGGTTGATGCCGCCAGAGATTTTCTGTTCTTCTCTGCACAGAAATAGCCGGGAGCACTTGACAATTTTTCCCATTTCAGGCATGTTACTTCTTGTCGATTACACATGTCCACTACGGTATGTGTGAACATGATCATGGTGGATGTAGTTCAATGGTAGAGCACCAGATTGTGGATCTGGTTGTTGCGGGTTCGAGCCCCGTCATCCACCCTCACCTCAACTGGTGGAATGAACGCGTTCGTAGCTCAGCTGGATAGAGTTCCGGACTTCGAATCCGTAGGTCGCAGGTTCGAATCCTGCCGGACGCATGAGACATTTTGTATGGGCCGTTAGCTCAGCTGGTAGAGCAGCAGACTCTTAATCTGCGGGTCAAAGGTTCGATCCCTTTACGGCTCAAAGCCACTTGCGAGAGTGGTGGAATTGGCAGACACGCTAGACTTAGGATCTAGTACCTTTGGTGTGAGGGTTCAAGTCCCTCCTCTCGCAAAGGACCTAATTGCGAAAGTAGCTCAGCGGTAGAGCTCCACCTTGCCAAGGTGGATGTCGCGGGTTCAAATCCCGTCTTTCGCTAAAAAGCAGAAGAACACAGGTTCTTCTGCTTTTTTGTATGGTAACATGCGAACACGGCGTCCGCAAAATGGTAGTGTTGCATGGTCTGCACAATCTCCATGGAGACTTATACAAGTTGTCTTCAAGCCAGTAAAACCCAGGAGAGACACTGTAGGCATCATCCTGGGACACATAGGAGGGAAGAACCGTATACCGGTTCCTGTATATGGGAACTGATCGAACTAGTCTCTCAGTGTACCACCATTGACATTCATCGTCTCTGCAGTGACGAAGGAAGCTTCCCTGCCTGCAAGGTAGCAGACAGCATAGGCAACATCCTCAGGAAGTCCAAGACTTTTGGTAATACTGTTGTCAATGAACTTCTGGTTCTCTTTAGGGGAAACAGCCCCTGACATTGCAGTCTGTATCCTTCCCGGACAGATAGCATTCACCGTGATACCATCAGCGCCAACCTGCTGGGCCAGATTTCTGGTAAAAGCAAGTACAGCGCCCTTGGAAGCTGCGTAGTGAAGGGCAGCCACCGTACCCCCGTTCTTACCTGCCTCGCTGGAGATATTGATGATCCGTCCGAACGTACGTGCTCTCATACCGGGTATAACTTCTTTGGCTAGAAGGAAATGGGCTTTCACATTCACATTGAACACGAGATCCCACTCGGCTCCCTCGATCTCTTCAATGGGTCTAAGAGGATGAATCCCTGCATTGTTGACCAGGATATCGATATGACCAAGCTCTCTGATCACATCCGCGATGAAGACCTTCACCTTTGTTTCATCGGTGATATCGAGTGCATGTGCAACGATCTTCTGACCTGTACGTGACTCGATTTCCGTTCGTGTTGCTTCAAGCACGTCAGATTTCACATCGCATAAGGCGACATTGACCCCTCTTTGTGCAAGACCGAGCGCTATCCCCTTTCCCATCCCCTGGGCGGAGCCTGTGACAATCGCTGTCATCCCATTCAAACTGTTCATATGTAACTCCAATTACCCATTCATGTATATTCTCTAGAGATTCATTCTCTCACTTATCCGTTGAAGACCAGGTTCGGAAGGAACAGGGCTATCTCAGGAACAAAGGTTATCACTATCAAAGCGGCCAGGATCACCAGGACGTACGGAAGGATCGCAATCGAGAGTTTCTCGATACTGACGTTGGAAACACTGGATAGTACGAACAGGACAAGTCCCAGAGGCGGTGTCATGAGACCGATCATCAAATTTATTATCATGATGATACCGAAATGGACAGGATCCACACCAAGAGCCACTGCGATGGGAAGGAGTATCGGGACCAGAACCATCTGGGCCGGAGTGGTCTCCATGAAACACCCGACCACCAGCAGCAGCAGGTTGATCACGAGAAGCCCGACAACTTTATTATCAATGATCGAAAGGAAGGTTGCCGAAAAGGTCTGAGGAAACTGTGAAACAGTAAGCAGCCAGGCGAACAGCGTCGCTGTTGATATGATGAACAGAATACCGATGGTCGTTTTGAGCGTATTGATGAGGAAATCGGGAATGTCTTTGATCGTTATGGTCTTGTAGGAGAAGCCGAGGATAAGAGCATACACGACAGCTGCAATGGCAGCTTCGGTGGGGGTGAATACTCCAACCATGATACCGCCTATGATGATCACCGGAGTAAGCAGTGCGAAAAATGCCCGTCTGAAGGAGATGAATATCTCCTTCATGGTTGCCTTCACCCGTTTCGGATAGTGTCGTTTCTTCGACTGTATGAACAGGAGAAGAGAGACCACTCCACCCAGCAATAGACCTGGAATGACTCCTGCTATGAACAACCGACCGATGGAGACACCGGAGGCAACCCCGAAGACGACAGCAGGCACGCTCGGAGGGATGATGGGACCGACTATCGAGGATGCGCCGGTTACTGCAAGGGAGAAGTCCTCGTCATAGCCGGCATCTTTCATGGCTTTGAGTTCTATGGCTCCCAGACCACCCACATCAGCAGCTGCGGAACCGGACATTCCAGAGAAAATAATACTCGCCATGACGTTCGCGTGACCGAGCCCACCGGTGTAGTGCCCTACAAGGTGATCGGCGAAATCGAAGATCTTCTCCGTCACTCCTGCCTTATTCATGATCTGCCCGGCAAGTATGAAGAAGGAGATAGCGAGCAGAGGAAACGAGTTGGGACCGGCAGCCATCCGTGCAGCTGCCATTTCAAGCGGCAGACCGTTGATAACCATGTAGACGATAGAAGAACTGAAAAGTGCAAGGGAGATGGGAGTCCCGACAACCAGCAGGATAATGAAGAGACCAAAGAGTAATGACATTCTAGTTACCTCCACCCTGTGACAGGGTGCCTGAAGCCTTCTGTCTCAGGTTCATGATATTCCTGATGAGATTGTTGACCATGTAGATCAGAGCGCCGATGAAACCCAGAAGTACCGGTGCATGAACAAGGCCCATATTGATCTCCATCGCAGGGGAAAGAATCGTTGCCTGATTGATGAAGAAGTTCCAAGCACCGGGAAAATAAATGAGAATACAGAGAATCAGGAACGAATCCACTACGATATCGATTATCTGTTGAACTCGAGCAGACATGCGGTCGTAGACGAATGAAATGTTCAGATGCGCTTTGTACTTCAATCCGAAGCGAATACCCATCAGAGCAATCCATACGTGAAGGTACCGGGCTAGTTCCTCTCCCCAGATAAGGGGTGCACCAAGTACGTAGCGGAAGAAGACCTGGGCAAACAGGACTACTCCCATAACACCTAAAATGGTCATCAGAAAGTAATCTGAGAACTTGTCCAGATACTGCAGAATGCGTTGTGTTCTATTCATGTTTTCATGTCCTTTGTCATGTGCAGAGGATTCAGTTGACGTGCACAGAGGTTGGGCAGAGTCCTCTGCCCAACCTGCCTTATCGCTGTGAGTATTAGTTGATAGCTCTGATTGCCTCGAGGAGACCTTCACCCCATTTTGCAGCATACTCATCATACAGAGGCTGTGCATTTTCAACAAACTTCGATACATCGGTCTCGATGATCTTCATTCCCATATCTTCAAGAGAACCGAGGAGATCATCTTCAACAGCGAAAGCCTGCTCGATCCACCACTGGGAGATCTCTGCGCCTACTTCGTAGATGGCATCCTGAAGGTCCTGAGGAAGCTTTCCGAGAGACTTTGCACTGCCGAATACATGGTTACCTTGGATGATATGTCCTGTACGTGTCAGGTATTTCTGGACTTCATTGAACTTCATCGAAACGATTGCTGCTGCAGGATTTTCCTGACCGTCAGCCGCTCCTTGCTGGAGAGCAAGATAGGTCTCTGCGAATGCGATCGGAGTGGGTGTTGCACCGAGAGCCTTCACGGCACCGACGTACATAGGCTGGTCAGGACAACGTATCTTGAGACCTGCAAGATCTTCAGGCCCCTGAACGATGGTGTCGGTTGTAGTCAGGTGGCGTGTGCCATAGTATCCTGGAACGACCATTGATAGACCGACATCTTCCATGTCTGCCATGAGGTTCTTGAACAGGTCAGAGGTGTACACTTGTGCAAGGTGTTCTCTGCTTCTGAACACATACGGAGCGTCAAAGATAAGACCGGGGGCGAATCTAGGTGCAACCGGACCGAATCCTTCGATACCGAAATCGATGGTACCCATGGCCAACCCGTCAATGATCTCGTTACCGGACCCGAGCTGTGAGGCGGGATAAACGTCTACTTTCACCCGTCCATCGGTTCTTTCGGCTACCATTTCGGCAAACTTCAGGGCGACCCTGTGGTTCAGGTGATCGGTATTGAGTACATGACCGAGTTTAAGGGTGTAGGTCTTCTCTGCAGAAGCCTCACTGTCACCCTGTGCGAATAGGAACGGGGTACTGACAAGTACCATGAGAAGCGCGATCGTTAGTGTTTTCTTAACGCTCATACTGTTTCATCCTCCAATTTGATGTTGATGTTGGTAGAACTGTACCAGTGCCTTTGAGCGCTGTAAATTGCTAATATTTATGAACAAAATATAACAATTCTCTATTCAAAAATTGTTAATTTCATCATATTTCATAATTTTATAGTATTGTTTTATAACATTTTATAAATCTTTATCAAAGCCCATCTGTTCAATGTATTCTACAACCCTAGCGTCATACTGCTCATTGACAGGCGCGGGCATCCATGTTGAATCCATGGTCGTGAGGAATGACGATTCCAAAGCGAGAAGCGCTTCATTTGCATAGTGAAGGGTCTCATTGACCGCCTTCTGTATCAGATTCTGTTCCTGCACACTCAAGGTATCCCAGAAACTCTTGTGAGTAAGGAACAGAATCGGAACAGATAGATACCGTGGGTATTCGATAGTCTGTATCGCCCCGCCCACCTCATGTTCGATGAATTGAGTGGTGCTTATCTCCCCGAATGGAATCTGAGCCTTGCGAAGTAAACCGGTGAGATCCGCCGCCTCAAGATACGTGGGTGTGTACCCCTGCGATTGGAAGAATTCATGACGAAGTGGAGATTCCTGTATAGAAGAGAGCCCTACCGTCCACTCTTCAGACAGGGCAGGATCTCCTGTTCGAACGATGTGCCTGTATCCATCGAAACCCCAGCCAAGAAGCATGAGGCCATCACGCTCAAGATCTTTCTCGATACGGGTCCTTGTACGTTCTCTGTCCAGGAAAGAACTGACTTCGGTGTAGGAAGAAAACATGTAGGGAACTGAGAAGATACCCATCGAATCGTACCGTGATAGGTACACGGCGGGGAGCACGACAAGTTCCAGTGCTGTGTTCATCAGACCGAGGAGCTGACTTTCGCTTCCACCAAGCTGGTTATCTGGATACAGTTCCACCTGAAAGGCGAATCCAGACACGCGCTTCAGTTCGGGAACGAGGACTTCATTCAGTGCTGCATGGATAGGATGGGATTTAGGGTGCGGGTGAGAGATCTTCACGACCTTGATATCTTCAATCGCCCTGTCAAGTTCGACATGCACTCTGGGTGTGTAGTGTGAAGTCTGAAACAAGGTATTCTCGAAAATCAGAGATACAGAGGCAAACAGGAGGATGATGAACAGAAGGATAATGAGTGAGACAGCCAGGAGTACACTTTTTTCTTTCATGATGATCTCTGGATCCTCCTGTAGGACATCCGATACTTTCCCGGAGTCGTCTTCTGATATTTCTGGAACACGCGCAGGAATGATTGAGTTGAGGAAAAACCTACCCTGTCACCGATCTCCTCTACAGTGAACGAAGTTCCTTCGAGCAATTCGATTGAGCGCTCCACCCGTCCGCGATTCAGATATTCCAGATAATTATACCCGCAATACTCTTTGAAGATCTTGCTCACGTAGGAGGCACTCAAACCTACTTCTTCACCTATATCGGTGAGCGAAATATTCTTGTTCTCGAGATTCCCGTCTATGTAGGAAAGTATCTTCTTCGCGACCTCATCGATCCTGTTTGAATCATTGGAAGCAAGAGCGGCAACCACATCCTCTGCAAGATGTAACAGCCACTTCGTAGCATCGTCTACGGTTTCCTGTTCTTCGATTCCGCCGATCATGTCGTTTCTCTGTAAAAAAGTCGAACCGTCATCGGTACTCTGAGTGATAAGAGATGCCATATCGTGTGCAAGGGAGATATACAGGTCTCGTGCAAGGAGAGGGTTTTCGATCTCTTCAGGCACCGTATCACGTAGTGTGAGAATGAACTCCTTCGCGTGCGAGAGGTCGGCCAGTTTCAGATAATAGAGAATCCTTTTGTTCACATCAACGACACTATCTGGAAGATTGTGTTCAACGGGAAACGGACGATCATGAATAAAGATCTTTCCCGGACCCTGGAGAAATTTATAGTGAAGGAGTGATCGTGCATGGGCGAACGATTCGGTCACAGCCTCAATACCTACAGATACACTCCCCACCGCACAGGTCAGTGAATGAGACCTATCTTCAGGTGCACCCTTGAGAACAGAAGTGAAACGGGAGACAAGAGGTGCATACTCTTCCCTGGAGGTGAAGAACACCACAAAGGCGATACGGTGCTCTGATATCTCGCTTTTCATATGCTCATAGAATGGGTCCTGCAGAGTAATCTCGAGCCGTTCGCTTATCGCATGTTTCAGATTCTGTAAACAGTCTTCTCCGTGCTCTTCTTTTATCAGGTAGTAATTATCCACTTCAAGAATGATTCCCGCACAGAGTTGTGTCGACACATCGAGTCCGATCTTCTTGAGATCTTGTATAAGTTTCCTTCTCCGCTCAACAGTCCCCTGGAGTATCGTCTGGATGATTTTCTCTTCAATAAGCGGCTTCACCTCATCGAACTTCCCCTCGATTTCCCGAAGGTCCTGCACAGGCATGTACAGTTTTCTGGAAAGATTCATGTCTGCGATGATGATGAAGACGATTGCGATGATCACGAACACCATGAGAATAAGGAGAAACGGTCGGATAGGACCGAGGATCATAGAAGCCTTTTCCTCGCTGATCACATACCATTTAGTATAATCCCCCTTGGCGTAGGAAAGGAACAGCCGCTGTCCATTACGGTCGATAAAATGACTGTCTGTCGGACCTTGGAACAATCCTGCAAGACCGCTGGTATTCCAATAATTGGACCCGATGCGTTCAGGGTCTGGGTGAGATAAAATGACACCTGCACTATCGATAATGAACTGGGTACTCCCTTCAAAACCATGTCTGAAGATACTTGAATGGAGTTTCCTCTCGTCCAGATTGACAATCAGAGCTCCCGTGGCATCCCTGGAACGAAGAGGGATACCTGACATCAGAGAGATTGCAGGGTCGGCTGCACTCATTCTGTCACGTGCAATGACCACGGGAAAACCGACCTGCAACCTGGTGAACTGGTCGACCCAGCTCACATCATCGAACTGGTGCAGGGGGTGCAGACCGCTTTTGCTGCTGAGGATGGATCCGTAGGCTCTTGAATAGAGATATATTGACTCGATATTGCTGTTGGAGGAGACATAGTTATCCAACTCTCTGATGATCCGGGTGTTCTGCGAATAACTGTCTGTATCGGGGGAGACCGTGAACTGGATCACATCGCTGTTATTTCCGAGCGATTTCACTACACTGTCCAGAGTCAGCATCTTCTCGTCTATAGCTACCGCTATGTTCTCAAGCTGACTCTCCTTCATCTGTATGTATGAATCACGGAAATGTATTGAAGAATACACATGGACAATAACCGTGATGAACAGAAGGGGAACCAGGGTAATAAGTGTGACAGTGAGGAATATCCGCAGGTACTTGATAGTTTCCTTATGAAAACCAGATCTGAACAATCCGAGCATCACTCCTCTCCGATACATAATACTCCCGCACAACCATCCTTCGAAACGAGAAAGAGGACCTGCAGTAGAGAGTTTTCCTGTATACTATCAGAAATAAGGCAATCTGGTAAGTCTTGAATTCAAAGCAAGATAAAGAGTGCCACTCTTCAGAGACGGAAACTGTCCGGTCAAAAGCGCAGCACGCAGGGTGAGACTCCGACCTGGAAAAAGAATTCCACAGGTTGTGTGAATCAGGTATTGCTCTCACGAAAATTTCTGTGCTAGTATCCGTAAGTACCGACGTATCAGTGTCTCCCTCCTCATTAATCCAAAAACTCTGATGTCCGGTGCGAACTATCCACCCGGCTTATATTGGTGTATACAGCCGGGATGTATAAGAAGGAGCATGAGGCATATGGCTAAATTTGTATTCGTCACAGGTGGTGTCGTTTCTTCTCTTGGAAAGGGAATTACAGCAGCATCGCTCGGTGCACTGCTGAAGAGCAGGGGACTGTCGGTCACAGTGCTGAAGTTCGATCCGTACCTCAATTTCGATCCGGGCACGATGAGTCCCTACCAGCATGGCGAGGTCTTCGTGACCGACGACGGAGCTGAGACCGACCTTGACCTGGGTCACTACGAGCGGTTTCTGGATGTTTCTATTGGGAAACCGAACAATGTCACAAGCGGAAAGATCTACTGGGAAGTCATTCAGAAGGAAAGGCGGGGTGAGTATCTGGGAGGGACCGTTCAGGTCATCCCTCATATCACCAACGAGATAAAGGAGAGGCTGCATTACCTTGCGCGAGAAACTGCAGCTGATATCGTCCTGGTGGAGATCGGAGGAACTGTAGGTGACATAGAGTCACAGCCGTTCCTTGAGGCGATCCGTCAGCTGAAACGGGATCTGAAACGTAACGACACCCTCTACCTCCATGTGACTCTCGTTCCTTTCATCTCGACAGGTGAACTGAAGACGAAACCGACCCAGCACAGTGTCAAGGAACTGAGGAATATCGGTATCCACCCCGATTTTATCATCTGCCGTTCTGATGACGTCCTTCCCAAGGATGTACGTGATAAGATCGCCATGTTCTGTGATGTCGATAAGGAAGCGGTCATCAGCAACCCGACTCTTTCGAGCATCTATGAGGTCCCCCTCTTTTTTGAAGAAGAGAATCTGGACACCCTCGTTCTGGACAGACTCGGACTCGAGGCCGGCCCCCGTCATATGGAGAGCTGGCATACCATAGTCAATAACAGTAAAGACCCTCAAAGGAAGGTACGAATCGGCCTTGCCGGCAAATACCTGGACCTCTCGGATGCATATATCAGTGTGATAGAGTCTCTCAATCATGCAGGTTTCCATCATAGTACGAAGGTGGAGGTGGTACCCATCGATACTGAAGCTCTTGATGATGCTGATGAAACTCAGGTGAGTGAAGTACTTGCCGGACTCAGCGGTATCATAGTCCCGGGAGGATTCGGTCTTCGAGGCATTGAAGGCAAGATTCAAGTCATTCGCTATGCCAGAGAACATGATCTGCCGTTCCTCGGTCTCTGCCTCGGAATGCAGTGCATGGTATCCGAGTTCGCCCGAAACGTCGTAGGCCTCGAGGATGCTGCCAGCAGTGAATGGTACCCGGACACACACCACCCTGTGGTGGATCTCATGGAGAACCAGAAGAACGTGGAGAAAGGGGGAACGATGAGGCTCGGCACCTACCCGTGCCAGATCAGTTCACCTGACACTCTCCTGTATAAGGCGTACAAGACAGACACGATCGAGGAACGGCACCGACACCGCTACGAGTTCAACAATGCCTACCGTCAGACACTGGAAAAAAGTGGACTGGTATTCAGCGGACTCTCTCCGGATGGGAAGCTTGTGGAAGCTGCAGAGCTCCCCGGTCATCGATTCTTCATCGGCGTGCAATACCATCCTGAGTTCAAGAGCAGACCGCACAAGGCTCATCCGCTGTTCAGAGATTTTATAGGGGCTGTCATCAGGTAGTAAACATCGCTGAATATTCTCATAATCTTTACCTATACTTTACCGTCATCCGGTGTCATCATATACATACGCTTCACACATCTGGAGGTTCTGATGAAAAGGTTATCAAAGGTAGGTAAAGTGCGTCTGACAGTTCAGCTGCTTTTCCTCATCATCGTAGTGTATGTGGTGATCGGCCACTCCCTTGAGGAACAGGGAATAGTTCTCCCTTTACTGCAGGGCGCATCACTTCATGCTATCTGCCCCTTTGGAGGAGTTGTGACCCTGTATGAGTTCTTCACCGAAGGTTCCTTCGTTCAGAAGATTCATGAGTCGTCTTTATATCTCATGCTGCTTGTCCTCATATCCGCTGTCTTTGCAGGTCCACTGTTCTGCGGCTGGGTATGCCCCTTTGGTACCGTGCAGGAATGGTTTGCCAGGGTCGGGCGACTTCTGTTTAAAAGGCGATATAATAGAATGGTACCACCCAAGGTAGACCGTGTACTCAGATACCTGCGTTACGGGGTGCTGATCTGGGTACTCTGGGCAACAGCGACGAGCGCGAAACTGATCTTCGCAGAGTACGACCCGTACTATGCCCTGTTCAATTTCTGGACAGGAGAAGTTGCCATAACCGCGTTTATTGCTTTGGCTGCTGTTGTTGTGCTCTCACTGTTCATCGAACGTCCATTCTGCAAATACGCCTGTCCATACGGTGCTCTCCTCGGTCTTACCAACCTTTTCCGCCCCTTCAGTATCAGACGAAACGAAAACACCTGCATCTCATGCAGCAGATGTGATACCGTCTGTCCCATGAACATTACAGTCTCTACAGTGAAACGTGTAAGAGACCACCAGTGTATCAGCTGTCTAGAATGTACCAGTGAAGCATCATGTCCTGTCGAAAAGACCCTTCAGTTGAGTACATCATCAGAAGGAGGATCAGCATCATGACAATACATGCACGAACAGCTGCGGTTCTCATGATCGTTACACTTCTCGCAGGGGTCATCATCCTGAGGATCACCGGCCTGTGGGTTACGGAATCACAGAAAACACCACAGAAGATAGTGGTGGGAGATAACGTTGAATTATCCGATCCGGCCGACATACGCGGATCGTACACCTTTGCCGACATAGAACAGCATTTCGAAATCCCTGCACTGCTCCTTGCTCAGGCTTTCACCCTCGATGTGCTCGAAAAGGATCCGAATCTCTATACTGCAAAAAATGTGGATGAACACTTTGAGGCTACCGAAGGTCTCACGGGGGACATCGGGACCGATGCAGTCAGGACCTTCGTGGCACTGTTCCTGCACATCCCGTATGTCAGTGAGGAAGACACGATACTTCCTTCTACTGCCGTGGACATCCTTATCAGAGAGGCACAGATCGATGGTGAGGTTGCAGCCAGGCTGCTTGAAACAAGCTATCAGGTACCATCTAAGGAAGCTATACCGTCTTCAAGCGCTGCCGCTGAACCCTCTGCGATTACACAGAGCAAGGAAACCTATCTGATTCAGGGGAAGACGACCTTCGCGGATCTGATTGATCAGGGTCTCACAGTAGCCCAGATAGAACAGGTACTGAACGTGAGTATTGGCGATGTCGACCAGAAAGTGAAGGAGTTCGCAGAAGAGAGAAACAATGAGTTCTCTGAGTTTAAAACCCCTCTTCAGAACCTGATTGATACCCTTTAAGCGCACACCTTTGTCTATCAGGCTTCTATCCCTTTCGGGAAAGCTGTTTCAGGAACTCTACAATATCCTGAGATGAGGGGGGACATCCTGCGACGGAGGTGCTGAAGCGCTGTGTACAGACTCCGATGCCGACCATGTTCGACCGGTCGGCAGGAAGTTGCCCCGTACGGAAGAAACGCCCGATAGCATATCGATGAGCTTCGGGTTCTTCTATCTGCCTCAGGGCGCTGATCAGAGCGGCATAACAGGAGGAACACGCCTCCTTCTCATCGATCAAGGTTTCCAGCTCGCTGAGCCGCTCATCCTGCCTGTAATTCCCGGCTTCGCCATGATCGTTTATTTCCAGGACCGAATCTCTGCTCCCGTCCCATAGCGAACCTACATGCAACTCTTCGCTGCGACCGATGTAAGGTATATCCTCATCGGTATAGCCAATGACGGAAGCACCATAACTATCGATGAGCACCGAGTCGGTAGCAAAAAGGATACGGTTCATATCGGAAGGGTCCCCACCCTCTTCAAAGGTCGGGTCAGGGCAGATGGCATCCATCACGATGCAGTCCTGATGAAGCATCTGGTTGAGTCGGGCGATCGGTTCATGAAGACCTCGAGAGTGGAACCTCCGCTTCTCGGAATCGGGAATCAGTCCCTTGAGATTCTTGAGTGCTCCGGTATAGCGTGTCTGGCAGTGACCTTTCAGCAGGGGAACGTTTATCAGGAAATCGATCGATTCGGTTATCGAACAGAGTGAGACAGAATAGCCATCGACATCCTGTGTGAACGAGGAATCTTTCTGTGTGTCAAACAGAGGCACTGTGTACTCTTTACTGAGTTTCTCATACCCGCAGACCCTGAAAGCCTGTGAAGTGCTGTCGCCGACCCATGAGCCTTCAACAATCATAATATTCCTGTAATCGCGTCTGGCAAGGTAGCGAATGATACCGGCAACTATTTCGGGGTGGGTTGTCCCCCCCTCATAAGCCGGTCGTGCCACCACAAGATTCGGTTTGATTGCGATGAGACTCTCCCTGTTTGAAGGAAGGATTTCCTCAAGACCGGAGGTCTCAAGCAATTGTTCGGTCAGTTCCTCCAGGGAACGGGAACCATCATGGTATATGGAAATGATCGGTCTCTCAGGTCTGCTCATATCAGTCTCCTACTGCCGTGTATGCTACCAGAATAATCATCCGCTGAAAAGTCCAGGGGAATATAAAGGCTGTGAGAAACGATATTATCGGGAAAGTTCACTCAAAGTCGGTGAGTGCATAGATCTCCTTCTCGATAAAAAGATCTACCAGATGACTGTCAAACTGACTACCGCTGAACAGACGAATTTCTTCTAGTGCTATTTCAGGGGAGAAGGCTTTCCTATACGCTCTGTTGCTGGTCATGGAATCAAAGGTGTCGGCAAGTGTGACAATCTTGACATCAAGAGGTATCTCCTTATCTTTCAGGCCATCAGGATACCCCGTTCCGTCCAGCCGTTCATGATGATGGCGGATGATCGGACGGTAGGGCTGAAACAATTCAATGTGACTGACAATACGGTCACCGTACAGGGGATGCATCTGAATCGTTTTGTACTCCTCTTTGGTGAGAGGCGTCCTCTTGTTCAGGAGCGCCTCACTGATCCCGATCTTCCCGATATCATGAAGGAGAGCCCCTCCCTCAAGGACCTCAAGACGGTCGTCAGAGTATCCCAGAGCAACTCCGAGAGCTACCGAAAGCCGGCTGACCCGCTTGCAGTGTCCTTTGGTATACCTATCCTTCTGTTCTATGGTCTCACTGAAGGCCATGAGTGTTGAGCGGGTGACACTGTCGAGGGTACTCATCGAATGACTCAGCTGTTCTTCTATTTCCTCGTGATGGTGCCGGAAGGCAGTCTCTCTCTCTTCTTTCAGCCGTTCCTCTTCACTCATCTCGAGAATCAGACGAATGCAGGTAATAAGATTTTCCCGGGTGACCGGTTTTGTCAGGTAGTCCTTTGCACCCATTCTGATTGCCTTCAATCCAGTCTCAAGGTCATTGAATGCAGTGAGCATGACAACGGGAATCCTCGGGTGTCGCGAGTGAAGAAACTCGAGAAGGGTGAACCCGTCTTCTCCGGGCATCTTGATATCGAGCATGATAAGATCGATCTTTCGTCCAAGATTCAATTGTTCATGAAGGGCTTTGCCCCCATCGCAAAGTGTCACTGAATATCCTTCGTTTGAAAGGAGAATATTCAATATCTTTCTGATACCAGGGTCATCATCAGTGATTAGTATGTGTTTGCTCATCGTTTACCCCTTTTCCGTCTGAGGGAGAACAGGAAAGGAACATCCCTCTTATATGTATCATACCCCTCGAACATACGAGGAAACAATAGTGTATCCTCCATATAAATCAGGATGAAGTTATCAATGGTCAATCCTATGACGAGTGACATTACTTCCCATCGGAGGAACAGGACTGCTATGACACAGTTTATTCCTGTATACCACAGAAACCCCGGGTGACGCGAGATGCGATATGTCCCACCTTTATACAGTGTACCTTCGCAGGAAGAGGAGAAGAGTCTCACCTCGAGAAAGACCGAGAAGACAAGGAGACCCGAACAGACAGCCAGGAGTGAATACAGCAGTATCTGTACGGGAATACTATGGGGAGATTCATACAGTCCATACAGGAGAACATAGGGAACTCCAGTGAGAAGGAAACCTGTCATAGTCACCCTCTTAAGGAATTCTTTTCTCCTGATGATAGCTAAATCAAAGAGAATCAACAAAATATACCCTATCGTTCCAATGATAAAAATTTCAAAAATTTCCATACTATTCGACTAATATAGTGTACAATCAGGATAATTCATAGAAAAAAAGGAATGAATATGATTATCGACATATCTACTATCATTCCTGCAGTCGCGTTGATCCTGTATGTGTTCTTCTTTGTTTTCGGCATTCTGCAGTATAAAAGGGAC
>JAFGUP010000014.1 GCA_016938475.1 Sphaerochaetaceae bacterium
AGAATATACGGAATTATATTCCACTCAGATAGAACTTGACTTTAACCAATGATAGATACCCCGTCCCTTGGGGCGGGGAGCTTCATTCTCCGTGGTGCCTTCCTTCGATAGAGCTGATTTTACCCTGGCAGATGAGGCTTTCCTATCGTCTCTTGATGAAGAGCTTCAGACTTTGGTGCGTCCTTTTCTTGCAAAGGGGGTTATATGAATCTGAATATGAGCGGAAAACGGGCATTGGTGAGTGGTGGTCTGAGTACACTCGGGAGAGCTGTGGTTCACACCCTTGCCACCGAAGGGGTTGAGATACTGTTTACCTACCGAAGTGAGGGGAAGGCGGAGGAAGCAAGGGAGCTGTGCCGGTCGATCTCTCAATCGTACGATGTCTACTGCAATGCAGTGTGTCTCGACTTCCTCAGTGCATCTTCGATAAGTGCTGCACTCAGTGAAGTGGCGGCGATCTTTCCCACCCTCGACATCCTGATACATAATGCAGGCGTGTTCACGCTCAACACTCAAAGCTCTCTTACTGAAAAACAGTGGGATGAGGTGATGGATGTGAATATTAAAGGATTCTGGCGTCTGATAAAAGGGGTCGATCCCCTCTTGAAATCCCCTCATGGGGCTGTCGTGGCAGTAAGCAGTATCAATGCAGAACGCCCCGGTTTCGGCTTGACAGCCCACTATGATGCCTCAAAGGGTGCTGTCAGTGCCTATATACGCTCTCTTGCCGCAGAGTTTTCACCCCGGAAGATCCGTGTGAACGGTGTCGCTCCCGGTCTCCTCTACCGTGAGAACCTGATACAGGAGAACCCTTCCCTTGTCGACACCTATGTTCAGCGTTCACTCACCTCTTCTCTGGTGGATGTTCAATCGGTTTCCTCGATGGTAGTCTATCTTGCCTCCTCGGCAGCATCGGCCATCACCGGAGAGATTGTCACGATCGATGGAGGGTACTCCCTAACCTGAACTATGAAAATACTATGTATATCAGACACCAAAGACCTTCTCGTGTATTCACCCAATATCGTAGAGCGCTATGGAGATGTGGATCTGATTCTTTCGGCAGGGGACCTTCCCCTCAAGTATTATGAGTTCATTATATCTACCCTGAATAAACCCTTCTACTTCATCTTCGGTAATCATGACCTCAAGCATCTCCACAGGTTCAAACGCCAGTCGTTCTTCGAGATCGACCTTGCCCACCAGTCATTCCAGGAACAGGGATTCGCATTCTCTGTCGGTGGGGACTGTATCGAAGGCAAGGTGATACGGGACCGCAGTACCGGTCTTCTCATCGCAGGGCTCGGTGGTTCCATGAAATACAACTCTGGTGAACACCAGTTCAACGAAGTTCAGATGATGGCTCGTTTGATACATATGATCCCCCGGCTTGTCTATAACAGGTTGCGCTATGGGCGCTTTCTCGATATTCTGTTAACGCATGCTCCTCCCCGCAGTGTGGGAGACAGAGAGGACCTGTGTCATCGAGGTTTCAAGGTGTTCCGTATTGCTATGAAGTGGTTTCGTCCAAAGTACCTGCTCCATGGCCATGTCCATCTGATCGACATGAACCGGGACAGGGAGACACGCTTCCTCGATACCGAGGTAATCAACGTATACAGCAGTTATGTATTGCAGGAGACTGACGATGGCGGTTCGCAATAACATCCAGACTCGCGAAGATTTCAGCAAAGCCAGAACAAAGGCAAAGATGCAGGCGCTTCTCTCGGCTCTGCAGTGGAAAAACACTTCCCTTCTTTCATTCTACGAAGTGACCAAACTTGTCAAACCCAAGAGCGAGACTTATCGGGGGGTTATTCCCATAGAAGTATCGAAGATCCTCGGAAGTGAAGGCCGCTACCACGATTTCACCCTTGCATTCTACCCCAAAAAGGATATGTTGCGCAGTCGCTGGCAGAGCATCGATGACGCACATATCAAGCAGGTGACCCTCCCGCCGATCAGCGTGTATAAGCTTTCCGATTACTATTTCGTGCGTGATGGGAATCACCGTGTATCAGTGGCAAAGATGCAGGGAGTCGAATTCATAGATGCCGAGGTTGTAGAGCTTGACAGCGAGATATACCTTGAGCCCGGCATGACCACAGCTAGCCTGAAAAAGATGGTCGTTGAATATGAGAAGAAGCGGGTGATTGCCGAGTACCATGTTGATGAGTTTCTCGATTTGAAGACTGTAAAATTTTCTTCCCCTGGTATGTATCCCGAGCTGATCAACCATATCATGGTGCATAAATACTATATGAACGAAAAGAACGAGAAACCGCTGACGTTCAGGGATGCTGCAGAAAACTGGTATCAGACTATTTATTATCCGATATACAAGCAGATCCAGGAAGATGCGCTGCTCAAGCATTTTCCCGGAAAGACCTACGGGGACCTCTACCTGTGGATCGTCAGGCGGTGGGATGATCTAAAGGCTACCGAAGGGGGCAAAGGGTCTATTCAGGACGCTGCACGGGATATGAAGTTGAGTGTGGGGAGAACCAGTCTGAAGCGTTTCCTCAGACGGTTCAAAACATTCTTCACTGAGCAATGACACTGAAGGTGATCGTATCATAGTAAGCCCCTTCAGAGGCTGATTCACCACTTTCCGAGGTTATCTCAAGAGAAGAATAGATATCGTATCCCCCCTGTACGGTGAACCCGAGAAGAGGGACGATGGTTCCCTGAGCCACAGCCCGCTGCAGTCCATCTCCGTAGTCGAATGTAAGCGTGTAGGGGATGTATTCATTCCGTGATGTATGTTTCAGACGAAAGGATCCGCTTCCGTAATGTTCGCTGGCTATCTTCAGGCTTGTGAGAAAGTTGCTCTTGTAATGAAAGCCTATTGATTGAGTAGTTCCCAGTATGATGGTGACTGGCGAGGTTTCTGTGAAGGTGAATTCGGAGACAGGTTCCACAACGGTATTCAGCCGCAGCTCAGCAGGAGGAGCGAGGACTGCGAACAGCGAGACCTGTATAGCCAGAACTAGGTACACAAGAGCGAGAAACATTCTTGATCTGGAAGATATCCTGCGGGTTTCCATACTGTTGAATATACAAGCACATCTCACTTGTGTCAATAGTTTGCTGTATTGATTTCATATGTGTATAAACGTTTACTGAGATGGTACAGTACAAGAGAGTTATTGTATTTCAACAAATTATAGCTGTTTTTTCTTCATTTTCCCCTGCTGTGACATAGATTGGTAGGAAGGAGATGATGATGATTGATTGGGCAGAATTATGTTAGGGGGTATCTTGTGACACTAGATCATCGGTCTATAGGAAAAAATAGCCTCCTTTTATGCTTTTAGGATACCATTTTCTTCCGTTATATGTCATTATTGAGATGATTTTGATGAAAAGGGGATGAATGTGGACAGAAAAGAAAAAACAAAATCAGCTCAGATAGCTGAACGCATTGAGAAGAGGATACTCGAGAAACAGTATATGAC
>JAFGUP010000133.1 GCA_016938475.1 Sphaerochaetaceae bacterium
TACACCCCTAAACACACGTAAGATGGGTGTCACGAGCGTGACATCCCCACCAAAATACAGGTTTTCAGGTGATTTGTCCAGTCATACCTAAGTCGTTATCACTATAATTTCTCGAGGCGCAAACTACCCCTAGTCTTCCCAGCCCTCATCCCCTGGCTCTTCGGCAGTCTCATAGGCCTCAAGTATCTGATCCTGAAGAACAGCCCGGAATTCACTATTGATAGGATGGGCAACATCCTTGAACTCCCCGGTCTTGGTTTTCCTGCTCGGCATGGCAACAAACAGACCACTCTTGCCTTCAATTACCTTGAGATTGTGAATCACAAACTCATCATCGAACGTAATGGTCGCATATGCGCGCAGTTTCCCGTCGGTTGCAATCTTTCTCACCCTCACGTCAGTAATCTTCATCTCTGCACCTCACTTGGATGTTTCTGGTTTCAGCGTACCACTAGATTATGCCTTATTCAAGAGTATTGTCTTAATATTTATGACGTGAGTCCGTTCTTCTTCTGTAAAATCAAGTCTGTTAATCTCTATAGGGCCTGAATCTGATACAAAGACGCAGGAGGAACCGCTCCCGCTTACTGTCGTGTAAAGATGCCTGTTTGCCTCCCCGATTTCATATATACTTTGATACACTTCATCAAATACAACCACTACATCTTTAAAGTCATTTGAGAAGCTCCACTGCGTAACAGGCTGCCTATACATATGACACACTGTGCTGTATTCATACAGCCGCTTGATAGATATGTCTTTATTCTGCAAACGATCTAAAACTGCAAAAGCGTCGGCTGTACTGATACCCTCGCCAACGGGAATGACTATCAGAGCATGAAGGTCATCACGGGCAGGGACGGGCCTCACTATCTCTCCCCGCCCCTCCACTACAGCGGCCGGACACTTGTGGATGAAGAACGGGACGTCACTTCCGATCTGGACGGCAAGGTCGAGAAGCACATCAGTGTTCAGGGGATAGTCATACAATTCGTTGAGCGTGAGAAGCACTGTAGCGGCATTGGACGAGCCCCCGCCGAGTCCTCCCTTGAGGGGTATGCGTTTTATGATCGTCATATGAACAGAATCTGTCTCACGGTTGATACTCCTGAGAAACAATCGGGAAGCTCTTCCCATCAGATTCTGTGTTGCAGGAAGGAACGGCATTCCCTCAATCGAAAGATACCCATTGCCGTCATCTATCGTCTGAACCGTTATATCGTCGTGCAGATCGATCAGATGAAAGAGACTGAACAGGTCATGAAAACCATCGGGTCGGACGCCTCTGATCTTGAGGTGCAGATTCACCTTGGCGTACGAGTACCTGAGGGGACTCTCTTTCACAGATAGTGCCACAGTGAAGCCTCCTTGAGCTGTGAGATCGCCATCTCCTTCCATCCTCGGTTCGCGGCGGGAGATGCAGGTGAAGGATGAAGTACGGTGGATACATTCACCGGATGAGCAATCCTTCGGGCACAGGCTTCTCCTTTCACGGTGGCATAGGCGCCGACACCGACGATCACCTGTGGCCTGATCAGCGTCACCACATCATCAAGATATGCATCACAGAGGTTCTCGAGCGGTCTTCTGTATTTCTGCGGCAGTTTTTCCGGAACAATATTCCTACCCCCTTCTCCTTTGTCTGCAAAGAGAACGGGACAATAGTTCATCACACTCAGGTGCGGAGGAAAACAGGTTGCATCGGGGTACACCTGGGCAACCAGAGACCACAGTCTCTTCCCGCTCACTTCACTTCGTTCGCACGATAAGCCGGTCACAGGGCGCTTCGCATGAGCACCAGGAAACGGCTTTACCTTTCCTGACAGGCGCAGATAGTCCTTTACGACAGTGACTTCTCCGAAAGGGATGCCGTTTTGTCCCATTCCGAAAGGTCCCGGGTTCATTCCCAGGAAAAAGAGCGGAGCACCTTCCTGCACATAGGTGAGAAGGTAATCACGGTGCAGTGGCCATGCATAGGAGAGCGGATGATACGGAATCAGATCCTTTTCGGGGAAGCTCAGAGCCATACAACTGTCTCTGAGCTCCTCGGTTCTCTGTATCAGTCTACGATGAAAGGCTGTCACTCTGCCTCCATATGGAAATACCGGTTGCGCGAGATAAATGCTTTTTTACCGCTCAGGAGGAGATAGGCGATGAACGAGCCGATCAGATACACTGCAGATATCCCGACAGCGATCCAGAACAGACGGGGTTCACCCCGCGTGTAGCTGAAGGCAGGAAGATTGATGGCGAGAATGATCGGTATAGCGAGGAAGAAGACGATTCCGACCGAGTAGAGGTAGTCGGTAGCCGCCGGCGTCTCGAAATCGGGATCAACGACACGTAGAAGGGCAAGCCCGGTTGGCAACGTGCCGGTCGCAGTCCCGTAGATAAGGAGCATTCGATAGAACTGATGATCATCGTAGAGCCGGGATGCGTACATAGGAAGGATCCAGAGTGTGATGACAGCTCCCACAGCTGTGAGCAACAGAAGGGGAAGCCAGTAGCCTCTCACAGCAACGATGGAGATAGCTCCGAGGCTTGAAGCCACAGTAAGGTCTACACTGAAACCACTTATCCTGTTGCAGGTGTTGTTATCAATTGTCGTCTCCACCTTGAACAGCTTCATCACCATCTTGACCCCGAGAGCCGAGAATGCACTGAAGACGAAGTTTATCCCCCACAGCGAGGAGGCCAGCTCATGACCGAGGTCCCCTAACAGTCCCAGAAGAGCTGAAAGGCCGGTCAGGAAAGCCCAGCTCACCAGATAGGTGACCATCACCAGCGCCGTGTGGTAGGTGAATGAATCGATCGATTCTCCATCAGTGCTGAGGCGCATACCGACAGGACGATCCTGAGCTGATCTGCTGAAAAACCCACTCTTCAACCTCTCCTGCTCATAGTTTCGTGTATAATCTTTTCCGACCCAACCCCTCTTGATCCCCTGATTTATCAGGACGACACCACCAAAAGAACCGAGAAGGAATCCGATGGCAGCAAGAGTCAGACCGACTGAAGAGCCGCCGACAAACCCCATACTCTCCCAGGTTGACCCGATGCTAAAGGCTTGACCGGGCCCGAGCTCGAAACCAAGGGCAAGAGTGAAACCGATTGCAGGGAAGAGATCGGGCATAACGGTGTACATCAGCAGTGCCGTGACAAGGAGACCGAAGAAAGTCTGCAGTCCGTACTGTCCGATGACGGCGGTCACGTTCTGAGCGACGACCCTCCGGTAGCTCTTTCCTTTTGGAAGCTTCGTGCCTGTCACACGCAGCATCATAGCTATGAAGCTGAGGTTAAGCAGATGATAGACCAGCTCTCCAAGATACTGACTGTTCAAAGACCATAGTGGAGCTATCCAGTTGTAGAACAGCAGCAGGAAAACTCCCGCAACGATCGGAGCGGGTATCAGATACTTCTGAAGGAACCTGACATTGGCTCGCAACAGAGAAGCGGAGAGCAGGGCGATGGAAATGATTCCGATATGGATGACGTAGTTCCAGTTCATTCAGGCATTCTCCTCTACACATTGATTCATCATATAGTGATAGTGTTCAAGATATCGCACGCTCGAGCCGCCATGTTCCAGACGGAACCGGTAGATCACCGCCTTATAGGAGAACTCCATCGTGCGTTTGGCATTGACTGCAAAGGAGGCCATCAGCGTCAGGTCAAATACCTTCTCCTCCATCGCATCGTCGGGAAAACTCAGGACGATGCGGTCATGGTATGTATGAACCAGGAAACGGCGACTGAGAACAATGAACGAATCTCCTTCGATTCTCTGGAACAGAACACCTCGATCCACCGGAAACAGTGGAGAAGAGCTCTTCGGCTTTTCAAGACGCTGTATGAGCTCTCCACTCTCCCATATGTGCCACTGCCGGAGAGTGAGTGTCGGCGCATGCCGGTCCGCCGACCGTGCAGTATCGTAGGGATCAAGGATCCATGAAGATGAGCACTGAGAGCAGGTTATCGTATCCCTGCGCGCCCTGATAGTAGAGAAGGAAGAACACGAGGGACAGGCGAACAGGAGATCCTCCACACCTTCAGCCCTCACCTTTCCTCTATACGGTATAGCATGCATTTTCTGCCATCTCTCATGAGAGAAGTAGAGCTGATCATTGAGAAGCTGCGTCAGTTCATGTACGTTGAGCGAGGAGAAATCACCAGGCTGAAGAACACTCATCACCCGGAGTGTGATAGGACCTTTTCTATCCTTCACAGCCCAACGCGGACGTGCACCGAAGGCCCCTTCGATATGGAAAACGACCACCGGAACACGAAACATCTTTATCATCTTTGCCATAGCATCGGGAACCGGGAGAGAATCTCCGTCCCAGGTCCTCGTTCCCTCAGGGAACAGACCGACGACTTCTCCACGAGCGAGTTTTTCCCGTATCGTCCGGATTGTATACAGATCGCTCTTCCCCTGTTGTTTTGCTATCGCACCTATCCCCTTGGCAAGAAGAATCCCGAGAAATGGGAATTTGAACAGGTATCGGCCTGCAACCCAGTTGATATGAAAACGGACCGCTGCAGAGATGAACATGGGATCGAATGTATGGACATGGTTGCCGATCACCAGGAACGGCCCCTCAGTGGGAATAATGCCGAAATTCTCCCTCCTGATTCTGTGCGTTCGATTCAGCAGGGCTCCATAGGTAGGTCTCAGTAGAGTAATCAGCCAGGGTGTTTTTGACATA
>JAFGUP010000134.1 GCA_016938475.1 Sphaerochaetaceae bacterium
ACTGTCAGGAGAACAGTTCATCGAAAGATGTACTCAAATATTTGATGTGCAGGCAATTGTCGTCGGGGATAACTTCAAATGCGGCTACCGGGGAACTACCGGTCCACAGGAGATTCGCGAATATCTGGACAGGACAGGAATGCACATTAAAGTGATAGTACCGACAACGTACCGTTTATCTGACGGTACAGTGGATAGTAGTACGGTAGTACGTTCTACGATCAAACAAGGTGATATGGGGATTATACCCCAGTTGCTAGGCAGATATCATTCATTGGATCTGGGCCATATCCCTTCCAGCATACATGAATGGCCTCTGCGTTTACCGATAGGTTCGTTCATGCAGCTCCTGCCGCCACCGGGATTGTATGAGGGGTATCTGAAGCTGAATCACTGTTTACAGGCATTCAGCTGTCACTGTTGTATTTCACCGGAGAATCTGGAATTCTCCATCTGTGAGACCGATCAGAGGTATATACAGCAGAGGATGTCTCATGAATCGTATCGGTTGGATAGTTTTGAATTTACAAAGGAGAAAGCACAGACATGCTGACTAGCGAACAGAAAAAAGACATTATTTCCACCTATGGTGGCGATGAGACGAACTCAGGCTCTGCAGAAGTGCAGGTAGCACTTCTGACAGCACGGATCAAGGACCTTCAGGATCACTTCAAGGCCTATCCGAAAGACCACGCAGGCCGAAGGGGTCTTCTCAAGATGGTTGGTAGAAGACGACGTCTTCTCAAGTACATCAGACTCAAGGACGTCAACAGATACAGAACCCTCATCCAGCAGCTTGGATTGAGAAAGTAAGTAATGGATATTACAAACAATTGAGTGAAAGAACAGCCTCCAGAAGTTACCCTTTAGGTAGCGTGGAGGCTTTTCTCATCTCAGAAGAACATACAAAGAAGTAAAAGAAGTAGGAAATCATGGAAACAAAGAAAGTAGAAATGAAGCTCAATTCAGGAACTCTGATTCTTGAAACAGGAAAGATGGCCAAACAGGCAAACGGTTCGGTTTTTGCAACATTCGAAGGTTCAAGCGTACTCGCAACCGTCTGTGCCGGCAGGATGCCGGAGACTCCACTCGATTATGTACCGCTCCAGGTTGAATATAATGAGAAATATTATGCGGCAGGAAAGATCCCCGGCGGATTCCTTAAACGAGAAGGCAGACCTAAAGACAAGGAAATCCTCGTCTGCCGTCTTATTGACCGCCCGATGCGACCGCTTTTTGATAAATCATTCGGACGTGAGATTCAGGTAGTACCTACTGTCATCTCAAGTGACATGGTCAATCCCCCTGACATCATCGCTATGATAGCAAGCAGCGCAGCTGTGACTATCAGTGACATTCCTTTTAACGGACCGATCGCTGCTGTTCGAGTCGCACTGATCGGGGATCAATATGTCATCAACCCCACCTTCCAGGAGATCGAAGAAGCTCTGCTCGAAATCATTGTTGCAGGTACCGAAAAGGGCATTACTATGGTCGAAGGTGGTGCAAAACAGGTTTCTGAAGAGCAGATGCTCCAGGCAATCGAAACAGCCCAGCCTATCATTGCCGATCTGTGTGCTGTTCAGCTGGAACTAGCAAAACTTGCGGGCAAGGAAAAACTTCCCCTGATGGTCATTGACAATGACATGTCGTTTCTCGACCCGGTAAGAGAGTGGGCCTATCCCATGATCAAGGAAGCTTCCTTCGTTAAAGGGAAGGCTGAACGTCACGAGGCGATCAAGCAGGTTAAAGCCAAAGCACAAGAGAAGTTTGCAGAACTGCTCGAAGCAAGTGAAAAACCTGAAAAGTTCGACAAACTGTTCGAAGAACTCGAATACACGATTCTCCGTTCTTCCATCCTCGAAGATGGTGTGAGAGTTGATGGGAGAAAGGTCGATGAAATCAGAAAGATCACCTGTGAAGTAGGGGTTCTCGCACGGGCTCATGGTTCTGCACTGTTCACCAGAGGTGAAACACAGGCACTTGCCACCACCACACTCGGTACTTCAAGCGATGAACAGATGTTTGACACCATCGATGGAGACAAGCACTTCAGTAACTTCATGCTTCACTACAACTTCCCTCCCTTCAGTGTCGGTGAAACAGGGAGGCTTTCCACTGGAAGACGTGAGATCGGCCACGGCCATCTTGCTCAGCGGGCTATCGAGGGAATTCTCCCTGCCAAGGAAGACTTCCCCTACACGATGAGAATTGTTTCCGAGATCCTTGAATCCAACGGTTCATCATCAATGGCCAGTGTCTGTGGAGGATGTCTTTCACTGATGGATGCAGGGGTCAAGGTGAAGGACATGGTCGCCGGTATCGCCATGGGGCTGATTACTGAAGGTGAACACTACGAACGCTATGCGGTCCTTTCAGACATCCTCGGTGAGGAAGATCACCTGGGCGACATGGACTTCAAAGTAGCCGGATCAAGAAAGGGTATCACAGCCTTCCAGATGGATATCAAGATCGCAGGGGTCACCCGTGAGATCATGGCAAAGGCTCTTGAACAGGCCAAGGCGGGACGACTTCATATTCTGAGTGCTATGGAACAGACGATTGATACACCGCGCACAGAGATCTCCAGATACGCACCAAAGATCCTCACGTTCAAAGTTGATGAAGAGAAGATCGGTGCCGTTATCGGAACCGGCGGCAAGACCATCAAAGGAATTGCAGAGCAGACCGGGGCTGAAGTGAATATCGACAACGACGGTACCGTGATGATCTACGGGAAGAACAGCGAGTCAGCCAACAGAGCACTCGAACTGGTTAAGTCCATCGTGGAGGAACCGGAACCCGGCCGCATCTATCAGGGTACTGTTAAGCGTATCATGGACTTCGGTGGATTCGTTGAGAGCCTTCCCGGTAAGGAGGGGCTCTGCCACATCTCCAAGCTCGCGAGAAAGCGTGTGAACAATGTCAATGACGTTCTTGAAGTGAACCAGCAGATTCCTGTGAAGCTTCTCGATGTCGACCGGATGGGAAGACTGAACCTTTCCTACATCGACGCACTTGAAGACCAGGAAAAGAATAAATAATCAGGGAGAGGAGACGACATGGATCTGCTTACGATACTCACGAAAAGAAAATCCGGCAGTGTCCTCCCCGAATATCACTCGATAGAGGCAGCAGGTGCCGACCTGAGGGCGTACCTCCCCGAAGCACCTGTGACCCTCTCCTCTCATGGTGGCTATGCGTTGATACCCACCGGACTTTTCCTCGAAATACCCGGCGGGTACGAGGGACAGGTCAGGCCGAGAAGCGGACTTGCCGCCAGACACGGAGTCACCGTACTCAATGCTCCCGGCACGATAGATGCCGACTACCGGGGCGAAATACAAGTAGTTCTTATCAATCATGGGAATGAGGATTTTGTGATTCAGGACGGAGATAGGATCGCACAGCTTGTCATTGCACCTGTGATAAAAGTACAGTACATTCCTACCCACTCGACAAGTGAAACTCAACGGGGAAGCGGAGGATTCGGTTCTACAGGAGTCTGACATGAGAGGAGGGAAGGGTGATGGTACGAGACTGACTCTCGTGCACCGCTACATAGCGAGAGAATTCCTCCTCTCGTTTCTGGTTGCCTTTCTCTTTTTTTTCTTCATCTTCTTTATCAATCAGATTCTTCTGTATGCCCAGAGAATACTGCTCAAGCAGGTTCCGATTCGGCAGATGCTCACCCTGGTTGCACTCAGCATGCCACAAATCCTCCTCTATACGATCCCATTTTCAACCCTGAGCGGTGCCTCTATGGTGATCGGAAATTTATCAAGCAACCATGAGATCATTGCCATGAGAGCACTCGGGATTTCCCTGTTTCAGATGCTCCGCTCTGTTATCATAAGTGCCCTGGTTCTCAGTGTGATCACCTTCACCATCGCCGACAGCGTATTACCTGTTTCCCACCTTCAGTTCAAACGACTCTATACAGACCTCCTGAGGACCCTGCCGACAATGGAGCTCACCTCGTACTCGGTCAATGAGGTAGGAGATGTGGTCATCGTAACTCAGGAGGTACAGGATGGGTATCTTGAAAACCCGGTACTGTTTACCACCAACAATTCCGGGGAGCAGGTGTTTATCTCTGCACAGAGCGGCACACTCGAGCTCATAGACCTTCAGAGGTTCATCTACAAGCTTGAACTTTGGGAGGTCAGTATTCTCAGTAGTGAACGTGAAGCAGGAGGGACTGGCGGGTTCCGATATGGACAGGGAGAGTCGATGATCTATTACCTTGATTTCAGTTCACAGGTGGAACAGGTCAGGAACGTAAGTCCTTCTCAGATGTCCAGCAGGGACCTGATCGATCAGATACGTATTCGTATGGAAGATCATGAGAAGGCGATCTCTCAGAGAAGTGTACTACTTGAACAGGTGCTGAGGGATATAGAACAGGCGAAACATAGTGATGAGACGGAATATGCCGGGTTATCACTCAGTGATCTGTATGACCGCAAGGCATCACTGGAGCAGACACCACCGGTCAATTTCTATTTACAGTACTACCGGGCTGAACTGCATAAGAAGTTCGCCCTCAGTGCCAGTGCTCTTATCCTTACCCTGATCTCGTTTCCCCTTTCCTTTGTCAACATCCGGCACGGTCGTCTGTTCGGGTTCGGTCTCTCGCTTCTTGTGGCGGCTCTGTACTGGGCGATGCTGTTTGTCGCACAGACCCAGATTATCAGAACAAATATCCACCCGCTATTTCTGATGTGGGCACCGAATCTCCTCATCCTCTCCATCTCGATGTTATTGATTATGAGGTTGAGACAATCATGAGAAAACTCGACCGCTATCTCGTAGGTTCATTCATACAACTCCTATCGATAACGACGCTTCTTCTTACCTTCATCATGCTTCTGTTCGATGTCTTCAGTACACTCGAACAGTATCTTCAATCAGAGTTCACCCTTGTTCAGATGGTGGTATCGACACTTCTGTTCATCCCGGAAGCTCTCTCCTTCACCCTTCCGCCCTCTGCTCTCTTCGCCTCTACCTATATGCTTTCGATGATGTATGCGAACAACGAGATGATCATCCTTGCCGTATCAGGTTATTCCTTCTCCCGGATCACCACCTCACTGATCATCACTGCCGTGATCCTCACTTCACTGTTCTTCGCATTCAATGAGCAGGTGACTAGACATTTCAAGGTGATGAAAGAGGATTATACCTCATCGTATCTGGAAACAGGTTCTCAGGCCTTCACCAACAGTCTTGTTCTTACCAGTGAGAACGGGCAGTACATCCTGTACTCCCGCCGGTATGACGAGAGGACAACCACTCTCTCGTATCTCTCACTGTTCATTCTCGACGAAAACGGGCAGTTCCTTCAGCGCTATGATGCTCGAAGGGCATCGTATGAGAATGGCCGATGGATAGGGGAGGATGTGAAGCTCTACGATCGTGATGAGAACCGCCTCATAACCACCTCGCAGACAAAAACACTCGTTCTGCCGTATCTTGATCTTGACCCCGAGGTGATAGCACAGAGATCTGTCGATATAGACACAATGGACCTCAAGGCGGCCTACGACTATATCGAGCGGCTCAGGAAGGTGAACAACCCGAGTCATACAGGATACTCGGTTGACTTCTATCAGCGGCTGAGTATGAATTTTGCTCCCCTCATACTGATTCTTATCTCGTGTGCGACGGTCATTCCCTGGAAGAAGAATGTCATGGTACTCAGTATCATCATGAGTATCAGTATTGCAGTTGTCTATTATGTACTGGTATTATCAGGAACGATACTTGCACGACAGGAGATCGTCGAGGCAGGCCCTGCGCTCTTCGTTCCCCCTGCTATCCTGATCATCCTTGCCTCAGGCATACTTATCGTAAGAAGGAAATGAACCATGAAGAAGATTCACCGAATAACACATACTCATCCCTCTACCAGTGCCCGAACCGGTATACTCAGCCTCGATCATGGGGATGTAGTGACCCCGGCGTTCATGCCGGTGGGGACCAATGGTACCGTAAAGGGAATCTATCATGAGCATGTACACCAGATCGGCTATAATCTCATCCTCGCAAATACCTATCATCTGTATTTGAGACCGGGAGTTGACGTACTCGGACAGTTCGGTGGACTCCATCGCTTCAGCAACTGGAATTACAACATTCTCACCGACAGCGGAGGGTTTCAGGTGTTCAGCCTATCTGGCCTGAGGAAGATACAGGAACAGGGAGTGGTTTTCCAGTCCCACATCGATGGTTCGAGGCACATGCTTACCCCCGAAAAAGTCGTGGATGTCCAGAATGTCATCGGAAGCGACATCATGATGGTCCTCGATGTATGTACTGCTCCCGAGATTCCACACAAAGAGGCGAAAATCGCCTGGGAAACTACCCGTACGTGGGCACAGCGTTCGTATGATCATTGGATTCAGGAGGGTGGAGAGCGGAATCTCTTCGGGATCGTCCAGGGAAACTTCTATCAGGACCTGAGAAAGGAAAGTGCCCTGGCTATCAGTGAGATCGGTTTTCCTGGTATTGCTATCGGCGGCCTCAGTGTCGGAGAGACAAGCCAGCAGTTTGCCGACTACCTTGGTTACACGACCCAGTTCCTCCCCCCTGACCGCCCCCGCTATGTGATGGGGATCGGTACTCCCGACTATATTCTTGAAGCTGTCGCGAACGGTATCGACATGTTCGACTGTGTGCTTGCAACGAGAAGTGCACGAAACGGTTCGGTATTCACAGATGATGGAATGATCCAGCTGAAGAAAGCAGCTCATGCCTATTCGCAGGCTCCTATCCAGGAAGGATGCACGTGCAGAGCGTGTACGAACTACTCAAGAGGGTACCTCAGGCATGTGTTCAAGGCCAATGAGATGATCGCAGGGATGCTCGCAACCGAACACAACCTGACCTACCTGCACACCTTCATGAAGAATATTCGCACTGCAATCGATGAAGATCGTTTTCCTGAATTTAAAAAATCATATCTGGAACGCTATTATGGAGGTTCATGATCAGGAACGACAGGTACATTCGACAATTCTCATGATCTTCACACTGCTCTCGAGGATCCTCGGGATTTTCAAGGCGAGGGTCCTTGCAGTACTGTTCGGAGCAACTCAGCTTGCTGATGTGATCAACTTCACCTTCAATATACCGAATAACTTCAGGAAACTATTTGCCGAAGGGGCGTTCAATTCCGCTTTCATACCGATCTTCACCAGGTCTCTTCAGGACAAGACGGATACCAGGGTTCTGCTGAGACGAATGATGAGTGTCCAGCTAGTCATTTTCACGGTGATCACTCTCTTTATCATCGTATTCAGAGGGTACATCATAAGCTTTCTCAGCGATTTTCGCGATCCACAGATGATCTCTCTTTCAGGCAATCTGCTTGTGTTTTTCACGCTCTACCTTGCCATGATTTCCCTGTACGCCCTGTTAAACGGAGTACTCAATGCTCACGGCACCTTCATCACGGGTGCGTTAGCCCCTCTGATTTTCTCTGTGACACTGATTCTCTCCCTGTATCTGCTCGAGCCGGTAATCGGTGCCTATGCGATGGCAGTGGGTGTGATTGCAGGGGGAGGGGGACAGCTGGTATTCACCTGGAGAGGTGTACGACGGTACGGCTATCGTTTTGCTCTTACACGCCAAATCTTCACCCCCGAGGTACACCAGGTGATGAGAAAATGGCTCATGATCACGCTGAATGCTTTGATCATGGTAATCTCACAGCAGGTCGCATACTACTTCGCTACAACGATGGAGACCGGTAGCGTGACCTCCTTTGCCAACGCCATCATCATATGGCAGGCACCCTACGGCATCTTCTATGCAGCGATTGCGACAGCTTTTTTCCCTTCTCTGGTCAGGGCAGCGGGAGACAGGGACAGACGTGCCCTTCACCACACTACTTCCCATGGTATGACGCTGATCCTCGCGACACTGCTTCCGAACCTGCTTCTTCTTTCCTTCTTCGGTTCAGAAACAGCTTCAGTACTTCTTCAGAGCGGACAGTTCACACTGACAGACAGCATACGTACCGGCTCAGCCCTTCGTTTTTTTGCCTTCGGGATGCCATTTGCCGCACTGTACGGGTTCTTTCAGCGTATCTGCTACGCAGACGACAGGGAACGGGATGTGTTCATTGTTTCCCTGATGGTCGCTCTGGTCGATATCATCCTGACGATAGTGCTGATACGTTATGAACACACCATAGGCTCAATCGCTCTTGCCAACAGTATAGCATTTGCGGTCGGTGTCGTGATCTATCTCATCCATCTGTCACGGAGAAATCTTATCAGGGTATTCACAGCGGGTATCCTCGGTACGCTGAGCGGCATCCTGATGATAAACGGCATACTGGCCCTCCTGCTTTTCTATACTGACTCAGTTCTGGGGTCCTCATGGTGGCAGGAAGGCTCTTCTCTGCTCAGTCTCGCCATTCTAGCTCTGATTTACTCCATGACCTTTCTCAGTGCGCTCATACTGTACAGACTCATGGGAATCAGAGTCATTTCATTCCTTACGAACAGGAAACATCACTAGAAGAAGAAAAAAAAAACAACCACCCGATGAAGGATGGTCGTCTGCAGATACTCATTTACTGAGTGTGGGTCAGATGGCAATAGCCTCAATAGATTCCACCGTGAAATCATAGGGTTTTTCATTTATGTCGAATGTGAATCGTTCTCCGGGAGTATGATTCAGCAGTTTAGCTCCGAAGGGAGCCATGTAACTGATGGTATTTTCATTCGGATTCGATTCCCATGGGCCAAGAATTCGATATTCCTGCATATCACCGGTAATGTTGTTCTTGAGAGTTACCTTCGTGCCGAAGGATACCTTGCTCACATCGATCTGTTCCTTCGTGATAACATTCGCACGGGATATCTCATCGGTCAGTTTCACCATCGTTGCATTCAGTATTCCCTGCTTCTCCTTGGCGGCTTTGAATTCAGAATTCTCACGAAGATCACCAAGTTCCAGTGCTGCACCGATTTCCTTGGAGTTCTCAGGTATCTCCACGTTCATGATGTGGTCAAGTTCGTTCTGCTTCTCGATGTATCGTGTCCTGGTGACCATGAGACCGCTACTCACCATCTCCTTGGAATCGAGGTCTTCACCGAGGAAGACGAAATCAGGGAACCGTTCAAGAATCACATGTTTTACTTCAAGCTTCTTGGACATCTCGAGAGATTCCATCCGCTGTATGATAAAGTTGATCCTCTGAGCCTGCCCCTCATTCGCTTCATCGAGGAACTGGTACAGACTGCGCTCATCGAACAGGATGGTTAGAAGTGTTTTCACGATCTTCTTGTTTTCCGCTGTAGCCCGTTTTGCTTCTATGGCGTTGAACGCATAGTCGAGCAGCTGGAGCTGACTGGTGATGAGAGTCTCGAAAGGAATTCTGATCTTCTTTTCCCAGAACTTCCTGTCATAGGAGCGTGAGAGATAGGTGAACAGGTCAGCGTTCTCCTTGTAGTTCCTGCAGGCCTTCTTGAACATATCACTGATGACACGGTTCTTTCCCTGTTCTCGGAGAGTGTCCATGATGTAGTTAGTCAGGTAATAGGGGTACAGGGAAACCAGCACCACCGGCACGCGTTCAGGGTCTTCGGTCTCAACGACCTTGTCAATGAAAGCCTTCTTCAGTTCTGCATCTTCGATTGCTTCGAACGTCTGTTCAATCGAGTCAAGCATACCGTACAGGTGTTTGAATTCTGCGCCTTCAGGACGGGCAATGAACGGGTAGCGCCGGGCAAGGTAATCAACCAGCAGGTAGGAGGAGATAACCTGATCGGTCACTCCCTGATAGATACTGCACTGGTCTCTGAAATATTTGACCATTTCTATGAAGAAATCGGACTCCACGTCTCCGTTGATGAGAAAATCCCGTATGATCTTGACCTTTGCATAGAACCGCTTTTCGTTTCTAAAGATACCAAGTGATTTCTCTTCATAACTGATAGGGGTCTCCCGTACAGTATAGACATCACTCGCGTTGGGTAGGAACCCGATGAGAGGATCGTTCATGAGTACTTTCTTGGCCTTATTGAGCCAGCTGGTCCACTCCTTCGCACTCAGAATGGAAGGGACTATCTCACTCTTCATGGTCTTCAATGTGGCCGCATTACCGTTGCTCTGAATCAGCGTCCTCAGACCCCAGGGCACATCGGTGATGAATTTCTCCTTGAGCTTATCCTTCGGGAACAGCGACTTCAGAACCCAGATATGCTGGGCAGGAAGAACCTGTAGAGAGCTGAAAGCCATGGCAAGAGACATCGAATGTCCTCGCTTGGAGGGGAAATCGATGATAACATGCTCACTGGTAATCTCCTTGATTCTACCGATGGCCCATGATTTATGGAACACGAATGATCCCTTATCGAAGGCAATGTTCTTTTCGAATTCATTGATCGCAAGATGGATGTCCCGGTAGGCCTTGTCCAGATTACTGCTCTCGATGCAGGATGCGAGACGACTGTGGTTGGCATACTTCTTTTTGTAAGTCGCCACGAGCTGTTCTCGAGCCCAGTCATTTGTGGGAGAAAAATCGAGAATGGTCTTCATGGCATCAATGGCGTTGTCGTAATTGTCGTGTTCAAGACTCCGCTGGTACAGGGCACCTATCGGTTTAAAGGCAGGTTCTCCGTTGAATTTCTCTGCAATCCTTTCTGCAAGTGAAAGTACGTAGGGGAACTCATCAGGCATCATATCAAAGAGTATCGTAAACACTTCAATGACCGACTGATAACTCTGGGCATTCAGATACCTCTGGAAGGCCTTCTTGTAGTACGCTATCGCCTTTTCTCTCTGGTCCTGTTCTAGAGCTTTCTCTGCAAGTGTTATGAGTAGTTCAGTTTCCTCGAAATCGACCGCTACAAGACGTTCATACAATGCATAGGCTTCTTCTCGTTTTCCCTGTTTCTCATAAATCGAGGCAAGAATACGGAGAACGTACTTGTCTTCAAAAGCGTCAAGCACCTTGAGTGACAGAAACTCTGCGATCCCGTCCTTGCCGTTCTCTATGAACATCTCGATAAGGTTCGTGATATTCCCGTAATCGAACGATTTTCTCATCACCGAGATGATTCCTGAGATATAGAGTGCCGCGATACTGTTTTTGTTCTTCTTGAGATGCTCATCGCAGATGCTCTTGACTTCAAGGAGATCTTCACTTCCCTGGATGCCTGCTATGGTTGTATCAATCTCCTGAAACATCGGCACAGTGTAGGTGGTAAGAGCAGTACGGGTCCATGCCTCTTCTGTTAACAGTGATCTGATAGCGTCTTCATTCATGTGGATTGTCCTTCTAACTGAATATGACGTTCTTTTCCATACACAACAACACTGATTGCTACTCTATCTTCATTCGAAAGTGAAATAGATGCAGATCAGCACGATAGGTGAGAACGGTAGTAAACGTAGTATTAGTATAGAGCAAATCCCGTATACTTGCAAGCAACACGAAAAAAATCCGGGCAGACAGTGATATTGGGAGTGGGAGTGAGAGTGGGAGTAAGGAAAAGCTGCGCACATCCACCGGATATGAGAGGACTCAAAGTGAAAAGCAGGCAACCTGTGTAAAAGAGCACATGTTTTTACCTTAACAAATGTTTTATTTTCTGGTACAAATAAGCTATGAAAAGAGAATCGAAGTGTATAGTCGCACCGAGCATGCTGTCGGCAGACTTCAGCAGAGCAGGTGAGGGTCTTGAGGAAGTGAACGCAGCCGGGGCTGACTGGGTTCATCTGGATGTGATGGATGGCCTTTTCGTGCCGAATATATCGTTCGGACCGAAGTTCATAGCGGACCTGAAAGACAAGAGCACGCTACCTTTCGATGCTCATCTCATGGTTCAGAATCCTGAACCGTTCATAAAAGAGTTTGCTGATGCCGGGGCTGATTACATCACCGTTCACGCGGAGACGGTGACTCATCTTCATAAGGTTATCTCCAGTATACACCAGGCGGGTGTCAATGCCGGAATTTCAATCGTCCCCTCGACACCGGTATCCATGATATACCAGATGCTCTCTGACGTGGAACTCGTCCTTCTCATGAGTGTCAATCCCGGTTTTGGTGGCCAGAGTTTCATCGAATTCACCTTTGATAAGATTCGTGAGCTCGATGCGTATCGCACTGAGCATAAACTCGATTTTCTGATCTCCGTGGATGGGGGAGTGACTACACACAATGCCGAGAAGCTGTATCAGAGCGGAGTTGATGTGCTGGTAGTGGGAACCACATTCTTCAAGAGTACCGACAGGTCGGCACTGGTGGAAGCCCTCCACGCGATGAATCGATAGATGAGAGCAGTGGTACAGCGAGTGAGCGATGCTTCGGTCACCGTGGACGATCAGGTGACCGGCTCGATAGAGAGAGGTATTCTTGTATACCTGGGCGTCTATCGGGAGGATAATGGGTCCGACCTTTCCTATATCGTGCGCAAGGTTGCCAATCTGCGAATATTTACCGATCAGGAAGGAAAGATGAACCGGTGCATTCTGCAGGAGAGTGGAAAAATCCTTCTGGTGAGTCAGTTCACCCTCTGCGCCATCACGACAAAAGGGAACCGTCCTTCGTTCAATCCGGCAGCGCCGCCTGAGATGGCACAAGACTTGTATGAGCAGGCAGCTGATCAGCTGAGAGATCTGGGCCTGGAAGTGCAGACCGGTATCTTCGGAGCACATATGAAGGTGGGCTACATCAATGATGGTCCGGTGACGATTATCCTCGATTCTCATGACATACAGAAGTGAATGTGTGATACAGTTCGTAATACAGTAGTAGGAAACACCCGAAAAGGAGAGCGGTATTTATGGCTAAGAATAAGAGTAATTCCCCATCTATCACGATAGACAAGAAAGCAGACACCAAGGACAAACTGATAGCCCTTGAGGCTGCGAGAAGCCAGATGGACAAGCAGTACGGCAAAGGGGCTCTTATGAAACTCTCCGACTCTGTCACAGATTCCACGATATCAACTATCAGCAGCGGCTCGATCCTTCTCGACGAAGCTCTCGGGGTAGGTGGATTCCCACGGGGGCGGATCATTGAGATCTACGGCCCTGAGTCATCTGGAAAGACGACTCTGTCCCTTCACGCGATAGCCGAGGCGCAGAAGGCAGGGGGGATTGCAGCATTCATTGATGCCGAGCATGCTCTTGACCCGGTCTATGCCAGAAAAATCGGTGTCAATACCGATGAACTGTGGATCAGCCAGCCGGACAATGGGGAACAGGCCCTGGAGATTACCGAATCACTCGTACGAAGCGGAGCTGTCGATATTATCGTCGTTGACTCGGTTGCCGCCCTCACGCCTCAGGCGGAGATCGATGGTGAGATGGGGGACTCACACATGGGACTCCAGGCCAGACTGATGTCTCAGGCATTGAGAAAACTGACAGGCATCCTCTCGAAAAGCCACACCACCATCATCTTCATAAACCAGATCAGAATGAAAATCGGCATCATGTTCGGAAACCCGGAGACCACCACCGGAGGAAATGCCCTGAAATTCTACTCCTCGATTCGTATCGAGGTGAGAAAGATCGAAAGTATAAGCAAGAGCGCTGATGAGATCATCGGAAACAGAGTGAGAATCAAGATCGTCAAAAACAAGGTTGCTCCACCGTTCAAGAAGATTGAACTGGACATGCTCTTCGGTGAAGGACTCAGCTACTACGGTTCGATTCTGGATGCTGCAATAAAATATGACATGGTGAACAAGTCGGGATCCTGGTATTCGTATCGCGATGAGAAGATCGGACAGGGTAGGGATAATGCGATTCAGTTCCTCCGGACCAATACAGATGTCACTGAAGCACTGGAACGGGATCTGAGAGCGATCATGTTCCCCTCCGAAGTGAAGAATGAGGTGAACGTTGAACAAGAGTAAGTGCTCAGCAGTGTTCCCTATCATATCCGCTGTCCACAGACTCCTGCATCCTTTACCAGAATCTATCAGGTACGGTATAATCGGCTGATATGGGAACAGGTACCCAGTCAGGAACAGCATCGCACACAATACCGCCGCAGCCGCTCACCTACAGCCTTAGAGAGTTTGAAGGTCCTCTCGACCTTCTTCTCCACCTGATAGACAAGGCTCAGGTAAGCATTTACTCGATCCCGATTTCCGAGATCACCGACCAGTTCATGCACTACCTTGATATGGCTTCTAGGGTTGATCTCGATGATCTGACCGAGTTCTACCTGATGGCCTCCCATCTGCTCCTTCTCAAGAGCAATATGCTGATCCCTCACGAAGAAGTGGAGGATGAAAGGTGGCTGGAGGACAAACAGGAGCTGGTGGAACAGCTCCTTGAATATCAGAAATACAAACGGTACAGTACACTTCTCAGTGAGGCACAGTCAGAGAATACGCTCCTTCTGTCACGAAAGAAAAGTCAGTTCATGCTTCCGTTTCCTGATGAACAACTGTGGAAAGAAGTCAATGTCTGGGACCTTCTCAAGACCTTCAGCACTCTTCTGAGCACGATCACCCATGATAAGATATTCAACGTCTATGAAGAGGTGAGTGTCAAACAGAAGCTCACGTTGATGCAAGAGCTGTTCGAGACGAGCGAGAGCATCAGTTTCATAGACCTTGTGGTTCATGAAGATTCCCGCATCGATATCATCTGCGCCTTTCTGGCCATTCTGGAAGCGGTGAAATTCCGCATGATCATCATAGAACAGCATGTACTGTTCGGTGATATTCAGATACGAAAGGCTCCTGAAGAAGAGATGGAGGACACCCCCGTCGAGGTGATACCGGAGTCGTTTGTGCCCCCTGCCCCCCCATTTTCTTCGAAACCGCCACATCAGGCACCTGCAGTGGATGATGAGGAGGAAGATATTGATGATCAGACGATCGTCATTTCATTTGATGATGAGGAGGATGATGAGTGAACGGAATCACCACAGAGACAGCGAAACTCATCGAAGCGGTTCTGTTTATTGAAAATGATGCACTCAGCGGGGAAAGACTGTCACACATGATGAACCTCCCGATCGAAGTGATCGAACAGGCTGTACAGGAGTTGCAGGAGATCTACCGTACTGGATCACGGGGAGTGACTCTATCAGAGACGACTCAAGGATACCAGTTGATCCCGTCCCCCGAACTGCATGATGCGCTCAGGAACACCTATGGTAAACGGGTCGACAGACGACTCACGCGTGCAGCGCTTGAAACACTTTCCATCATTGCGTATGCTCAACCGGTCACCAGACGGGATGTCGAGAACATACGCGGTGTCTCGAGCGACTCTATCATGCGGATGCTCCTTGAACGAGAGTATATCCACGTGGTAGGACGAAAAGATGTACCCGGTCACCCGGGACTCTACGGTACAACGAGAAAGTTTCTGCTCCAGTTCGGCTTGAACAGCATTTCCGACCTGCCCAGACTTTCGGAACTGGACCGGCAACGATTCTTACAGAATGAGGAAGAGAAACAATGAATATAGATTATCCGATACGACTACAGAGTTATCTTGCAAAAAGCGGCTATGGTTCGCGCAGAGCTTGTGAACGGATCATTCAGGAGGGGCGGGTGAGCGTCAACCTGAAACAGATCACAGAACCGGGAGTGAAGGTGAATGAGGAGGACATCGTGCAGGTAGATGGGATGCTCGCAGAAATCAGCGAGGCTACCTACTATTTTGCCCTCCACAAGCCCAGAGGATACATCTGCAGCAACTATGACCCGAATGAAGATCGCTACGCAAGAGACCTGATCACGATCAAGGACAAACACCTTCTGTTCCACATCGGACGGCTCGACAAAGATTCCAGCGGCCTGATTCTCTATACGAATGACGGAGATGCAGCCAACAAGATTACCCATCCCTCCTACGGGATAGAGAAAGAGTATGCGGTAAAGACGAAAGAACCGATCAGAAAAGAGGATCTCAAGAAAGCCCTGAAAGGAATCATGATCGACAATAAGCTTCCCTATGCAATCAAAAGTTTCGATATCAAGACGAAGACCTGGGTGCATGTGACTCTTACAGAGGGGAAAAACCGTGAGATCCGCAAGATCTTCGAGGTTCTGGGGTACGAGGTCGTCAAACTCATCAGACTGAGAATCGGTTCGATAGAACTCAAGGACATGAAGGTTGGTGAGTATCGTCCGCTGAAGAAGGGAGAGATCGATTCTCTGCTGAAGGAAAGTCAGAGATGAACATAGAACCATTGAAACACCTTCATGGTGCTGTTGTCGCTATCGATGGACCGGCCGGGGTAGGCAAGTCGACTATCGCCAGAACCATCAGCGATCATCTCGGTTATTACTTTGTGAACTCAGGGAATTTCTATCGGGCGATCACCTACACGGCATTGCATAGGAATATCGACCTTACACATGAAGATCAGATCATTACAGTTGCCCGCAGTGTCAGACTCACTCTCAAGGATGACCTTCTGGCCGTTGATGGTGAAATCGTCGAGGGATTCCTGCACACTGACGAAGTCGATGCCTGGGTTGCCGGGCACTCTGCGATCATCTCAGTGCGAGACATCGTCAATGAGAATCTCAGACGGCTTGCACGTGAGGGGCTGAATATCGTATGCGAAGGAAGAGATATCACGACTGTGGTATTTCCCCATGCCCGGTTCAAGTTCTTCCTTGATGCATCCCCTCACGTCCGAGCCGAGAGACGGTATCATCAGCAGGAGACCCGTTACAGTATCGATGAAATCGAACAGAAGATCGCTGAACGCGATGTGATCGATCGAAATAAAGTCTATGGAGCCCTAAAGATCTCAGAGGAAGCGATCTATATTGATTCCTCATACTTGACCATAGATGAAGTTTATGTAAAAGTGTTACAAGCTATGCTCGACCAATTGGGAGAGTGAGCAAATATGGATCAGGAGAATATAAGTGGAAGAAGTAAAGGAAGTGTTGGAAACACAAGAAAAACTGCAGCAGAAGGCTGAACTACAGACAAAGTTGCAGGAGCATTACCTTAAATCTCTTGATGAAATTGAAGACGGTCAGCTTGTTACCGGTACTGTTGTTCAGGTCAATAACGAGTATGTATTTGTGGATGTGGGATATAAGTCCGAAGGAAGGATTGCCTTGGATGAGTTTGCCACCAGCCCTGCCGTCGGCGACGAAGTCAAGGTTCTGATAGTCAACAAGGAAGGAAAAGGCGGACAGATCGTCATTTCCAAGAAGCGCGCTGACATCAAAGAGAGAACGGATGTTCTCAAAGTAGCTGCAGAAAACCGGGATCCGGTTATGGGCAAGTTCGTTAAAGTCATCAAAGGCGGATACGAAGTTGACCTTGGAAACGAGTTCCTCGGATTCTGTCCTCTCAGTAAAGCAGACGTAGTCAGAGTCGAGGATCCCGAGACTCTCATCGGTATTGCAGACTATTTCATCATAGACAAGTTTCATACAGGCATGAAACTTAAATCTGTCGTTTCGAGAAGAGAATATCTCGAGAAGCAGATCAAGATCAACAAAGAACATTTTTTCTCGACTGTCAAGATCGGAGATGTTGTTGAAGGTACCGTCAAGAGCTTTACCAGCTTCGGTGCATTCATCGATCTCGGGGGATTTGACGGTCTTCTTCACATAAACGATATGAGCTGGGGTCATGTGACCAAGCCCAAGGACTTTGTCAACAAAGGTGAAGTGGTGCATCTTCGTCTGATCAATATCGACCCGGAATCACAGAAGATCAATCTTTCACTCAAGCACATGACCGAGGATCCATGGAATTCTTTCGAACAGCGCTACCATGTTGATGATGTGGTTCAGGCACCTGTGACAAAGATCACCAATTTCGGTGTGTTCATTGAGATAGAACCCGGAATTGAAGGGCTCGCTCACATCTCTGAGCTGTCCTGGACGAAACGGGTCAACAACCCGAAGGAAATTGTTTCCATCGGAGATATGGTCAGTGCAAAGATCCTGGGCTATGACCTCGATAAGAAGAGAGTCTCTCTCGGTCTCAAGCAGCTCGAAGAGAATCCCTGGGACACAATCGATGTACGCTACCCGGTAGGTATGACCTTCACCAAGCCTGTTGTCAAGATCACGGCAAACGGAGCTTTCGTTAACCTTGAAGACGGTATAGACGGATTTCTCCATGTTGATGACATCTCATGGACCAAGAGAGTCAAGAATATGAACGACTTCTGTAAGGAAGGCGACGTGATTGATGTCGTGGTAACCCGTGTGGATCCGCAGACACGCCATATCAGACTTGGTGTCAAACAGCTTTCAGGTAATCCATGGAATACGCTCAAGCAGGAATACCCCAAGGGTTCGATCATCAGTGGTGAGGTCACCAATGTGACTGACTTTGGTGTGTTTGTCCGTGTCCTCGGTGACATTGAAGGGCTCATCTCCAAATACAACCTGATCGGACCGGATGAAGAGTACAATGACTCAATTCTCTCGAAGTTCAAAGTTGGAGACCCGATCTCTGCAGCGGTTGTCGAGGTGAATACCAATACACAGAAACTTTCTCTTTCGATCAAGGAGAAGATCCGGATCTCTCAGCAGTCTGAGATCTCAAAGTACATTCATGGCAGTGATGACTCCGATACGTTCACGTTCGGCGATCTTATCAGTTCCAAAGACAAAGACTCAGAATAGCGGAGTAGGGTATGGCAGAGAAGGTTAGAAAAGAAGTTTCCTTTCAGAACAGAGTTGAGGAATCACTCGCTCTGTTCTTTCAGAAGAACAAACATGTGTTGATCATATCAGGGGCTGTCATAGTTCTCGCCTTAGCCATTCTGATTATTACGCTGGCTGTGAGTTCTTCACAGACAGAAAAGAACCAGCAGCTCATTGATGAGCTGTCGCTTCAGTATGATGAATGGGCCTCTTCAGAGGGTGAAACTGGTGTTCCGCAGGATCTCATTGAAGGTCTTGAGGCACTGACCTCAACGAAGAAGAGTGCCTATCCGGCTCTTAAAGCTGAATACCTTCTGGCCCTGATCAGTGCCGAAGAAAAACAGTGGGGTGATGCCGCAAGCAGACTCGAAACGCTGGCAGAGAATGGGAAAAACACCTATTTCGCTTCTCTTGCCCTGTTCAACCTCGGGGTTGTGAAGGAAGAGATGGGCGATAACGAAGCTGCACTCAAAAGCTATCGGCAGGTATTTGAAGATAGTGAGGGCAGAGCTTCAGAGTCAGCCAGGGCGCTTCTCAGTGTAGCTCGTCTCCATGAGAATGCAGGCGATACAGATCTGGCAAAAGCAGTACTACAGCAGTTGGCGGATGAATACCCTGAGAGTGAGTATGCAAAGCTGGCACTCTCGCATCTTGTTCTACTGTAAAGATTAAGATCTCAACCACCCGGTCACCCACAGGAGGAGACCATATGAATAGCAGGTACCGATCGAAAGGAAACATCTATGTTACTCTTTTCGTCATGGTGCCTGTTTTTTTCGTGCTTATACTCTCCTGTGGCGTACCTACTTACCTGTATATCGGGGACTCGGAAATACAGATGGAACCAGTTGTGGTGGTCGACCAGGAAAGCTTCACCGTCACGGTCAGCCTCACCGAAGATGCGCTGAGTGAGTTCCAGGATAAGAACACTGTTCCGGCAGTGAAACTGTTCTATGTCCTTTCGACCGATGCTCTCGCAAGCTCTGCAATAAGCTCTCTTTCCTCACTCTCTGTCAGTGCTACCAGCAAGTCGGCCTTCAGTTCACTGTTTGTAAAATCAAATGGAAACGGTGACATGTGGACTCCTCAATCAGATTCACGGGCGACGGGATTCTATATCTACGATACAGATGATTCTTCTGTGAAATACGCAGCATCCCGCCCTGACTATATAGCGGATACCGCCTATGATGTGATAGTCGCATCAACCTTCTCCTATACTGATACAGCCACTGAGAGTGGAGAAGTATTCGCCACAGCACCTTCCATGGATATCGCCATGCCTATCGATGATTTCAAACCCGAAGCGACCCCTCCGTTCAGCGGGTATTCCTTTTCCATCCGGGCCCTTGATACTGCAGGGATGTACAGCACGATAGGGTTGTACGATCAGGATGATGTTCTGATCGGTTACATGAACAACGAACGCAAGGATCGGTTCTTCGGTGCAGACACTGACACGCTGACAGTTGAAGACATCAAAAACCGGTTCTCCGGGTATGATGAGATCAGCTACCGCGTCCTGACCGAAGCCATTGCTGACAACACATCCCTGTATCTGCACATCTTCGCCTCGCTGTATGGAGGAAACGGGGACGCGACAAATATCTACTGGTCACCGTTGCAGAGTATAGGAACATTGCAGTTACGCTGATCTCACAAAATGTATATAATGTATATTCTGTAAACTAGACTGCAAAAAGAAAATTCTTGGGTTCCCTGTTAACAACACGTGAGTCTCGCTGTTATTACCCTCTGCCACATGAGAAACTATTCTCAAGACTCTGACTGCCCGATATACTATTACCATGATAGATTATACCTACAAAGAAACCGAAACCCTGTCGGAAGCCCTCAGCCAGCTGTACACCATCGTAACAATCCTGAGAAGTCCAGGTGGATGTCCCTGGGATCGAAAGCAGACAGCAAAGAGCGTGTCTTCCGCTATCGTGGATGAAACCTATGAATATATAGATGGAATCCTCGACGATAATGATGAGAACATGAAAGAGGAACTCGGTGATGTCCTTTTGAATGTATTCCTGTCCTACCGTATCCACGAGGAAGAACAAACCTTTTCACCTGTCGACTCAATAAACGCAGTTTCTCAGAAACTGATTCGGCGTCACCCTCATGTGTTTTCCGATGCCGAAGCAGATGATGCAGATTCGGTCATAACCTTATGGGATCAGGTCAAACAGACGGTCGAAGGGAAAACCTATGACTCTGATGATCTTTTTTCCAGGATTCCACAGCAGTTGCCCCAACTTGCGCATGCACTTGAAGTCCAGAAGATCATGAAGAAACTAGGCTTCGACTGGCCCGAAGTGAACGGTGTGATTGATAAGATCGAAGAAGAACTAGAAGAAGTGAGAGATGCGATACACAACAGGCAACCCATGGACACTGAACATGTTGAGGAAGAAATCGGGGATCTGCTGTTCACTGTCGTCAATCTTGCCAGATATCTGAAGATCGATCCGCAGATCGCCTTGCGACGTACAAACAGAAAAATCGAGAAACGGTTCAATACGCTTCATACACGCTCTCGTCAGAACAGTATCGAGATGCACTATGACAACCTTGATCAGCTTAATGATCTGTGGGATGCAATTAAGGAAGAGGAATAATAATTCTCCTCTTTCCTTCACATTGCCTTCGGTGCGTGGTACATTCAATACAAGGGGGCCCTATGAAACGTATATGTATAGTACTCTCGATTCTTATTGCACTCTCAGGAACCTTGCTGTTTGCCGCAGGTGAAACAGAACAGACGACGGGTAGTTCCGTCATCATTCGAGTAGCTGATAACATGCCGGGACTCATCACTCCCGGACAATGGAATGGGCAGGCTTTCAGTCTCAACTCTTCAGTCTATGATTATCCGGTAGTACTCGACCCCGATACAGGTGAACTGAAAGGAGAGGTTCTGAGCTCATGGGAGAGTGAAGACGGTCTGAGATGGATACTCACCATTAGACAGGATATTGTGTTTCATGACGGGTCCACTCTCGATGCCGATGATCTCATCTTCACCCTTGAAAGAACTCAGGACTCAACTGTTTCACATGTGAAACAAAAAGACTTCGAGATCATTGAATCGGTCAACAAGATCGATGCATACACGGTTGAGGTGGTTCTCAAGGAAGTGCGTCCTGGCTTCATCTATCAGCTGAGTGATTATAACATGGCTGTTCTCTCTCGTGACTACGACTATTCGGCACTGGGAGAAACTTCCCCGATGGGTAGTGGTCCCTTTACAGTACAGGAACTGGTGAACAAGGAGTATGCACATCTGGTCGCCTTCGATGAGTACTGGGAGAAAGGCTTTCCCCTTTCTGACGAGGTACATATCTACTTCGTCTCTGACAGGGATACTGCTCTCTCGATGCTCATAAACGGTCAGGTGGATATAGTTCCTTTTATAACACCAATCATGAAACAGCGTGTGGATTCTCATGAAGATATCTATGTGACAGTACCATATACTGAGCAGAGATTCCTATCCATGAGAGTTGATGCCCCCCCCTTCAATGATAATACTGTGCGTCTGGCACTGAAGCATTCGCTCTCCCCTACCCTGCTTGCCAGAGGCCTCAATCTTGAACTGGGTTCCCAATTCTACTACAGTGAAGGTCCCGTGATGGAAACACAATCGCAGTTTGTGCAGACAGGACCGAGAAAACGGGACCCGCAGAAAGCACGCGATCTTTTAAAGCAGGCTGGATATCCGGAAGGGCTGACGGTGACCCTCACCTATGCAGGGGACCATGCTTTTAATCAGGCCATCGCGCAGAGTATCCAGGAACAGGCGAAGGAAGGTGGGTTCACTATTTTACTGAAAGGGTATCCAAGAGATATCTACTTCAGTCAGTACTGGATGCAGGTTCCTTTGAGCATCACCACCTGGGGCGGCAGAGTTGATCCTGCAGTTCTCCTCTCTCTGGCGTTCGACTCCCGGGGGGTCTGGAATGAATCGCATGTGAAGGATCCTGTCCTTGATGAGATAATCAGTTCGATACTCACAGAAGTAGAGGCAGGCAAGCTGGACATGCTGTATCGAGAACTACAGGAGTATTTCTACGATGTCGGTCCTCTGATAAACATCCAGGTTCCCTACCTTGTAGCTCTCACCTCATCGATCAGCGGCTATACGCAACCGTTAACTATGCTGCCAGTATATAAATACATAGAAAAACTAAATTAGCAGGACAGAGATCATTATGACTCATGACGAAACACAGATGCAATACGTCTCTTCGAAACGGAATGCACATCCAGCATACCTCAAAATTGCATACGACATTGCAAGAAGGATCTCCTGTGAAGAACTTCCGGTCGGGACGCGACTGTTCGGCCGATCTCTCATGAGCAGTGAATACGGGGTTTCGCCGGAGACCATACGCCGAGCTTTATCACTTCTTTCAGAGAAAAGTATCGTTGAGATCCACAAAAACAGCGGCGTATCTGTCCTTTCCAAAGAGAAGGCAGACACCTATGTACGGGAGGCATCAAAGGATACAGACAATCGAGCTCTTTTGTCACATCTGTATGATCTTCTCGAACAGCAGAAGAAACTTTCTCAGGAAATCTCTTCCACCGTACATGCCCTCACCCGTTCCATAAGCCGCAAATCTGCCGATCTGTTTCCGTACCACACATACGAGGTGATAATCCAGGAAGGTTCTCTGTTGTGCGGGAAGACCCTCTCCGATGTTGAATTCTGGGGGAAAACAGGAGCGACAGTCATTGCGATACGAAGGAGTGGTCATATTCACCTCTCTCCCGGTCCTGATGTCCCCCTTGAGGCTGATGATGTCCTGGTCCTTGTCGGACATGAAGATCACAGTCAGGCACTTGCTTCTCTGACGAACGGAGAATAGTACCTTATTTTATCTCCCACCATTAGATATGACACACATGAACACTACAGTAAGCGACAGGATGATTCTGCCCTGTCACCAAGACTTGACAAACTGACATACTCAGTACAATAATAAAGTTGTCAGTTCTATGTTCCATGAACTGCCTTATCAATTTCACTGGAGGTAAAACAATGAAAAAGATAGCTGTCTTTCTCGTAGTTGTGCTGCTATTCTCATCTCTGCTGTTTGCAGGGGGAGCTGCAGAACAGGAAAGCACAAAGAAATCGCTACGGGTTGCTACTCAGGTACCGGGTCTCATTACAATGGGAATCTGGGATGGTCAGGCTTTTGCTCTGAACTCGAGTATCTATGAATATCTTATCGAAATCGATGCAAATACTGGAGAACTTGTCCCGGTGCTGGCAACAGATTGGGAAACAGAGGATGGGAAGACCTGGGTCTTCAACCTGAGAGAAGGGGTTACGTTCCATGACGGATCCGCTTTCACTGCCGAAGATGTCAAATACACCATCGAACGAACTCAGGACCCCGAAATCGGACATCTGAAGAAGAATGATTTCGCCGCGGTCGAACAAGTGGAGATCATTGACGATTATACGATTGCTCTCCATCTTGAAAAAGCATTACCGACATTCATCTACCTGTTCACCGACTACAACATGGGAATTCTTTCAAGTGAATACGACTATGCCTCGAAGGGGGAGATGTATCCGATGGGAACAGGACCTTTCATTCTGAAAGAGATCATACCCAAAGAATCAGCCTATCTGGTAAAAAATGAGTCCTACTGGGATCCAGAGTTGCCGAAGGTCGACGAACTCCTTCTTTATTTCGTCGGGGATATCGATGCATCGGTATCCATGCTTGAAAGCGGAGAAGTAGATGTCGTCCCGCAGATCTCCCCTATCATTAAAAAGCGTCTTGACCAGCAGGAAGGGATCACCGTTGTCTCTCCCTACCAGGAAAACAGATTCATCGCCCTTGTCCAGGACAGAGAACCGTTCAACGACAACCGCGTACGTCTTGCATTCAAGTATGCAATGGATCCTCAGGTCATCGCACGAAGCGTAGCTCAGATGGAGTTAAATGAGGGAGTGTTCTACAACGAATCATTCATCCTCAATGAACAGGCTGAATACCTTGACATACCATTCAGAGGAAGGGACATCGAGAAAGCAAAAGAACTGCTTAGTGAAGCCGGATATCCTGATGGCCTCTCCGTAGACCTGTACTATGCATCCGACCACCCATACGGGAAGGAACTTTCTCAGACTATCAAAGAGCTCTCTGCAGATGCAGGATTCGAACTTAACCTTAAAGGATTCACTCGCGACGTCTATCTCTCGCAGCACTGGCTGAATGTACCGATGAGTATTACAGGATGGGGTGCCAGAGTCGATGTTTCGATGCTTCTCAGCTATGCATACCATAGTGAAGGCCCCTGGAATGAATCCCATATGAACAATCCGAAGGTTGATGAACTCATAGACCTGATCAAGGCGGAAGTCGACTACGATACACGATTGGGGTATTATCACGAACTCCAGAGGATCTTCTTTGAAGAAGGGACGGTCATCAATGTACAGGTTCCTTATCTCGTTGCGTTAAGTGACAAGGTTGTTGACTATCGTCAGCCTTTGACCATGTTGCCGCAGTACAAATATACGGATATCAAATGAATAGTTATCTGAGTACGGTTTTCAGCAAGGTAGGGTCGCTTCTAGCGACCCTACTGGTCATCTCGCTGATCATCTTCTCCCTTGTCGAACTGATGCCTGGAGATGTAGCACAGATGATTCTCGGGCAATCAGCAACAGAAGAGTCTCTGAGAGAATTACGACAGGCTCGCGGCCTCAACGATCCCTTCTTCACCCGCTACGGGAGATGGATCACAGGTGTTCTTCGCGGTGATCTAGGGGATTCTATCTATATGCAGGGTGTTCCCATCAGTTCGATACTGTGGAGGAAGGTGGGTCATTCACTCTTCCTTGCTCTCACAGCATTCATTATCTTCGTCCCGGTATCAATCGTCCTGGGTGTCATAGCCGGTGTGAAGGAAAAGAAGGCCGCAGATTCGATCATCAGTTTTACGGGACTGGCGACGATGGCCCTTCCTGAATTTGTATCGGGGGTCATTCTCATCTCCATTTTTGCGGTACGACTGAAATGGCTACCGATTGTAAGTGTTATCCCGATCGGTCAGACTCTTTTTCAGAATCTCGACATCCTTATACTCCCTGCTCTCAGTATCACCTTTGTCATGTTCGGATACGTTTCGCGCATGCAGAGATCAAGTATGATCATTGTCATGAATTCAGATTATATCAAGGCGGCACGCCTGAAAGGATTACCTGAACGATATATCATCTTCCGGCATGCTCTCAGGAATGCTCTCCTGCCAACAATCACGATCATCGGGATGAATATGGGCTGGCTGTTCGGCGGCCTGATCGTCGTAGAGACCCTGTTCGGATTCCCGGGCATGGGCTCTCTTCTGATGACCGCGATCAAAACGCGTGATGTCCCGCTTATAGAGGCATGCGTGCTTCTTATCACTGTCATCTTCGCTCTATCAACGATGACAACAGATCTCCTGTATGGATATCTGAACCCGCGAATCAGGTTCAAAGGGGGTCAGCGATGAAATATGTTCTCTATCAGCTGAAACGACACCCCCTGGCGATCATAGCCATACTGGTCATCCTCGGGTGGATTTTTCTTGCTTTTGCAGGTCCTTCGCTGCTTTCCTATACATACACGGAGATGGACAGCACGTTCCAGATGGCACCTCCGGGAGTCAATAACCATCTGCTGGGAACGGATGCTCTCGGGAGAGATATCCTGTCACGAATCATCGTGGGGAGCAGGTCAATTCTAACCGTTGCCCTGTTCACCAGTATCCTTTCGACAATACTCGGCATTATTCTTGGTTTTTCAGCAGGATATTTCGGCAAAGCCTTTGATACCCTTTTCCTCAGATCGATGGATATCCTCATGTCGATCCCTCCCCTTGTCCTTTCGATGGTTGTCCTGGGTATTCTGGGAGATTCTACAATCGCCTCATTGACACTCATTGTCTCTATTGCATTCATTCCAGCGACAGCCCGCGTTTCGCGTGGCGTTCTACTGAGTGAAAAATCACAGGAGTATGTGCAGGCTGCACGTATACGAGGAGAATCGCACGTCTACATCATGTTCGCAGAAATCCTTCCGAATACGGTCGGTCCGATCATTGTTGAAGCCACTGCCCGTTTCGCCTACTCCATCATGATGGTCGCATCACTCGGTTTTCTCGGTGTTGGCCTGCAACCTCCGACACCGGACTGGGGTATGATGGTCATAGAAAACAGACCGATCATAGCAGACGCTCCCTGGACAGTTCTCTTTCCTGCGCTTGCAATCGCTTCGCTGGTGATTGCAATTTCGATATTCAGCGATTTCATTTCAAAGGTACTGATCCATGAACGATAATATATTAGATCTCAAGCATGTGAGTGTGCACTATGAGACATTTGAAGGATTATTTACCGCAGTGCGTGATATATCCTTCTCACTCGGGTACAATGAATCCATCGGGATTATCGGTGAAAGCGGATGCGGAAAAAGCACTCTCAGTTATGCTATCCTCCGGTACCTTGCCAGTAATGCGAAGATAGAAGGTTCTGTCCACTTCAAGGACCAGAATCTTTTCGAACTCAGCGACAGGGAAATGGAAGGAATACGTGGTAACAGGATATCGATGGTCTACCAGAACCCCTACTCTTCTTTGAACCCCTCAATCACCATCGGGAAACAACTTGATGAAGTAACGATATTCCACCGTGGTCTCTCGAAAGCAGATGCCCGTACTGCCTCGCTCGAAGCTCTTGAACTGATGAATATCGGTGACGGGAAGAATCTGGTCAGACGGTATCCCCATCAGATAAGTGGAGGAATCCAACAGAGAATCATTATAGCGATGGCGATTCTTGCACGTCCTGATATCATGGTACTTGATGAGCCGACTACCGCTTTGGATGTGACCACCGAAGCGGTTATTCTGGATTCTATCAACGACCTGAAACAGAAACTGAACATGTCCTTCATATACATTTCTCACGACATGGGAGTCATCAACAAGGTAGCAGAACAGATTATCGTCATGTACAACGGAGAGATGGTGGAACGCGGACCGAAGGAGAAAATCTTTGCCCATCCGTTCCATCCGTATACCAGGGCACTGATCAACTGTATGCCCCGAGGTGGAGTGGTCAAGGAGAAAACCTATCTGAACACGATCAAGGGATACGTGAAACGCAGAGGTGATCTGGCGACAGGGTGTCCCTTTGCAGACCGCTGTGAAAAAAAGACAGCAACCTGTGAAGATGATTATGGGATTCGTGAGGTTGATGATGGCCACTATGCTGCCTGTTCGAGAGCCTACGCTGAAGATGTTCAAAGTCCGCCAACAAAGGCTTTCCATCGCAATAGTGTCACAGCTGCAACCCAACAGGCTGATGTGCCTGCGCTTATCAATATCGAGGATCTGAAAAAAGTCTACGGCCTGAGGCGCAAGGTCCATGCACTCAATGGAGTAACCTTCTCTATGCCGGCAGGCACTGTCCTGGGAGTTGTTGGAGAAAGCGGCTGCGGTAAATCTACGACCGGTCATATCATCACAGGTCTTTACTCTCCAACCAAAGGGAAAGTGGAGTTCAAACAGAGAGATATCTCCCTTGACTGGAGAAAACGCGACGCCGCCACGCTTCGTGAGATCCAGCTCATCTTCCAGAATCCGGGAAAATCCCTCAATCCATCTCACACGGTTGAGCAGATCATTGCCCGTCCGATGAATAAACTGATAGGACGTAAAAACAAGAAAGAGAGGCGTGAAGAGATCATCCAGCTCCTCAAGACCGTCGATCTGGGCGGAGACTACATCACGAAGAAACCGAAGGAGATGAGCGGAGGAGAGCAACAGCGGGTAGCAATTGCCCGTGCACTGGCGATCAATCCTGAACTGATAGTCTGTGATGAACCGACAAGTGCCCTTGATGTATCGGTTCAGGCCTCTGTTCTCAATCTTCTGAATGAGATCCAGGAAAAGACAGGTACCAGCTACATCTTCATCTCTCACGATCTGAATGTGATCAACTACATCAGTGATACTATTCTTGTGATGTATGCCGGGTTTGTAGTCGAGTTCGGATTACGTGATGAGGTCATGGCACCTCCCTTCCATCCTTACACGGAAGCGCTCTTTTCGGCTGTTCCTGACGTTGACCCGACAAAAAAAAAGAAGGTCATCGAACTGACAGGCGCCCTTCCAGACCCAAGTCGCAAGGTGAAGGGATGTCCCTTCGCAAGTCGCTGCCACATAAAAATCGGAGAAGTGTGTGACAAGGTGTATCCTCCCAAACGGGAGATCTCACCGACACACTATTATTACTGCCACGCTGACAGAAGTTCCTCGTAGGTAATGAGTCTACCCTCTTTTTCTCCTGTGGTGAGGAAGTCGCGGTGGATCTTCATAGACGCAAGTACCTTGAATTTATCGGTGTGATCGGGGAAAAGAGCCTTGACCGGGTTTTTCTGTCCCCTGACGTACACACTGAAACTCTCTTTGTTACCCACTGAAATACGACTTACTGTTATATCGTTCGAGCACGAACGGGCCAGTTCTCTCAACCGTTCACTATAGGGTTCCTCCAGTACCTCCTGGATCGTGTACATGGCACCTGTGTGGTATTTGCTGAGGGTCGTTCGTTTACCCGCAGGTAGAACAATCATCTGTTTGAAATGGAAACCTTCGGGACTGAATCGATTAAGATCATCGAGGGTTTTCTGAGCATCCCAGTGATTCGGCCCGTGAGCGAGGATTCCGAGCACTTCGCTTTGACCACTCGCCCCGGTTGACAGCGGATGGACGAATTCCATTCTTGGTTTGGGATTGTAACCTTCTGTAAATGCGACCGGTATTGAGGCACGCTGGAAGGTCTGCTCCATGGCTCTCATAGTGGATATATGGGAAAGAAAGACAGCCCTATCTCGTTTCTCATAGAAAAACACTACCGAGGAAACATCCTCTTCCGCACTGACTGGAGGTGCCAGCCGTTCGGCCTGTGGAATGCTCAGTGGGGAATCGGAAGCTTGTACTACCGGATTCGCGGGACTGCAGGAACCACACGGATTCAGGCAGTCTGTAAGACATTCTGGAGTCAGCTCACCATGTTCTGAACGCAGATACTCCTGCTGAAGGAAGGCCTTCGAGACTTTCATGCTTACAGAATCCCATGGAAGAGGAGCCTGCAGACCATAGGGAGTATAGAGGATGGCCTCAACATCAATTCCTGTTCTTTCAATCGCTTCAAGCCACAGGTCTTTGTTGAAGTGTTCCTGCCAGGCATCAAGGCGACACCCGGCATCGTAGGCATAGCGGATCATATGAGAGACACGTATATCACCCCGGGAAATGATACCTTCTACATAGGAGACCAGAGGATTATGGAAGGAGACCTTCGCACCCTTGATGGTACTCTGTATCGATCGCTTGATAGAAAGAAGGTGTTCCCTTGAGGTTTCGAGGCGGAGCTGTGGGGCCCATTGATAGGGAGTGTGGGCTTTGGGAATGAACGTCCCGATATTGATGTTCATCCCGATACGTGTCTGTTCTCTTACCTGTGCCAGGAAGTCCACGATTGCCGGACCTTCTATCGCAGGGTCGGTACCGGGAAGCCCCACCATGAAATAGAATTTAGCCAGTTTCCAACCCCGCTTCTTTGCTTCCTGTATGATCTCAATGACCGATTCCACCGGGACTTCTTTGTTGACAGACCTCTGCCATTGACTCAAAGGAGTCTCGATTGCAAAGGTCAGTCCGCTCTTACGCACTTCATTCAACCTCTCGAGAATCGATAGATTGAAGGTGCTCACCTTGAGCGAAGGAAGTGAGAAAGATACATGATGGGCAGAGAAGTCGCTGTTGAGTTCTTCGATCATTGCACCGAGTTGAGGATGATCTCCGCTTGAAAGGGAGGAGAGTGTAACCTCACGATACCCGAATTGTTCAACCTGCTGACGTGCTTCACGGTATATAGTAGCCAGTTCTTTCTGTCTGAATGGTTTGTAAAACTGACCGGCGTGACAGAATCTGCAGCCGTTCGGACAGCCTCTCATAATCTCAACCACTCCGTGGTCCTGTGCGACTCGGAAGGCAGGCATCACATAATGATCAAACAGAACGTGTTCGCCATCTGCGAATGTTTCATCTATCGCGCGGTAGGCCTTTTTCTTGTGCTCACTCCACACCATCGAAAAACTCTGTTCGACCTGTTCACGTATCGTCGATCTCGGGGCTCCTTCCTTCTTCAGTCTCCGTATGAGCCTGATGATATCTGCATGCCCGTTCTCAGCTTCTCCTATGAACACAAAATCCAAAAAAGGGGCAAAGGGAAGTGGATTGGTGATCGCAGGTCCGCCTGCAATAACGATAGGGTCATTATCACCCCTATCTTTACTGAGAATGGGAATTCCGCCGAGATCGAGAATCTGGAGAATGTTTGTGGCAGCAAGTTCATAGCCGATTGAAATACCCAGTACATCAAGTGAGTGAAGCGGGATTCCATGGTACAGAGTCGCAAGGGGCAGCTTCCGTTCGCGAAGCAGGGCCTCAAAATCGGGAGCCACTGAAAAGACATGGTCACAGACCACCCCTTCAATATTCTGAAGCAGATTGTAAAGAATCCTGACTGCGTTGTTTGACATTCCGATTTCATAGAGGTCGGGAAAGCAGATGCCTGCCGTGAAGGAATCATCGGTAAGCTCAGACTGAGGCCCATACCGGTACTCTCCTGCAGTGTAACGAGCAGGTTGCTCGACAGTGAGAAGCCTATTTCCCAGTTCCTGTACTATATCTAGTGTATCCAATGAATTCTCCGAAGGGTTATAAAAAAAAATTGGTGGACCATAAGCCGGGTTCTGTGTTATGCAGTCATCTATCTAGGCATACCGTTACCGGTATGCTCAAGCGATCTACCCGCAGGAAACGGGCGGACAACCCTCCTGCATACTTGATCTTGCTCCTGATGAGGTTTCCCCTGCCGACCCTGTTACCAGGGTTCGCGGTGAGCTCTTACCTCGCCATTTCACCCTTACCTCTTCCCATGGGAAGAGGCGGTATATTTTCTGCGGCACTTTCTATAGCCTTACGGCTCCCGGGTGTTACCCGGCACCATGTCCTATGGAGCCCGGACTTTCCTCCCGAAGGATTACTCCTTCCGGCGACTGCATGGTCCACCAAAGCATACTCAACATATCGTGGCAGACAGGTTCCTGATGTCAGTTCTACTGTATCGTATGATAACGAACCTAATCAAGAAGATCACTAAACTCATCACCATCGATGAAATCAGTAAGTCCACCCTCTTCGATCTCTACTTCTCCACTTGAAGAGGCTGCACCGCCTTCTTCGACCTCTTCATAGAAGAGGACACGTGAGCAGTAGGGACAGAACTTGAATTCTTCGTTCTTACGCACATCATTGACGAACTGTACGGGCAGAGTCATGTGACAGCCCTGACACACGATCCCATGAATAGGAACAATACCGACACCTGCCTTGTTCTTAATGATTCGTTCGAACTTGAAAAGGATACTCTCGTCAATTCCAGGAGTAAGGATTTTTTCCTGTGCAGCAAGGTCTGCAATCTGTGTTTCCTTGACAGCGAGAAGTTCGTCCTTCTTCTTCATCTCGTTCTGAACTTCTTCTTCCTGAATCTCCATGAGCTGCTCATGTTCTTCAAGTTGTTCCTGAAGCTCCCCTAGATATTTCTCCTTGGCAAGAAGAGATTTCCTGAATGACTGTTCCTTCAATGAAGCGTCGGCGATCTCCTTTTCAAGGGCCTCGTACTCTCTCTGGGTAGAGATCACCTCCAT
>JAFGUP010000135.1 GCA_016938475.1 Sphaerochaetaceae bacterium
GAGGAAGAGAAGATCGACCTCATCGTCCTGGCCGGGTATATGAGACTTCTTTCTCCTGCCTTCGTAAACCGCTATAGGAACAGGATCATCAATATCCACCCCTCCCTGCTCCCTCTCTACAAGGGAAAAGATGCGATACGCCAGGCGTTCGAGGATGGACGGGATATCTATGGTGTCACTGTCCACTATGTCGATGAAGGAATGGATGACGGGCAGATCATCGAACAGGTACGGGTGCCCTATGAGGGCACCGACATCAGGGAACTGGAAGCGATGGTACATGCAGCAGAATATGAACTCTATCCAAGAGTGATACAGGATCTGGTTGATCAGGGGGGAACGATATGAATGTGGCGATACTCGGAACCGGAGGAAGAGAGCACGCTCTTGCAGTGAAATCTCTCAGATCATCTCACGTACGACAGGTTCATGTCATCCCGGGTAATACCGGGATGCTGATGAGTGAGGGACTCACGATAGTGCCTCAATGGGATGACACCTTCCCCTCTCTTGAGCGATACCTCAGTGAGAATGGGATCTCTCTCCTTATCGTGGGCAATGAGGTGTACCTCGAAAGAGGAGTCGCTGATTACTTCAGGGAAACCTCGGTGAAGGTCTTCGGTCCCTCCAAAAAGGCATCACAGCTCGAGACGAGCAAGGACTATGCAAAGCAGTTCATGGCTCGGCATGCTATCCCGACAGCGAATTTTACCACCTGCGAGAACTATGAAACTGCTGCGGCACAGATGGCAGGCACAGAAGGAACCCTCGTCATCAAACAGGATGGCCTTGCTCTCGGCAAGGGCGTTCTCGTCACCGATGACAGAGAAGAGGCCGATGCATTCCTGAAAGAGAGTTTCACGGGCAGTGGGAAAGTCGTTTTCGAACAGTTCCTTTCAGGAAGGGAGTTCTCCCTTCTTGCCTTCGTCAATCAGGAATACTACAACCTCATGGCGGTTGCACGCGACTATAAGAGGGCGTACGATGGGGATGAGGGGCTTAACACCGGGGGGATGGGTGCCTATACCCCCGTAGAATATGTCAGTGAAGAGGATATGCGCTACGTCGAGGAGCACATCGTCCTCCCGACAGTCATCGGCTTGCAGGATGACGGGATCGATTTCACCGGGATCATCTATTTCGGCCTGATGAAGACCGATGACGGAGTGAAGGTGATAGAGTACAACACACGTTTCGGTGACCCGGAAGCGGAGGTGCTTCTCGAAGCGATGACCAGTGATCTCATCGACGCTCTCTTCGCTACCTTCGAAAAGAGAGCATTCACCCTCACCTGGAAAGAAGGAATCACCCTGGGAGTATGTCTGGCTTCTAGAGACTATCCCTCTTCCTATCAGAAGGGATACCGTATAGACATCCCTCAACATATCGGCTGCTACTCCA
>JAFGUP010000136.1 GCA_016938475.1 Sphaerochaetaceae bacterium
ACAACCGGTCAAAAAAATGAGTAAAAATAAACCGATAAAAAACAACTGAATTGATTTCTTACTGTGTTTCATGCTACTAATATAGTAGGATATAACCCAAAAGGGAAAAAACCACAAGCACGTTGGCACGCTTTATTGTTTCGAGTGCACGTGATATGGTTGAATACGAGAGAAACAACATGCATCGAAGAAACGATGTTCAGGAGTCTTACGATGGATAAGAAACACATTATCGTCCTTGGTGGCGGCTACGCAGGTGTTCATGCAGCAAAGAGATTACACAAGGCCTTCAAGCGCCAGAGAGATACAGTGGAAATCACTTTAATCGACCGACATCGTCATCACACATTGATGACCGAACTGCATGAGGTAGCCGGTAACAGAGTGGAAGAGTCTTCCGTGAAGATCTCCTTCGATAGAATCTTCAGTGGAAAGCAGGTCAATGTTGTACGTGATGAGATCACCAATATCGATTTCAAGGAGCAGGTGCTCACCGGTAAGGCCGGCTCCTACGTGTACGACCAGATCATCATCGCCACCGGTGCAGAATCAACCGACTTCAATATCCCCGGAGTCAAGGAACACTCGTTCTACCTCTGGTCCCTCGAGGATGCCCTGAGGATCAAGAACCACATCATCGAGATCGTCCGCAAGGCAAGCTATGAGAAGGACCCCGTTGTCCGTAAGGAGATGCTCACCTTCGCCGTTGCAGGCGGCGGATTCACCGGCGTCGAGCTGGTGGGAGAACTGATTGAGTGGCTGCCGATACTCTGTAAAGAGAACGGTATCGACTACAGTGAAGTCACGCTGATGAATGTGGAAGCGCTGGGGAACATTCTCAACATGCTTCCCGACAAGCCCCGTGACAAGGCGATCTCCTACATGGAGAAGAAAGGCGTAATCATCAAGACCAACTCATTGATCGTACATGCCGATGAGAACTCGTTCACCCTCAAGGACGGGACGGTCATCAACACCCATACCTTCATCTGGACCTGTGGTGTACGCGGAACCACCTTCTGTCACTCTCTCGGTCTGAAAGACGGAAAGGTTCAAAGAAAGGCAGTTGATGAGTACATGAGAAGCCCCGACTATGATAACGTCTACCTCGCAGGAGATGGTATCTGGTTCATCGAGAACGAGCGTCCGGTACCTCAGATCGTTGAGGCTGCAGAGCAGACCGCTGCCACAGCAGCTGACGGGATCATTTATACCATAAAGAAGGAGCTCGGTCTAAAAGCGACCGAACCGAAACCGTTCAAGAGTAACTTCCACGGCTACATGGTCAGTATCGGCGGACGGTATGCTGTCAGCTATAACATGGGAATGGCTATGAGCGGCCTGTTCGCACAGGGAGTAAAACACCTTGTGAACATGTACTACCAGGCTGGGGTCTGCGGGTTCAATGGAGCATGGACCTACTTCAAACACGAAATTCTCAACATCAAGAACAGGCGCTCTCTTATCGGAGGCCTTGCAGCATACAAGCATCAGGCATACTGGATGGTCCTCTTAAGAATGTATCTGGGAGTGATGTGGCTTCTGGAAGGAATCCCGAAGATCATGGAAGGGTGGCTCACCGACACCAGTGGTTCGAAGGTCTACTGGGGACCCCTTGGCAACAGCGGAGGCTCTGATGCCGTCGCTGCCAGCTCTGAGGCCTGGGGAGAAGCTGCAGAGGCGACAACTGAGATCGTAGCGGAAACGATCGGCGGAGTCTCGGTCGCCTCGGCAAGCTACCCGGCTGCGGCAGCTGCTGCAGGAGTGGAAATCGCCCAGCCAGCCGCTGAGGCAGTAAGTGCTGCAAGCGGATATGGTGAAGCGGCTGTCGAAGCTACCGGAGAAGCTGTCAAACAGTTCGCCCCCCCACTTCTTGACGAACCTCTTGGTATCTACGTCTGGATCAACGACAACATCGTTGCCCTTGTACCATACCTGTTCCAGATCATCATCGTACTGGCCGAGGTGGGTATCGGCCTCATGCTGATCGGCGGCCTGCTTACAGCACCAGCTGCTGTCGTCTCACTCGGACTGTCGATCATGTTCCTTATCGGAGCAATGGCAGGCAAGGAGATTCTCTGGTTCATGATCGTGTCGATCGTAATGATAGGAGGAGCAGGACGAGCGTTCGGACTCGACTACTGGGTCATGCCATGGATCAAAAAGATATGGAACAAGATTCCAATCGTGAAAAACCTCTACCTCTTCATGGATGAACCTGAGTTCACCAGAAAACAGCTCGAACGCAGGGCACAGAGGAATAAGGACGTCGTACAGTAAGATGAATGACTTCTGGATCAATGAGCCACGTGTTGCACAGCAGCTGCAGCACGTGCGTTCTTTTATTGTCTCCTCACTTGAACATGCAAACCCGTTCATCCGGGACCTCCTTCTCGAACGGGTAGCTTCGGGGGGAAAACTCATCCGCCCTGGTCTTGTCATCGTCGGCAGTGCCCTCGGCACTGAAGAGAGAGAAGATGCAGTCGTTCGAATAGCCAGTGTTCTTGAAATGATCCATATCGCCTCTCTTATCCATGACGACATTATAGATGGAGCGAAAATGAGAAGGGGAATTCCCACCATCAATGCTCTTCTCGACCCGAAAAAGGCCGTGATCGCAGGGGACTACCTTCTCTCACGTGCGATGTCGCTTATCAATGGAACTGAGGGACAGCTGCCTGTCGCGGTTGCCAATGCCTTCTCGCGTCTGGTCGTGAGCGAACTCGACCAGGATGCCGGTATCGGCAACTTCTTCATTTCACAGAATACCTATATACGGCGTATAGCAGGAAAGACAGCCGCCCTGTTCGCACTCAGTTCCTATGCCGGTGTGGCTGTGGCCAAGGGCTCTACACTTGACCAGATACGCATGCACAGGATCGGCTACTGCCTCGGAATCGCCTTTCAGATTCAGGATGACATGCTTGATTTCACCGGTGACGAGACGAAACTGGGTAAGGAAGTGGGGCAGGATATCCTGGGAGGTATCCCGACCATCCCTCTTATAACGGCTCTCGAGATTGAATCGAAGACCAGCACACAGAAACCATTGAGTACTCTCCTGGCAAAGAAGAAGCGTCTGACCCGCAAAGAGAGTCGCAGGGCTGTTGACCTGGTCATCGGTTATGGTGGACTTGAACAGGCCACAACACTTGCAGAGATCTATATTCAGCGTGCCATGAATGATATCAACGCATTATCCAACTCGGAGGTTGCCGCTCAGCTCACAAGATTGTATCTTAGACTGACACACAGACAACACTGAGAGGAAACAACTCGTATGGATATTGCCAGACACACAGAAGAGACTGAGTATGAAATGATGCTGAACCATCTCATATTCAGGTCACGGCAGGAAGGCTTCTCAATTCAGGAGGTGGAGGACGAATTTCACCACCTCCTAGTCTATCAGGGTCACGGTTGGGTCGGACGCAGCGAGACCAAGGAAGCGGAAATTCAGGGACATGTTTATGCCTATCAGATCTTCCTCAAGCGGTATAAGGAGGGGACTCTGCCTGTTAATGAAACCTGAACGGCTTTGTCCCTTCTCCCTGAGAGTGACGATACTCGACCATCATGATTTCGCTGCAGGAATATGTGAAAGTCTACCGGTATAGGGATGATTTATATCACATATCCTTCTTTTATCAGCTTTTATGCGGGTATTATATGCTCAAACGGATATGTTTTTGTGATTTTCTGATTATTTTGGTAATTTCGATATATTTTAATCTATAAATTTTTATTGACTGATGGTATACTCTCTTCTGATATCACACACTGAAAAGTCAAGGAGATTACCATGAGAAAACGATTCACCCTAGCACTTACACTCATCCTCATAGCGGCACTGTTTGTCACCGTCGGATGTAAAAAGGAAGAAGCCCCTGCAGCACAGGCACCGGCACCTGTTGAACAGAAAGTGGAAGCAGCAGCGCCTGCGGCCCCTGTTGAACCAGCGATTGATGAGGAAGCAATCCTCCTGTCTGCTGCTCAGGATTTCTTTGCAGCGATCCCGACCAGCAATAACATCATCGCTCCAGCTGATGTGAAGCAGATGCTCGAAGACAACCCCGATGCTATCGTCATCATCGACATCAGAAGTGATGCCGATTTCGAAGAAGGTCACATTGAAGGTGCCTACCACAGTGCCTGGGCAGATCTCGGATCCATGATGACGAAGATCCCCACCAACCGTCAGGTTGTGGTCACCTGTTACTCAGGGCAGACCGCAGGTCAGGCAGTGGGAACACTGAGACTTGCCGGATTCAACAACGTCAAAAGCCTGAAGGGTGGTATGAACAACGGCTGGAAGGCTGAGGGACTGCCGACAGACGGTACAGGAGCCAATCCTCTCTCGTCACGCAGAGACGTGAGTGAGCCGAAGAATGAAGAACAGCAGGTTCTGTGGGAAGCAGCTCAGGCAACCTTCGAAGACGTCAGAAACGG
>JAFGUP010000015.1 GCA_016938475.1 Sphaerochaetaceae bacterium
AAGGGTTAAGGGGAAGTAATCTACAGGTGCTTACAGAGTTCCACTGCGACTCCTTCATCTACAACAAGGCCCTGAAGATATCCTGTCTTCAGTGCACCAAGAATCGGGAACACCTTACTCTGACCACCGGCAACACCGATCACAGTGCCCTTCATAGGGAAATCTACGGAGATCAGGCGTTCGGTGATCGGCGTCTCGACCAGCTTTCCCTCTATATCATAGTAGTGACCGATGATCTCACCGACCGCGCCATGGGCGATGACTTCCCGCAGTTCTTCGTCGGAAATATACCCTATCTCCGTCAGTTGAGAGGAATGAACATCCCCGATCCCGACCAGAGCAAAATCTACGTCCTCAGCCATTTTCAGGACTTTCGAGATATACTTGTCTTTCTTGATCATCTGGCTGTCACTCTCCTCAGAGACAAGTACGGGAGCCCAGATCGTATAGTAGGAGACTTCCAGTGCATCGGCAAGGGTAAAGCCGACATTAAGAGGCGTCATGGAGAGGTCAGGATAGGCTGCACCGCAGATCGATACGATCGCTTCGAAATTCACTTTACTGCCTCGCACGAAATTGTGAAGGTTCTTCAGTGTCTTTGACAGTCCGATACCCAACTTACCCCGGGAGTCCAGCACGTCGTTGATCAGATGAGCTGTTCCACGGCAGAGCGATTCCTCAATATCATGGGTCTCTGGAACAACGATGACATAATCAAGGTTTGATTTTCTACGGAGTTCCTCCTCTATATCGTACATCTTCATATAGTCCGGTCGTATCCTGATCTCTACGATTCCCTCATTGCGCGCCTGTTTTATCAGCCGGTTTACAGTGACACGTGATATATGCAGCTTATCTGCAATCTCCTGCTGTTTCATATCTCCGTAATAATACATCCAAGCAACTCTGTTCAGTATTAAGTCCATACACCGACCTTCAATTTGATTTATTGTCCGTAATAGTTTTTATAATAATCGAAACACCGTTTCAGTTCATCAAAAGGCAATGTTGTCACCTTTCCTCTCATCATAGCATAATGTACTGTTCTTGCCGATTCTTCAAGAAAAGTCGCTATCTTAACTGAGAATTCGGGACTTTTCCCGTAACTGAACACACCATGGCGCTGAACGAGGACTGCATATCCATCCTTGTCTGCTTCCAGAATCGCTTCACCTGTATCGACATATCCGGCCTGAGCATAGCGGGTGCAGGGGATATCCCTGCCTGTAAGGTGCGCTAAAGGAGAGAGCGCCGCCGGAATACTCTCTCCCAGCAGAGCAAAACTTGTTGCATAGGGTGAGTGGGTGTGACAGATACCTCCCAGGTCAGGTCTCTTCTGGTACAGATACAGATGAATGGAACTATCAACCGAAGGCTTCAGGTCACCATCAACTACATTTCCTTCCATGTCTATCACGACCATTGATTCTGGAGTAAGATCTTCAAAGAGGACACCACTGGGCTTGATGACCACGTGCCCGGCTTCTCTCACGATAGCACTCACATTTCCTCCGGTCCATACCACCAGATTCTCATCAGGCAGCATTCTGTTGAGCTTACACACACGTTCTCTCAATTCCTGGTACATCATTTCCTTATCTCCTTATCGATTCCATGAGGATATATAACAGACTTCAAAGACTCTTCGCCTTTCACGAGCAGCTCGAATGCTTCCTGAATGCCGTCAAGACCGAAGCGGTGAGTTATTCCCAGTGACGGATCCACTTTTCCAGACTGTATGAATTCGAAAAGCTGATAGATGTCCGTATGGTCAGCCGAGTATTTCGTCGTGATAGTTATTTCCTTGGTATACATATCATTCGGCTTAAACTCCCAGATTTCATCTACCGGGGAAGGTGCGTTGATATGCAACGTACCTCCTGCGTATACCATGTTATAAGCCTGCTCTATGACCTTCACGGAAGGAACGGTACTGATAACCACATCAGCTTCTCTTCCTTCATTCAGATTGCGAAGAGCCTCATAGGGATCTTCCTTACCCGGATTGATCGTCGCATTCGCTCCGGCCTTTAGCGCCCTCTCCAGTCTGTATTCACTCAGATCACACGCAATGACCTTTCCTGCTCCGAACAGGTGAGCCATATGGATGAAGCCCTGTCCCATGAACCCGCAGCCGACTACAGCTACAGTATCACCGGGTTGTATATTCGATTTCTTCAGTCCACCGATCACACAACCCCAGGGCTCAAGGATCGTTGCTTCACCGAAAGGAAAACTATCCGGAAGCCGTATAATACTGGTACGGATATGATCAGCGGAGATCTTGAAGTATTCACACATTCCACCGGGATCGAGTCTAGACCTATGGTATTCATGATCCTTTGTGTAGTGACCACGAATGGAGAGGTGTGAACTCACGTTGATGGCATGGTGGTTCACGAAGATCCGGTCACCGACGGAATAACCTTGAACGTGTCTGCCCACCTCCTCGATGATACCGGCAGGTTCATGCCCCATCACCTTGGGAGCTCTCTGTATATGGTACCACTCCATCGCCTCACCTCCACACAGACCGCAGGCAATGGTTTTCACCAGAATCTCATCATCATTGATCACAGGCTTCGAAACATCTTCTACTCGGATATCTTTATTGTTGTAATAGACAGCTGCCTTCATCTTCCGATACTCCCTTTCTAGAGTGCTTCAGCTTTCGAAGCACTGAACACCGGCTCTATGCGTGCTTCCTTCAACATCGATTCTTCAATCGACAGAGTTCTGCCTATCATCTTCTCGACAGCACCTACGATACTCATCCCATCGATACCTACATGTTTCATAAGATAGTTCTTACTCGCTCCGTGTGCGTAGGTGTCTTGAAGTCCGAGTTTCACAAGCTTCTTCGGCATGCCGTGCTGACTCATGATTTCAGATACTGCAGTACCAAGACCGCCGTCAACGAGATGATTCTCAACAGTGATTACCCCGGTCTTTGAATCTCTGATAGCTTCAACGATCTGAGGATCGGTGAACGGCTTGATCGTTGAGATGTGAAGATGTCGAACGTTGACACCCTTCGCTTTCAGGACTTCTGAGGTTCTCATCACTTCCTCGGTACAGATGCTCTCGGAGAAGATGGTCACATCATCTCCTGCACTCAGGACCCGGGCTCTGTTAAACTCAAATCGCTCACTCACATCAAAGAGTCTGGGAATGGAACCCCGCACAAGACGGACATACACCGGTCCCTTCACTGCCTGAACGGCATCAAGGAAGGTCTCTGTTTCTGTGGCTTCCGCCAGAGAGATAATGGTCATATTTGGTGTTGCACGCATGATGGCAAGGTCGTCGATCGCCTGATGAGTCACGCCACCGGGGGTGGTGATTCCCGGGAGAAAGCCCATCATCCTGACAGGGAGGTTGGGATATGCAATCGACATGGCCAGCTGATCATAGGGTCTGCGGTAGATGAACACAGCAAAAGTATGTATATAGGGAAAGAAACCTTCTCTTGCAAGCCCGCCGGCAAAACTCATCATGTTCTGTTCCGCCATCCCCATGGAAAAGTATCTATTGTCCTTCGAATACGTGTCGCGCCACTCACCCACTTCACAGGAGTTCGTGAGGTCAGCTGTAAGGACAACGACTTTCTCTTTATCTTTTGACCATTGCAAAAAAGCATCTCTATAGGGTCTGTCTACCATTTCCATTACTTCACTTCCTTCTTCATCGCTTCAAACGATCGTGTATACATGTCCTTCTCTTCAGCACCACTGGTGAATTTAATGGTGTGAATCTTCGGGAACCGCTCTTTCATGACAGGGACTTTGTACATGGGATCGGTCTTGCACAAGATAAAGAGGGGTTTCCCGTTCCTCTCGGTCCTGGAAGCTTCGACGATAGCTTCAAGATCGTTCCCGTTGACCTCAACAGCCAGTGCACCGAAGGCTTCGAGTTTGACCTTGAGATCGAGCTGGTCCATAACATCCTTCATGACACCGTCACACTGCTGCCCGTTCACATCGACGATCACAGCCATAGAATCCATCTTGTAGTTCGCCATCGTCATGACAGCCTCCCATACCTGCCCTTCTGCAAACTCTCCATCGGTCATGAAGACCCACACACCGCCAGATTCATGCTTCAGACGTCGTCCCAATGCCATCCCCGCGGCCTGGCTTATCCCCTGAGCGAGGGAGCCTGTGGTTGTTTCACACCCCGGAGAGTGTTCAGCAGCTATCAGTTCGACCGTTGAGCCGTCTGTGTTGAACTGTTCCAGTCCTTCAGGACTCATTCTCCCGGTTTCTATGAGTGTTGAATACAAAACAAGTCCGTAGTGAGAGGGAGAGAAGATGAACAGGTCACTATCCGGTGTCCTCTTTCCGTTATAGTCGGCTCCATTCCGGTAGTAATCCGGTGTAGGCACCGACACGAATGGTTCAGGGACCATAGGCGCAGCACTCTCATTGAGGTTCATGATCTGAGTATAGAGTGCCGAGAATATCTCAGCCGACGAACAGGCCTGACTCAGATAGCCGCCGTTATTCTTAAGCACATGGTCAAATACCCGCAAGCGGATCCTGTCTGCGATATTCTGTGACTCTTCTATGGTATATGACTGTCTCATATAATCTCCTTCTTTCTCATCTATAGATTTCATTTCGTTTGTCCCAATAGGGCATCATCCGGTCGACTGCCAGCAAATACAGTTCGTACAGCTTTTCATACCGTGCATGGTTCAGGCCATCGGGTGTATAGATCCTTTCCTTTCGCTTCTCGCTCGATACAAAGGCCAGAGCATCAAGTACACCGACTCCCCGTGCGGCAGCGATGGCGGCACCGAGAGTCCCGAGTTCCTTCTGATCTGGAACCCGTATCTTAGCCCCTGTGATGTCGGCGATGAGCTGACACCAGACATCATCGTTACTGCCTCCGCCGGTGACCAGCATCTCCTGAACCTGAGCATCCACCGAGGAGAGATTATGTTTCGTTGCGAACCCGATACTCTCGTAAACTGCCCGAAGCATATCGGCCCGTGTGGTCTTCTCTCTGATACCGAGAAAACTCGAAGTTGCATGCGCATTGACGAAGGGAGAACGCTCTCCATGGATGAACGGGAGAAAACTGACACCATTGGCACCTACAGGGACCGATTCGACCTCGCCCTGTATCTGTCGATACATCGCGCCCATATCCACACAGTGAAGACTGTCGTACAGTTCTCTGAGAAACCAGTCCAAATTTGGTGTACCGCTCAGAGAACCGAGCACTCTGACCCATTGATGCTCCAGCGGACTTGTCAGCATGAAGCCCACATCTGCAGGTTCTGAGACCGGTCTGTCCATCAGGATGGCATTGAGAAGGGTCGTGCCGATGATCGAGAAAGACTGACCGGGAAGGACAGCACCTGCTGCGATCGCATTTGCCATCACATCGATCATTCCTGTCACCACGGGGAGACCTTCGGGGAGTCCCGTCACCTTTGCAGCTGCGTTCGTCACCGTACCCAGCACGTCGAATGAACTCTTCAGAGGAGGGAGTTTTTCGAGGAGATCATCCTCGAAACCGAGCAGTCGGATCTGGTCGGTTGAAAATTCTCCGGTAACAGGATCCATAAAGGGGATCGTCCCATCAGTATAATCGGTAGCTGTGATCCCGGTAAGGTTGTAGTTTATCCAGTCCTTACAGTAGAAGATTGTATCGATTCTCTGATACTGATCAGGATCATGGTTGCTCAGCCACCTGAGAATAGGAGCTGTACAGCCGGGCCAGAGAGTATTGCCGCTTGTTGTAAAGAACTGATGCGACACGCCGGTATGCATCCACTCCTCAACGATCTTCGATGCTCTGTTATCGGACCACAGCACAGCATTACCCACCGGTTGCCCCTGAGAATCAATACTCCACAGTCCATCACCCTGTCCGGCACAGGAGACAGCTGCGATACTCTCGACATCGTCACATCTGTCTGTGATCTTGCGAACACACGAGACTACCCCCTCCCATACATCGTTCATATTCTGTTCGGCATACCCTTCCTGAGGATACATCACTTTCACTTTTGAAGATGCGTGCAAGAGTGTGGTACCTTCGTCATCATACAATGCTGCCTTGATCAGGGAGGTCCCGACATCTATACCGATAACATGTTTCATACCGCTTCAACTCCTTTCTCGCGCTTTTTCATCCAGGCAGGTCTTGAATCCATAGTGGAAGCCAGAAGGACGAAGAGGATCAGGAAACCCCGTGCAAAGGTCTTCCAGTAGAACGCCAGACCAAGCATCGTCAGTCCGTTGGTGATCACTGCAAGGAGCACGACACCCAGAATCGTTCCCATGACATTAGGACGTTTGGTTTCTGAGAGTATCGTACTCAGGTACGCAGCTCCTATTGCATCCCACAGGTATGATTGTCCTACCAGAGGCTGACCGGAACGCACCTTAGAGGCGATGAACATCGAAGAGAAGAACACAAGAAGGGAAGAGATGATGTAGGCGGATGCAAAGTACGTTCTCACCGGAATACCGGCATTCACAGCCCCTTTGATACTCATCCCCGATGCATACAGTCTCCTTCCATAGGTCGTATACTCCAGAAGCAGGTACAGACCGGCTGAAGTGACCACGAAGATGATGATGGGAAGAGGGATTCCGACAATGCTCATACGGTAGAGCTGGTCGAAACCACTCGAATCCCCATAGAGGTAGATGGGAAGCCCTCCCTGTGTGAGGACCTTTTCCATACTCATCCCTATGAACATCATCGCGAGTGTCGTGATGAACGGGTTCATATTGAATCTCGCTATGAGCAATCCGTTAAGACTCCCGATGATAAGAGCGAATAACAGTGCGAACAGCAGTCCGCCGACTAGGGGTGAACCCTTTTCAATGAGAGAGGCCGCAAGAATTCCAAGAAGGCCGATACTCGTACCCGGACTGAGATCGATTCCCTTCACGATGAGAACCACCATGATACCCAATGCGATCGGTGCGAGGACTGACACTCTCATGATCACTTCTTCAATATTCTCGATAGAGAGAAAACTCTTGTGTATCAGCGCGAAGAACACGATCACACAGATGACAGCGATAAGCATGATGAACGCTTTGACATTACCTGATTTCATGGTCTCTCTTCTCCTAATCCAACTGTACGAGGGAGCCGTTCTTCATCGAAGTCCCAAGAATGACGATTACGACAAGCAGTCCTTCAACGAGCTTGATCCAGTAGGAAGAGACTCCCATAAGACCCAGACCACTGGCAAGGAATCCCACGTAAGCCGCGCCGAGGAAGGCCCCCCAGATATTGATCACTCCCTTCCTTGAGAGGGCCATACCGAAGAACACCGCCAGAATGACCTCGAGCTGATTGATGTAGGCAGCTTCCGGTGGGTAGCCGGAGAGCTGGGCGACATAACAGAACGAGCTGATCCAGCTGAGGACTCCAGCTATGCAATAGGCGATAATGGTATACTTATCGACGTTTATCCCCACCTTTTTTGCCGCTTCCCTGTTACCACCGGTAGCATAGAGGTATGAGCCGAGAGCGGTTTTCGACATGATGACGATCATGACGAGAACAGTGAATACCATGATCCAGATCACAGCGGAGAATCCGAGGATATTGCTGAACCGCACTGCATTGAAAAATTCTCCCTGTGGAGAGATGTAGTCTCCCTTGCTGACAGCCTTCTCCAGACCCAGATAAATAAGCATCGTCGCAATGGTACACAACCAGGGGTGGATTTTATACCGGATGATCAGGAATCCGTTCAGTGCTTCCATCAGAACGGAGGCGACCAGTGCGATAAGAAGCACAGGCACAGGATGCATACCTGCATGAGTTAGGCTGATCATCAGAACGCTCGAGACACCGATGACACCCACGAAGGAAAGATCGAAATACCCTGTCAACATAACGGTGGCAAGGCCTAGTGCGGGAAGGGCAACGAAGGTGACAAGTTCCATGACACTTTTCATGTTGTACAGACTCAGAAACGAGTGACTGAACAGACTGAAGATGATGAAACAGACCACGAAGATCCCGATAGGGAGAATCTGGGTAGATTGAATGCTTTTCTTTGACATACTAGTACTCATC
>JAFGUP010000137.1 GCA_016938475.1 Sphaerochaetaceae bacterium
GAATCTGTTGAGGACGGAACGGTCCTTCGCTTCTTCTCTCATGTCTTTGATGAGGTGTTTGATACGGATCAGACGATCATCAACACTGATATCGAGGGCAATCAGCAGCCGGTACCGACCGTTATGGGAACCATGTACTTTGCTGACGGCGTTCTCAAGGCTGAGGCCCTCGGCAATCTCCCGTACGACCTGTTCCTGATACAGAGCGATGAGGTGCGGGAGGTCCACTATCCTGACCTTCCCCCATCGGGTCTGCAGGAGGACAACCCCGGTATCGGAGAGGGCGAGGATGATTCCGTTCCTGGTGAAGGCAGATACTACAAGACCTCTACCAATCTTCCCTGGGCTCTTCATGTGCCCATCAGGTGGGACTATCCCAGCGAGAGGGATCAGATCATCAAGGGATACAGGTACTTTGCCGACTGGGCAGGCTCGAATGGAGCAGACCATCAGGACTGGTATGTGGATACCTCAGACCACATCAACGGAGAGTTTATCTACTTATCAGAATAAGCATCCACGGTCTGAAAACCAGGATGAGCAGGGGCGGGCATGCAGGTTAGCGGGAAGGTGCGACCTGCGCCGGTCCCGCCAGGGCTTTCTTCTCCAGCGCTGATCAGATGCTGTCATGACCATATGCTCTGCAGAGACTTTCCAGTTGCACCCTGTATACTGCAGGTGTATGCTGGTATCATCTGATGCTTCATAAAGGGAGGAAGAATCCATGAACCGCAGGATTTTCACCGTGTGCTTTCTCTGTGTGTGTTCTCTGCTTGTCATCACGCCTCTGACCGGCTCGCCGGTACTGTCCTATGGTGTTCACGGCGGAATCGCCTCAACCAACATGCTCGCCATCGATTCGGACGGCGACCGGGGACGATCCCCGAGCCCGATAGTCGGGGCTCTTGCCGGAGGATATGCCGAGTATCCTGTATGGTCACATGAGAGCGAGGCGATACGCCTCCTCGCACGCTCAGGTGTCCAGTACGCCCTCCTCGGAGCAGATGCCGGTGGAAAGCTGGGAATGCACTATCTGCAGGTCCCCCTTCTTGCAAGACTCGCTTTTGATCTGGAAGTCTCCGGTTCCTCTTACCTCATTGCAGGCCTTGCCGGAGGCTATCTTGTGGGTGCGAGCGCTGAAGTGCCTGTGGACCTTGACAACTACAATCGGGCAGAACTGACGGCAGTGGCCGGTGTAGGGTATTCCACCCCCTGGGGGGTCTCGCTTGATCTGCGCTACCAGAGAGGACTGACCAGGCGGGAAGCTGAGGACTCAGGATTTCCCGTTTCTCTCTACAACTCCACCATCTCTCTTGTTGCCGGCTACTCGATACAGTAATATCCTGTCGGTGACAGAGCTTCAGGTGGCAGGTACTGTCTCAGGATGTACCCGCGGTGTGTGCTCATGAGAACGAACCCTTCTGCTGGTGTGCGGGAAGCGGGGAATGGTAAGAGAACTCGCTGTGATTCGTGCTGAGAAAAGGGAAGACGGGGTGAAGGTCATCTACCGGTCAGGGAGATTGCTTATTGTGTGATCCATATACGGTGATGACCCCTTTTTTGTTGGACTTCTCACATGGTCCCATCAGCCAGTCTCCGTGTATACCCGGTTCGAAAAACCATATCATCTCTCCTGCTCTTCTCCTGTTTTTCCAACATTTCACTTTTGCCAGATTTGGATTGCACCAGAGTAAAGAAC
>JAFGUP010000138.1 GCA_016938475.1 Sphaerochaetaceae bacterium
AGGCAGGTGCACGTTCTCCTTTTTAATGTCGATGTGGGAAAACAGCTGTTCCTGCATGAAATGATGATAGGACTGAGGATGGTCCTCCTTCAAACCGATGTACTCATCCATATTGAAAGTGATGACATTACTGAAACTCAGTCCCTCGTGTCTATGAAGCCTGATCAGTTCACGGTAGGTCCCTACAGGAGAACTCCCGGTGGGAAGACCAAGCACGAACGGCCGGTCAGAGTGCTGCTGATGTCTTGAAATGGCATCAGCTATGTATCGCGCAGTCCATGCTGACATGGAGTCATAGTTCTTCTGGATAATGAGTCTCATGAAGTTCCCCCTTGATGGTGTGTATCCATTACATCACAGGAGAAAAGATGAATCAAGCCAAAAAGGCTGTGGGAACCCTCATCCGGCTATGAAGGCTCCTCCGATGATCTTCCTGTCGCTGTAAAAGACAACAGACTGGCCCGGAGTGACCGCATTCTGTTTGGTAGCGAACCTGACCGATACCCGGTTCCCCTCCAGAGGTTGGATAAGGGCCTGTTCAGGTCGGCTGGTGGAACGTATCTTTGCAGTGACCTGCATCTCTGCGGTAAGCTCATCGATCGCCATCCAGGTGGCGTCATAGCCGGTGAGATATTCACTGAAAGTGTCCTCTTTGTACCCCACCGTGACGATATTGTTCTGTGCATCAAGGGCGGTGACATAGAGAGGACGGTCAGAGGAGATACCAAGTCCTTTCCGCTGTCCGATGGTATAGTTCCAGAACCCCAGGTGGGAACCGAGGACGTTCCCGCTGCTGTCCCGTATCTCCCCTTCGAGAGGTTCACACGTCAGAAGATCGCTGTAATGACCGCTGTAGAAGTCCTGACTCTCTCCCTTGTCCTGGGGGAAAAGACCATGCTCTGCACCCAGCTTCCGGTTCTCATCCTTTGTCCTTCCGGCCAGGGGGAAGATGATTCTCCGCAGCTGTTCCTGCTTCAGGCGGTAGAGGAAGTAACTCTGGTCCTTCTTCTCGTCTGCAGCCACTTCGAGGGTCAGGCGATCACCGTACGGGACAAGTCTGACATAGTGTCCGGTCGCGAACCGGTCGAAGTCGATCCCCATCCGCTCGACGGCATCGAAAAGGGCCCCGAACTTGATGTAGCGGTTACACAGAACACAGGGGTTCGGTGTCCTTCCGGCCAGATACTCACTGCTGAAATCTTCGAGGATGTGCTGATGGAACTCGTGGGACAGATCGACCACATGATGGGGAATACCGAGGGTATCGCAAACAGCTCGTGATTCTTCGATGGTCTGTGTACTGTTCGGTCCGAAACAGGCTGTTCCTGTCATACGGGCAAGAACGGGGTTGTGAGGGTCATACATCGACATGGTCACTCCGATCACTTCGTGACCTGCCTGTTGCAGGAGCAATGCCGCTGCAGAGCTGTCTATGCCTCCACTCATGCCAACCAGTATCTTCATGTCAGTGTCCTCTCTCTATCCCGTGTACCGCATCGAACCTGCGGGGAGGCGGAACGGCCACACCCTCATCCATCCCGGGAAGGCAGCTTCCTGAGAGCCGATGAAGGGGTAAAAAAATAAAACTGCTCCGGAACATTCCGGAGCAGTAAGTAGGCGAGAGTGACGGGACTCGAACCCGCGATCTACGGCGTGACAGGCCGTCGCGATAACCAGCTTCGCTACACCCTCGTGCTAGCATGGAGAAATTACACTCTCAGCCATTTTTTGTCAATAGCATTTGAAAAAAACAGGTGATAATTTCTCTCTTCCTGATATACCTACAGAAATGGCAACGAATTACTCAGTATCTTTCCGAGTGAGGCGAACAGAGGTGCAAGAAGAAGTGCCGGAAGGTAGTTTCCAGTCCTGAACTGTTTCACCCCGATGAGATTGAAAGCTATCATCAGAAGGAGGACCCCCCCCGCAGCAGAGAGTTCGTTCAGTCCGCTTTCCTTCATCAGCGGCGCAAGAGCACTTCCCCCGATTGTAAAGATTCCCTGATACACGAGCACGGAACCGGCGGAAAGGAGTACACCGGGACCGTAGGCAGCGGTGAAGATGATGGCCATTGCTCCGTCCATGACCGATTTTATAAGGATCAGATTATAGTCCCCCACCGTTCCCGCACTTATCGAGCCGACCACGGCCATGGCTCCTGAACAGAACAGGACCGATGAATTGAGGAAACCCTTTGCGAAGTCCGATCCGCCTATGGCGGCCTCACTTGACACCTTCTTCGGACTTCTCTTCTCGATCCAGTCACCGAAGCGGAGGATCCCGTCCTCTATTCCTATCAGATAGCCGATAAAGCCCCCAAGGACAAGGGAGAAGAGTAGAACAAGATAACTATTGGTCTGCATCGCCATGGAGAGTCCGATAGTGAGGGTCACGAGGCCGGAGGCGGAGAAGACTACTTCCTTGAACTTCTCACTGAGTCTTCCTCTGATGAGAAGACCGAGAAGGGACCCGATGATGATGGAAACAGCATTGATATATGTGGCAATCATGGCAGTGAGTATACCCGGATTCTCTCAGTTTGTTCAATGAAGGACTTCTATGCAGGTGACGAAATCCACTTCCTTCTTTCTCTGTTTCTGCCCTTTCCTCGTACTGTTGCTCTCTGCTATACTAGGTTTTCTTCACAGGAGGTTACACATGCAGATCGCTATCATGGAATTCTTCAGCTCAATATCTTCCCCGGCTCTCGATGTCATCGTCATGGCCCTTACCATGCTCGGTGAGGAGACTGTCTTTATTCTGTTCATTACCTATCTGGTGTGGAATTCGTCCAAGAAGAGGGGGTTTGCGATATTCTCCTCTCTTGCACTCTCCCTGATAGCCATGGGGCTCCTGAAAGCAATCATCCGCGCTCCTCGTCCCTTCCAGGTCCTTGAGGAGATCAAAGGTAAACGGCTGGAGACGGCGACAGGGTATTCCTTCCCTTCGGGGCACACCACAGGGGCCGCAGCATTCTACAGCGCATTGTCGCTCACCTACAGAAAACGTATCGTCTCTGTCCTTTCGGCAATAGCAATCCTTGCTGTGGGACTATCGAGAATGTATCTCGGGGTGCACTGGCCTATCGATGTCTTTGGAGGTCTTGCTCTGGGAATCACTGGTTCGACCCTCCTGCTGCCCCGCTTCGAAGCGATGTGGGAAGACCGCCAGAGGATGATGAAGTTCACATTACTGACCGGAGCAATCAGCACCACCGCTGCCTTCATCCTCACCGTCCTTCTTGAAACAGGACTGGCTGACAGCGTAGGATACACTGATGTGATGAAACTACTTATTCTCACCGGTAGCGGATACCTCGGGTTCCACCTCAGCGAGCGGTTAAATCCCTATGAGACAACGGCCACTGCGGGAAAACGATGGGCACGCTATGGTGCAGGAGTCATCGTTCTCCTCGTGATCCAGGGTGCAAAGGCCTTCCTGCCTGACACAGCTCTTGTCGCCCTGATTCGCTATTTGCTTACGGGGCTGTGGATTACCTTCCTGTTTCCTGCCATAGGGATCAGAACAGGAATGTTCACACGCAGCTGATAAGGCTGATCACTAGATCAGGACTTCTTCCGCGGTTTCTTTTTCGGAGTGTAGGCTTTGAACATCTCAAGAAGATCTTCGACACTCAGGGCCTGTGCCGCTTCGGCATCTTTCTTGAGGTCCTGAGACAACGCGAAGTTATCTTTTCCATACTTGCCGTACAGCCCGTAGCGGCCGTCATATATGGCAAGTTCCTTACCCTCAACTTCGCCATAGCTCTTGATGGGTTCAGCCTTCGCTCTCCCACCTTTCCCTTTGGGGCTTGTGTGGATGATTCGCTCGGCCTCTTCACGGCTCATGGTTTTCAGGGTATCAAAATCCTTGACCGAATGGAATGTGCCGTTGCAGCTTATATAGGGTCCGTATCGCCCCACTCCCAGTTTTATATCCTCTCCACTCTTGCTGTCGGTTCCAATGCTCCTGGGAAGTGAGAACAGGAAGATGATGTCCTCCTCACTCATCGAATCGGCATCTTTTCCTCTGGGGATGGAGACGCGGGGCGGTTTCTTGTTCTCATCGCTCACCTTACCCGCCTGAAAATACGGTCCGTAACGTCCTGTGAGGAGATAGATGGGCTCCTTCGTCTCAGGGTGGATGAACAGGGGAGAATCATCTTCCCCCTCACTCTTGCGCAGAGCAAACAGCTGATCCACATCCTGTTCCGTGATGGTGCCGGGATATATGCCCTTGGGGACTGATACATTGAGGTCCTGCTGTTCATCTTTAATATAGGGACCGAACTTGCCGACCATGAGGGTATAGGTGTCGGGAAGACTGGTGAGAACGACCTGCTTCGCATCAAGGTGGTCGACAGCATCGAGGCGCTCTGATACCCTCTCCCTCAGTCCGTTCTGTCCTTCGTAGAAATCCTTGAGGAATCCTCTGCGATCCTTCTGACCCCGTGCGATATCGTCAAGGATACTCTCCATCGAGCTGGTAAAATCGTAATTGAGTTCCTTCTCGAAATTCCTCTCGAGGAGTTGTACAACAGCAAAACCCACGAAGGTGGGGATAAGGGCGTTGTTCTCCCGATCTATATACTCCTTCTCGTAAAGTTTTTCGATGATGGCAGCATAGGTACTCGGTCGGCCTATCCCCCTCTTCTCCAATTCCTGGACAAGGGTCGCTTCAGAGAAACGGGTCGGCGGTTTTGTCTCATGTCTCTGACTCTGAGCTTCCTGAACTTCGATCCGGGTATCTTCACGCAATAGAGGCAGAAGCCGCTCGGTATCTTCAAGGGCTGCTTCTGGGTCATCCCGGCCTTCGACGTAGACCCTGATAAACCCGGGAAAGACGATTCGGTTCCCGGTCGCAGAGAAACGGTATTCACCGACTTCGAGGCGCACACGTGTGGTCGCCTTGACAGCATCGGCCATCTGGGTGGCGAGTGTACGCTTCCAGATCATCGAGTAGAGAGCGAGGTCTTTGCCCGACAGCTTCGAGTCATCGGGATGAACGAAGGTATCCCCGGCAGGGCGGATCGCCTCATGTGCCTCCTGTGCCTGTGCGTCTTTGGATGTGTACACGCGCCGGCTGGCAGAGAGAAATTCCTGTCCGTACAGCTCGGTCACTGCATCACGTGCGCCGTTGATGGCCTCATCACTGAGAGAGGGACTATCGGTTCTCATGTAGGTGATAAGTCCATTCTCATACAGTCGTTGTGCAATACGCATTGTCTCGGTTGCACTGAGTCTCAGTTTTCTCGAGCCCTCCTGCTGAAGCGTTGAGGTGATAAATGGCGGTGCCGGTCTGCTCTTCTTCTCCTTCTCGCTGACACTGGTCACACGCCAGGGAGCATTTTTCACAAACTTCGCAATCTCCTCTGCCGCAGTCTCATCGACCAGTACCACCTTACCATTTTTCAGCTCTCCTGTGGCCGGATCGAAATCCTTTCCCGAAGCGATTCGAGTCTCCCCGATTGCCTCCAGCTTCGCTTCGAAGGAGGGTGCGCTCTGCTCTGTTGCATTGAGAGTGGCCAGGACGTCATAGTAGGTGCCTGAACGGAATGCTATCCTCTCCCGTTCCCGCTCAACGATCAGACGAAGACCGGGTGACTGTACACGCCCCGCACTCAGAGTCCGCATAGAGAGTTTTTTCCACAGAAACGGGGACAGTGTATATCCATAGAGACGATCAAGGATCCGCCGTGCCTCCTGTGCGTTGACAAGATTCATGTCGACTTCCCGCCCCTGTTCAAGTGCCTTGGTGATTGCTTTCTTCGTGATCTCATGAAACACCATCCGTCGGTGAGGCACCTTCGGACGAAGCACCTGAAGCAGATGCCAGGATATGCTCTCTCCTTCCCTGTCTTCATCAGTTGCAAGCAGGAGGGTATCGGCATCCTTCAGCTGTGCTTTCAGCTCTTTGATGATCTTTTCCTTCCCGCGCGATATCTCATATTTCGGTTCATAATCTTTGTCAACATCGATTGCGAGATCCTTGGAAGGAAGATCTCGAATATGTCCGTTACAGGCCATTACTGTCATGTCCGAGGGAAGAAATTTCCGTATCGTCTTTGCTTTTGTAGGGGACTCGACAATAATGAGAGTCTTTTCCTGTGTCTCTGTTTTCTTGGCCATGCTTACCATCCTTCTGTCGCACCGATGTTGTCCGCATCATCGGACGGGACGTGGTGTACAGTTATAGGGACTCATCAAACTTTTGTCAACGATTGACATATCTTCTCACATACATGCATGATACAGAATATGACAGGTAAAAACAGAAGTATCATGCTGATTGCTGTGATTCTCAGCGTTTCAGGGTATCTTGTTTTCAGGGCCAAGGGTTACGAACTGCCTCGGGGCCTCAGGCTATGGCCGCTCTATCTGGTTCTTCTGTATACAGTGCTGAGAGCTGTGGAAAGGGGAACCGACCGGCGTAACACCCTGATCGCGGCATCCGCAGTACTGCTCCTGTTCGTCACAGGAGGGCTCCCGCTTGTCGGAGAACTCATCACCGGCATCGTATTTCTTTCTCTTGCTGTCACTCTTCTGCTATGGAGGAACTCAGGAAATGCTCATGATAAGAAATTGAGAACCTACTCGGCTCTCTTCAATTCCCGCACCTACAGGATCGAGGAGGCAATCAGTGACGGCTCGGTTCTGTTCGCCCTCTTCGGTTCAGTGAGGTTTGACGGGTCAACATCTTCCTGTGAGGATGCGCTCTTCATTGATGCTACTGCAATATTCGGTGAGATTACCATCTCTCTTCCCGAAGGGTGTCAGCTCACAGTTCAGGAGACTCCCCTGCTGGGCAGTGTGAAACGCACCTACCGCAGAAGAGAGGATCAACCTGAGGAGGATGCCCACAGGTGTCCGGAGGTAACTGTCCGTGCACTGGCAGTGCTCGGTGAGGTGAAGATACGATGAAGATATCACAGATTCTCATCATTTCGGCGAGTATCGAGCACTCTCCTCTTGCCTTCCCCATGGGTGCAATGAGTATCTATACGGCTATCAGAACCGATGATGACCTTGTGAGCACCTATGATGCTTCACTCCGCCATTTCTATGGAGACACTGATGACCCCGCACGTTCGGCACAGGAAGATGCTCTCAATTCACCTGATATCCTTGCCATCAGTCTCTATCTGTTCAACAGAGAGTGGATGTATCACTACCTGAACGTCTTCCGGGACCTCTGCCCTGACACAATGATCATCGCAGGTGGTCCCGACGTGATTTCCTCGCCAGCGGAGCTTATCGCACGAGGCGTACAGTACCTCATCATCGGGGAGGGAGAGACCACGGTACGAAGATTTCTCAAGGATCTCAGGGACGGGAAGGAACCTCAGGGGGCAGGTATCTACTCTGAAAAAAGACCTCTGCTCGTGCCAGCCTATGAGGCGGACCTCGAATCTCTTCACTCCCCCCTTCTGTTTCTGTCAGACTCGCTGCCTGCCTATCCGGGGGTTCTCTGGGAAATGACACGAGGATGTCCGTTCCGTTGTTCTTTCTGTGCTGAGTCTCGGGGGAACAGACGGGTACGATCCTACCCGTTCGAGCGTCTCGAAAAGGAGCTGCAGGCTATCATCAGCATTGAGGTTACCAGTGTCTTCATCCTTGATCCCACCTTCAACCTTGAAAAGGAGAGGACACACCGGATCCTCTCCTTTTTGAAAGAACACAGCCCTGAAGATATCCACTATACCTTTGAAGTGAGGGGGGAACTGCTCGATGAATCTACTGTCGAGCAGTTCAGCGGTCTCACCTGCAGCCTCCAGATCGGTCTGCAAAGCAGTAATGAAGAGGTGATGAAGCAGGTGGACCGTGCCTTCGCACCCGACAGATTCCACCGGGGAGTCTCGCTTCTCCACCGCCACGGCATCGTCTTCGGTCTTGATCTCATCATAGCCCTTCCCGGCGACACCCTTGATTCCTTCAAAGAGAGTGTTGAGTATGCAGTACATCTCAGACCGAGCAACCTCGACATCTTCACCCTCAGCCTCCTGCCGGGAACCGAAATCTATGACCGCAGGGATACCTTCGCACTGCAGTACGAGATAGACTCTCCCTACGAAGTGAAAGAGACGACCACGATGAGTGCATCAGAGATCGAAACAGCACAGGCGATCAGGCGCGGCTGTGACATCTTCTATACAAAAGGAGAGGCTGTGATGTGGTTTATCCGGGTAGTGGAAGTACTCGGGATGACGGCAGCGGATTTCTTTCTTGAATGTGATGAGTATATGAAAGTAACAGATTTCAAAGCACAGGATGATACCTTTGTCCTGCAGGAAGAGTTTATTAACAAGATGTATCGTGACACGGACAAGGAAGAGTATCTGCCTCTCATCCTGAGCTATGTGGAGCTTCATCAGGGACTGTGCTACCTGCGTGACACGCTAGACACTCCCGTTGTTCACCTGTCCTACACCATCGACGTGCTCAACAGACTCGATGAGGAATCGGCACGTGTTGTGCTGAGCGACGAGTCAGTGGTTCCCTATGAACACGATCTCCTCCTCTATACGATGGGTTCGCGGGTGATGGTGGAGGAAGTCTGAAAGAGGCTCTTGCACTCTTGTGCGCGATACTTTAGGTTATGAAACAGTACACGGTAAGAAGGAAGGGAAGGGAACTATGAAGAAGATTCCATTGATAGCAGCAGCAATCATCCTGATATTCACCCTCAGCGGGTGTGTCATGCAGCAGGGCATCAGCCTCACTTCCACACAATCGGGCTGGGCAACAACCGACCTCAGTGTCTATGACTTCTTCGTCAGGGTACTCGAAGACTTCGAGCCGTTCGACCCCGACCTCGAGGAGAAGCCGATCCTGGAAACCGCTGTAGAGGATTTCGTCACCGAACTCGATGCAGCACAGAGCACGGACTTCGTCGATGCAATGCAGATCAATGATACCAATTACTTCATCGACTTCACCTTCAGTTCCCTTCAGGAACTGCTGAAGGATCTCAATGACCGTGAGGAGCAGTCTCTGCTGACTATCACAAAGAAGGGAAGCAGGACGAGAATGAGCTTCTACCTCGATCTCGATAACTATCCGGAACTCGAACGGATAGTCCCCTTCATGGCCGATGAGAACTTCGAGACCTTCGGTCCCCGTTATAATGTGGGAATGAGTGAGGCGGAGTATCTCGAGATGATCATGTATATCCTCGGTGAAGAAGGTCCTCCTGCTATCGATGAGAGCGTCATCAGTCTCAGGCTCAACACTCCGGGAAGGATCCTCGCTTCAGAAGGAGGGGTCATGGAGAGTTCAAACACCATCAGGTTTGACATTCCACTCATTGACATCCTGCTGCTTGGTGAGCCTGTCAGTTTCTACGCGGAGTGGTAGTATGTGAAGAAAGATGCAAGTGAGGGTCAGACATTGAACCTGAAATGCATAATGTCTCCGTCGGCAACCTCGTACTGCTTACCTTCGAGTCTGAGCCTTCCATTCTCCTTCACCTTCTGTTCACTTCCATAGGTCACAAGATCTTCAAAGGAGTAGACTTCAGCTTTGATGAAACCCTTTTCGAAGTCGGTATGTATCACACCGGCAGCCTGAGGGGCCTTGTCGCCGGCATGGAACGTCCATGCCCGGTTTTCATCCTCTCCTGCAGTGAAGTACGTTCTCAATCCGAGTGTCCGGTACCCGCTATGGATAAGTGCATTGAGTCCCGATTCGGTCAACCCCTCTGCTTCGAGGAACTCCCTCCTCTCCTCTTCGCTTTCGAGAGAGGCTATCTCTGCTTCAATCTTTCCACAGATGACAACAACCTCACTCCCCTGCACCTGAGCGATCTTTCTGACAGTTGCCACATACTCGTTCTCTTCATGAATGGCGCTCTCATCGACATTACATACGTAGATGACAGGTTTTGTCGTGATGAGATGCATATCAGCGATCAGGGCCAGTTCATCCTCATCGAGTCCGAGTGTCCTCACCCCCTGCCCTTCGGACAATCCACTCTTCATCTTCTCAAGGAGAGGAAGCATAACAGCGGCCGCCTTTGCGGCTTCCTTGTCCACTCTGCTTGATTTACTGGTCTTTGCAAGTCGTTTCTCGACAGTCTCGAGGTCGGCGAGTGCCAGTTCTATATCGATGGTTTCTATATCACCAGCGGGATCTATCTTTCCGCTGACATGAGTGATGTCGGGGTCCTCGAAGCACCGAACGACATGGATCAGGACACCGACTTCCCTGATTGATGCAAGAAAGCGATTACCAAGACCTTCCCCCTTGCTTGCACCTGCAACAAGCCCTGCGATATCGACGAACTCGACGGTCGCGGGAATGACCCTGCGGGTAGGAATGAGCTCTGTGATCGTATCCAGACGTTCATCAGGCACGCTCACCATGCCTACGTTGGGATCTATCGTGCAGAAGGGGTAGTTCGCAGCCTCCGCCGGTGCTGATGAAAGCGCTGAGAAAATCGTCGACTTCCCTACGTTCGGTAGTCCTACTATGCCACAGTTCAAACCCATATAACATCTCCTGTTGGTATGTTTTCCGTATTGCGCGGTGAGTATAGCACATATTGACAACAAAGATAACACTACCTATAGTTTCTTTCATGCGGAGGCACACTAACTGATAGAACTACACACCAGCAAACTGAAGGCTCTGACCATCGTACCGCGATATAGTGGCGATATGGAGTCTGTCATAGAAATCAGAATGGGGGAGATCACTGCCCTGACCGACACGATGGGTCTTGAGTGCCTGTCGGTCGAGATCTACCCGGTCCGGGACATATCCCCGGCAACCTACATCACACAGGGAAAGACGGAACAGCTCAGGGAACTGGTTGAAGACAGCGAAGCGGAGATAGTCGTCTTCGACACCTTTCTCTCTCCCCGTCAGCAGCGCAACCTTGAACAGATCCTCTCCTGTGCGGTCATAGACCGCGAAGAGGTTATCCTTCAGATCTTCAGCGACCATGCACGGACCCGCGAGGCCAGACTGCAGACCGATCTTGCCTACGCACTCTATTCCCTTCCCCGCCTGACCAGAGCGTGGACACACCTGTCCCGCCAGAGGGGAGGAGCCAAGGGAACCCGTGGTGAGGGGGAAAAACAGCTTGAGGTTGACAGGCGCCTGGTGAGGGATCGGATCAACAGGATAGAGAAGGAACTGGCTGTGGTACGCAGGCAGCGAAGTGTTCAGCGGAAGAACAGGCTCGACAGCTCCAAGAGTCTTGTCGCTGTTGTGGGCTACACCAATGCGGGCAAATCCTCTCTCCTGAACTCCCTGTGCGACAGCGATATTCATGTGGAGGACAAGCTCTTTGCCACCCTTGAACCGGTTACCAGGAATATTGTACTGCCCTCAGGGAGATCTGTCCTCGTCAGCGATACTGTAGGCTTTGTCCAGAACCTGCCGCACCATCTGGTTGAATCCTTCAAGAGCACCCTTGAAGAGGTAACTTTTGCCGATGTACTCATCCATGTTATTGATGCCAGCCATCCCGATCCGCTTGCCTGCTACGAGACGACTCGGCAGGTCCTGCATGACCTTGAGATAACAGATACACCTACTATCAACGTCATCAACAAGATAGATGCGATCGAAAACCAGTTTGTCTATCAGAGAATGAAACACGAACTTGCAGATGTCGTTGAGATCAGTGTAAAAGAGCATCTTGGATATGAGACCCTGCTTTCTCGTATAGAAGAGGCCGTGTTCGCCCGCTCACTCGAGATGAACCTGCTCCTACCCTATGGGGAAGGAAGACTGCTGTCACTTCTGCATGAGCAGGCAGAGATTCTCTCCACAGAATATAAAGAGAACGGGGTTGCGCTCCATGTCGCAGTTCCCCGTTCCCTTGTTGATTCGTGTATCAGCTACGCACAGGCTTAGCTGCGTGAGGATCTTCTACTCGAAGTACCACAGGGCACCGAAGCCGCCCTTGAAGCTCATTCCCATATCAGGAAGGATAGCAACTCCCGGTGCGAGGTTCAAAAAGATCTCAACCGGGTATTCATTCATATAATACGAGGCACCGATCACACCGTTCACGCTCATGGCGAAATCGCTGTTATTGATACCAAGGCCGAGAAGAGCCCCACCGTTGATGATCAGAGGAATCTCACCGAGTTCAACCTCCGTGACATCGTATAGGGCTCCTGCATCAAGATAGAAACCACTGCCGAAATTCCAGGTCAGATTACCAAGGACTCTGAAATCATCCATTCCGTATCTCATGGTAACCCCGGTAGGATATCCGAGAGTAAGTCCAACACCCACACCATTATTCTTCGGTGCAGAAAAAACTGGAGTCATAAGAAGCACGATCAACATAATCAACACGATACCTTTTTTCATGTACATCTCCTTCGGGGTAGCCCCTTCATCATGTTTATATGTAAATAATACTGCATATCGTGATTGATTTCCACCACCAAATTCAAGAAAACTTAAGACAGGAGATATGGAAAAATGAGAAAGGCCTCTGCAGTGAAAAGTATCACCATACCTGAGAATCAGGCGGGCACAGGAAAACCCCTGCCAGGACAAAGGGGAGATCCGCTAGTTCGTGAGCTGAGCAACACTTGTCCACCGAAGGCCCGCCAGAGGGTCCCGTACGTCTATCTTCTCTCCTCAGCAGGATAGAAATGAATTCCAAAGAGTTCAGGTTAATCAGTTTAGAGCCCTTCATTCTATACCAGGCATACCGGCAGAGAAGGGGATGGTATCAAGGCTGAATTGGCATCTTTAAACCTTTATTACAAATTCCTTGTTGCATTACACCTTTATATATACTACTATAGCATATATACGTTTCAGGAGACATCACATGAAAAAGA
>JAFGUP010000139.1 GCA_016938475.1 Sphaerochaetaceae bacterium
TCGTAAGAAATACCGAATACCATCTGGCAACCGCCAAGGATTTCTGTTATGCTTTTCATGGACCTGCTCTCCCCCTTATGTTGTTGTTGCTAATAACATTACAGAGGATTGTCAGGTCCATTTCCATATATTTTGCCCGACTTGGACATGTTTCAGACAGTTCTGTGCACCCAAGAGCGCTCCCGAGCGCCTGGGACAGGAGAAATTACCAAGCTTTTGCTATTTTGCAAGAGCCTCAGGTGAGAGGTATTGTAATCACGGAAGAATGATACCCCAGCCTGCCCAGACTTCCCAAATCCTTCAGCTTCTGCTAGTATACCTGTGCATGTATCTGCGCACACCGCACATCTGAAACGTTGTTGTGCATCGTTAGATCATAGTCGCGTCCTTTCAGGATGAGTCTGCCTTAAGCAACGCACGAAGGTGCAGGTTTTCACAGCTTGTACAGATACATACCTATCAGAACACTACAAAAAAGAGGTAACACATGAATCCAACCATCGTGTACACGAAGACAGATGAGGCACCGGCTCTTGCCACTGCATCCCTCCTTCCCATCATCAAGGCATTTACAGCCCCTGCAGATATTCATGTGGAATTAAAAGATATCTCTCTTGCCGGACGGATCATTTCCCAGTTTCCTGAATTCCTCGACGAGGAACAGCGGGTCGATGACGACCTGACGATCCTGGGAAACCTGGTACAGGAAAAGGATGCCAACATCATCAAACTTCCCAACATCAGTGCATCAGTTCCTCAGCTGAAAGCTGCGATCGCCGAACTCCAACTCAAAGGGTATGCTCTGCCCGAGTATCCCGATGTACCGGCAACCGATGAGCAAAGGAGTATCCGGGAACGATACGATGCCATCAAGGGAAGTGCGGTGAACCCGGTACTCAGGGAGGGCAATGCCGACAGGCGGGCACCCAACTCGGTAAAGAACTATGCGAAAAAGCATCCCCACTCCATGGGAGCGTGGGATCCGAATTCAAAGACTCACGTGGCAAGTATGCAGCGTGGAGACTTCTATGGCTCAGAGCAGTCTGTCACCGTGGAAACAGAGACTGTGGTACGCGCTGTACTCACCGCAGAGGATGGATCTTCCACCACTCTGATAGATGCATTGAGCCTGCAGAAAGGGGAGATTCTGGACTCAGCCGTGATGAGTGCCTCTGATTTACGTGCCTTTTTCGCCCGTCAGATCAATGAGGCTAACGATCAGGATGTCCTGTTCTCTCTCCATCTGAAGGCGACGATGATGAAGGTCTCCGACCCGATCATCTTCGGTCATGCGGTATCGGTATTCTTTGAACCGGTATTCGAACAATACGCGCAGGAACTCAACGAACTTGGAGCTGACCCCCGTCTCGGAATGGCAGACCTCCTGAGAAGACTTGATAATCTCGATGCTGATATGAAGCGGGAGATCCTGATGAAGATCGAGGAGTGCTATCAGATGCGGCCCGAGCTTGCTATGGTGAACTCCGATAAGGGGATCACGAACCTGCACGTATCGAGTGACATCATCATCGATGCATCGATGCCGGCCGCAATACGCTCTTCCGGAAAGATGTGGGGACCTGACGGAAACCTCAAGGATATGAAAGCAGTGATCCCGGACCGGTCCTACGCAGGGATCTATCAGGAGACTATCGAATTCTGTAAAACCCATGGAGCGTTCGATCCCAGAACGATGGGGGATGTCTCCAATGTCGGCCTGATGGCCCAGAAAGCAGAAGAGTACGGGTCACATGACAAGACCTTCGAGATCCCGTTTGACGGGACGGTCATCATCGAAGACAGTACAGGTAAGACCCTGATGTCCCAGAAGGTTGCCACCGGAGATATCTTCAGGATGTGTCAGGCGAAGGATCAGCCGATACGAGACTGGGTCGGCCTTGCTGTGAAGCGAGCAGCCGCCACCGGATCTCCTGCGATATTCTGGCTCGATAGCGAACGGGCACACGATGCGCAGGTGGCCTTGAAGGTTAAAAGATACCTGAAGGATCATGATACTGCAGGACTTGACATCAGAATCCTCTCTTTGAAGGAAGCGACACGACTCTCCCTACAGCGAATGAAGGAGGGACTGGACACGATCAGTGTCACCGGCAATGTATTGAGAGACTTTCTGACAGA
>JAFGUP010000140.1 GCA_016938475.1 Sphaerochaetaceae bacterium
TCACTCGTCTATGAATGGGTGAAAGACAATTCACTTATTCAGGACCTCCTTGAAGGCATGAGAGTTGGAGTTTCTGCAGTGATTCTACATGCGGTCTACGTGATGGCAAGAACGATAACACGGAAAAAGGACATAATCAGTATCACCATTATGGTAGTTGCTTTCATCTTGTCGTACTTCCTACAGCTCAATATTCTTTTAGTCATCGCTTTCGGCATCATCAGCGGTCTCATACACTACCTTGCTAGTGACAAAAGAGGTCAGGCATGATCTATGTTGAATTGTTCATTAGTTTCTTTCAGGTGGGCATTCTCAGTTTCGGTGGCGGCTATGCCGCCCTCCCTCTGATACAGCGTCAGGTGGTCGATGTGAGAGGCTGGGTGACCATGACACAGTTCAGTGACATCATTACGATATCACAGATGACCCCCGGTCCTATCGCATTGAACATGGCAAGCTTTGTCGGTACACAGATGGGGGGAATAGCCGGCACAGTGATTGCTACAGTCTCAGTGGTGACAGGTCCCCTTGTCCTTGCCTTATTCTTTGCAGTGATCTACTACCGATACAGAGAGCTTTCTGTAATGAAGGGGATCCTCTGGGGACTCAAACCCACGGTAGTCTCGCTCATCGCTACCGCCGGTATCGGGATATTCACCCAAGCCCTGTTCACCGGGAAATCGGCCTTCTCAGGCACAGTACTTGCCCTCCTGCTGTTCACTGGGGGAGTTCTCCTGCTTTTGAGGGGAAAACTAACGCCCGTCAAGACGATCCTCTTGAGTGGACTGTTCATGGTTATCTGGAACCTCGTTGAACGATTGTACGCGTGAAAGAATCAGAACAGATAGACTCTTCATTGACAGAGGCTTCACCTTCTGTGTAAATTATTAGCACAATTCTACCAATTACATGAAGCTTCATCTCAGAGATATCGGCTGCATTACTGAAAGGCATGAGAGTATATTGGTAGTCATTACCTCGATATAGCGGAATACCGGAGGCATTCTGCAGGCCTGCACAAGGCGCTCTTTACGCTGTAAGGCATGCAATCATAAGTATCATTTATTCAGCATCATCAGGCACTTGTGCAAAATAACTCTTTACAAGCGTTTCTATTATAGGTATTGTTATAACATGGATATGGGAAAAGCAATTAGGGACCTTCGTTTGAAGGGAGGCTACTCGCAGGACAAACTGGTGGCAAAAACCGGAATTTCCAGGAGTCAGCTGTATTTTATTGAATCGGGAAGATGTGTTCCCCGAATTGAAACCATCGAGAAGATCGCATCAGTTCTTGACATGAAAGTTTCTGATGTAATTATTTACGCTGAAAATAACTACCCTACTGAAAACTAGGTTTTCTCAGCTCGATCTTTTAGGTGAGTACGTTCGGATCGCATCTTGAGTCTCATTACACATACAGCATAGTGTAGGATATGCTGTATTTTTTTCATCTAAAATAGAACTATTATTCCAATAAAGAGGGTGAGCTGTACAGCTCACCCTCTCATGAATTAATACGTATCATTCGCGGGACAAGACTTACTCTACCTCGTCATCAATCATAACCTCGATACTTGCTCCTGGGGCGACCATAGGGAACACTTTGTCGTCGATACCGATCTCACAATCGATGACCACAGGAGCTTTGAGATCGAACGCTGCTTTGAGGACCTCTGCGGGATCGTCATCCTTGTTCAGCCTCATTCCCTTGACCCCGTATGCCTCAGCAAGCTTGACCCAGTCTATCTCTGTGTCGAGTGTTGTCTCAGCATACCGATTGTCATAGAAGAACGTCTGCCACTGCCGTACCATACCGAGTGTATGATTGTTCATCACGAGGATGATGACAGGAATTCCGTAGCGTGAGATAGTCGCCAGTTCGTTACAGTTCATCTTGAACGAACCATCACCTGCGACATTCACCACACGGCGCTCGGGTGCACCGAACTGTGCTCCCATTGAGGCACCTGTCCCGTACCCCATAGTACCAAGACCACCGGAAGTGAGGAATTTACCCTTCGGTGTGTGACGATAATACTGGGCAGCCCACATCTGATGCTGACCGACCTCAGTAACGATAGCTGTATTCTCAGGAGCGACGTTACTGAGAGCCTTAAGCACCTCATAAGGACGTTTTGCTTCACCGCTTACACGAATAGGGTGATCTATCTTCAGTTGGGCCACTTCCTTCATCCACTCACTGTGGCTGACAGGCGATGAGACTCGATCGTTCAGCTGAGCGAGAATATCCTTGATATTACCGATAACGTTATGGTGTGTAATGATGTTCTTATTGATCTCTGCAGGATCTATGTCGATCTGAAGGATCTTCGCCTTCTTGGCGAACTCGCTCTCCTTGGAGACGACACGGTCCGAGAAACGGGCTCCGATCACTATGAGGAGGTCACAGTGTGATACTGCCAGGTTGGAAACCTTTGAACCGTGCATCCCTATCATTCCGGTGAACCGTTCGTTATCCTGATCGATGACCCCGTAGGCCATCAGCGATACTCCGGCTGCGATATCGTAGGTATCAAGGAAGGTCTTCACTTCTTCCTGAGCTTTACTGATGATGGCACCGCCTCCGATGTAGGCCATGGGCCGTTTCGCCTCTTTGAGCATCTTCACGATCTTGTCGATATCTTTCTCACTGTAGCGGTTCACTGTCTTGGGTGTCGTGTCTATCTCGACCTGGGTATACTCGGTTTCATGAGCCGTCACATCCTTGGGGATGTCAATGAGAACTGGTCCGGGTCTGTCGCTGCGTGCGATCTCGAAGGCTTCCCGGATAACTGGAGCAAGGTCATTCACATCCTTCACGATGTAGTTGTGCTTCGTGATAGGCATAGTGATTCCTGCGATATCCACTTCCTGGAAACTATCCTTTCCAAGCAGATTGGTCGGGACATTCCCGGTAAAGGCCACCACGGGAACCGAATCCATGTAGGCTGTGGCAAGACCGGTCACGAGGTTTGTCGCACCGGGACCGCTTGTCGCGAACACGACACCGACCTTCCCTGTTGTGCGGGCATATCCGTCAGCTGCATGAGCAGCACCCTGTTCATGGGAAGTGAGAATGTGGTTCACTTCATGTCTGTGTTTGTACAATGCGTCATAGATATGAAGCACTGCCCCACCGGGAAAACCAAAAATCGTATCCACTTTCTGTTCTTTAAGACATGCAACAATAATCTCTGCACCTGATAATTTCATGTATGTATTCCTCCGACGTTCAACTTTTGAACACTGCTCCGGTCGATGCGCTGGTAACCTGCTTCGCATATCGTCCAAGGTAGCCATCCCTGATGGGTGCTTCCTTGGGTTTCCAGCCTTCCTTCCTCTTGGCTATCTCCTTGTCATCCACAAGGAGGTTGAGTGTGCCTGCATTGATGTCAATCTCTATGATATCTCCCTCTGCTACGAAGGCGATCATCCCACCCTCAGCCGCTTCCGGGCTGATGTGTCCGATGGAAGCCCCGCGGGTCGCACCACTGAACCGCCCATCTGTGATGAGAGCGACGTCTTTATCGAGACCCTGTCCGGCTATTGCGGCCGTAGGTCCGAGCATCTCCCTCATTCCGGGTCCGCCCTTGGGTCCTTCATACCGAATGACCACGACATCACCCTTATTAATCTTCCCTCTACTGATCGCTGATGCCACATCCTCTTCTGATTCGAAGACACGTGCGGGGCCCGAATGCCTCATCATCTCCGGAGCGACAGCAGAACGTTTCACTACAGCACCGTCCGGGGCAAGATTTCCCCTGAGAACGGCTATACCTCCTGTTTCACTATACGGTGAATCAACCGGACGAATGACCTGCCGGTCATAATTAACTGCATTCCTGATCTGTTCATCCACAGTATTACCGCTTACAGTGAGACATTCTGTGTTGATCAGGTCCTTTTTAGTCAACTCCTTCATCACTGCCATGACTCCTCCGGCAGCATACAGGTCTTCAATATGATGAGGTCCTGCAGGAGCCAGATGACAGAGATTTGGGGTTCGCGCACTGATCTCATTGGCCATGAAGATATCCAGGTCTACCTTTGCTTCATGGGCGATTGCAGGGAGGTGCAGCATGCTGTTTGTGGAACAGCCTAGGGCCATATCAACGGCGAGTGCATTCTGGAAAGCTTCGGTGGTCATGATCTGGCTCGGGGTGATCCCCTCTTCCACCAGGCTTATTATCCGGTAGCCGGCTTCTTTAGCAAGCCGATCTCGCTCAGCATACACAGCAGGGATTGTCCCGTTTCCGGGTAGGCCCATTCCGAGGGCCTCTGTCAGGCAGTTCATGCTATTGGCAGTGAACATCCCGGAACAGGAACCGCAGGTGGGACATGCATAGTTCTCGATATCGAGGAGTTCACTGTCACTCATCTTTCCTGCGTCGTGGGCACCAACCGCCTCAAAGGCGGTGGTGAGGTCAATCGCGCAGCCCTTATTTCCAGGAACGTGGCCCGCAAGCATTGCGCCTCCGCTGACCACGATCGTAGGAATGTTGATTCTGGCTGCAGCCATAAGCATGGCCGGCACGATCTTGTCACAGTTAGGAACGAGCACAAGGCCGTCAAAAGGATGAGCTGTAGCCATGATCTCGATCGAATCGGCAATGAGTTCACGGGAAGCAAGAGAGTATTTCATTCCCTTGTGGCCCATTGCAATACCGTCGCAGACACCGATCACGCCGAAATCTATGGGAGTGCCGCCGGCCAGGCGGACACCGGCCTTGACTGCATTGACTATTCTGTCGATGTGCACATGACCGGGAATGATCTCGTTGGCTGAATTCGCAATTCCGATCAGAGGTCCGTTAATCTCGCGGTCGGTAAGACCGAGAGCCTTCATAAGCGATCTATGCGGGGTTCGTGCTACCCCTTTTTTCATGTTGTCACTTCGCATTTCTTTGCTCCACAACCTGAGGCCTATGAGAACTCCCTCAGACCTTAGGATTTCAAGGGCGAGCTCGCTGACATCGTGTCTCAGCGATACCATCTATCGATTTGTGGACAGTCAGGCGCTAGCGGTGTGCAGAGCATAACTGGCCAGTGTTTTTGTCACTTCTGGCTCTTCACTGCCTCGGCAATAAGGTCTCCCATCTTTCTGGTTCCTACCAGCTTCGTTCCTTCAGTATGAATATCCTTTGTCCTGTATCCGGCGGCAAGCACCTCAGTGACAGCTTTCTCCATTGCTTCAGCTTCAGAGTTGAGATCAAAGGTATAGCGAAGCATCATGGCACATGAAAGAACAGTTGCGATCGGGTTAGCCATATCCTTTCCTGCGATATCGGGTGCAGAGCCATGGATCGGTTCATACATACCGAAATTATCGGCATTCAGAGATGCGGAAGGGAGCATACCGATACTTCCGGTGATCATACTTGCTTCGTCGCTGAGTATATCGCCGAACATGTTCGTCGTCACTATCACATCGAACTGGCCAGGATCTCTCACAAGCTGCATCGCTGCGTTATCGACATACATATGAGTCAGTTCAACCTCAGGATACTCCTGAGAGACTTCCACTACAGTGCGTCTCCACAGACGTGAGTTCTCAAGGATATTCGCCTTGTCCACACTGCACAGTTTCTTACCCCGTTTCATCGCGGCTTCGAAAGCGATCTTCGCGATCCGTTTCACCTCATCGACCGAGTAGGTCATCGTATCAAAGGCACTCTCACCATCATCAGTGATCCCGCGTTCACCAAAATAGATTCCACCGGTGAGTTCCCTCACCACCATGATATCAAGTCCGTCTCCGATGATTTCAGGCTTCAGAGGACAGGCAGAGGATAGTTCCGTATGGAGGACAGCGGGACGCAGGTTACAGAACAGTCCCATCTGGCTTCTCAGTCCTAAAAGTGCCTGCTCAGGTCTCAGTCTTCCTTCCAGATGATCCCATGCGGGACCGCCCACTGCACCGAGGAGGATCGCATCAGCGTCCCTGCAACCGAGGACGGTCGATTCAGGCAGAGGCTCTCCTACCGCATCGAGGGCTGCCCCACCTGCAAGATAGAAGGAAAAATCGAAACGATGACCGAATCTCATTCCCACTTCCCCGAGCACCTTGAGTGCTTCGGTGATGATATCTGGACCAATCCCGTCTCCGGGAACTACTGCAATTTTGAGCTTCACACTATTCTCCTTTGGTATGATCTGAGGCGGGAATGACCCCCTCTTTCATCAGTTTATATTCTATGGAATCAACAAGAGCCAACCAGCTGGCTTCGATGATGTCGGTGGAGACACCCATCGTTGACCATGACATTTCCTCTTCACTTGTTTCAATCAGTACCCTGACCTTCGCAGCAGAGGCATGCATCGAATCGAGGACACGAACCTTGTAATCGGTCAGTCGGATCTGAGCAAGACAGGGATAGAAAGTCTCCAGAACCCCTCTAAGAGCTTTATCGAGGGCATGAACAGGTCCGTCTCCCTGAGCTGCCTCTATAGCACTCTGACCGTTCACAAACACTTTGACCACAGCAGTGTGACTGGTCTCCGCATCCCCTGTTGGAGGCATCTCACCGAGGGTGCGATAATGGTCGAGCGAAAAGAAGGGGGTATACTTGCCCAGTTCCTTGGCGATGACCAGTTCGAACGAACTTTCTGCACCCTCGAACTGATACCCTTCCATCTCCAGTGTCTTGAGCTTATCGATGATGTGCGTAGTCTGAGGAGCATTCTTATCGAGGTCAGGAGCATATTTCTGAATCTGTTTGAGAATGGTCGAACGACCTGACACCTCACTGGTGAGAAACCTGCGCTCATTGCCGACATCCTCGGGCGCGATATGTTCGAATGCCTTAGGATTCTTCGACACCCCATCGATGTGCATTCCTCCCTTGTGGGTGAACGCACTACGTCCGATATAGGCAGTTCCATGCGGGATCGAGATATTGGAAATTTCGGCGATCGCGTGCGACGTATAGGTGAGGCGGGAGAGTTCTTCCGGTGTGAGCACATCAAAACCGAGCTTCAGCTGAAGAGAAGGAATTATGGTCGCCAGATTGGCATTTCCGCAACGCTCTCCGAACCCGATAAAGGTTCCCTGCACCTGCCGTGCACCAGCTTCCACAGCCAGGAGGCTCGAAGCTTCTGCACAGGAAATGTCGTTATGGGTATGAATCCCGATAATCAGATCGGGATAATCACTCTCAAGGAGGTCAACGACTTCCCTGGTCGCATCGGCGATGATCGATGGGATCGTACCGCCCCGTGTATCACACAGCGCTATGGACTGTGCACCTGCCCTGGCAGCCTCCAGCACCGTTTCCAGTGCATACTCTCTGTGTTCGATATATCCATCGTAGAAGTGTTCGGCATCGAAGATAACTCCCTTGCCCTGACTGACCATGTATCCGATGGTGTCACGGATCATGGCAAGGTTCTCTTCAAGGGTGGTCCGTATGATATCGGTTACCTGAAAGTCCCAGCTTTTTCCGAATATGGAGACGTAATCAGTGCCAGCCTGAATCAGAGATGCAAGGTTGGCATCCTCGGTAACGTCAATATTTCTTCTTCTTGTCGCTCCGAAGGCTACGAGCTTGACTTTCTTCAGTGAGAGATTGGAGATCTCACGGAAAAACTCAAGATCCTTCGGGTTCGAACCGGGATTTCCAGCCTCTACATAGTCGACGCCGATTTCATCAAGGAGCTGTACGATCTTGATCTTATCAAGTACAGAAAAACTGATACCCTCTCCCTGAGCGCCATCACGCAAAGTGGAATCAAACAACTCTATTTTGTTCTGGAATCTACTCATCTTTATACCTCTTTGGAGACATCGTCTTTCACGGTGCCGGTCACTTTCATATCCCGTTCGAGAGCATCTGCAGGAAGGGGTTCCCACGACTTAGCCTTTTCACTGCCGCTGTGATCACTGCTCTGCTCCATCTGTGATTCATTTGCTTCGAACATACGGTTCACAGCACTGAGCAGTGAAAGAAGGGATGCTTCGATGACATCTGTGGACACGCCCCGGCCGCGGTACTCGCCGTGTGCATCACTTATTTTCACAAGTACTTCACCAAGCGCATCCCGGTGTTCGGTGACAGCTCTCAGCTGATAGTCATCCAGCACGAAGGACTTTCGGACGATCTTCTCGACTGCTTTGAAGGCAGCATAGACTGGACCTGTTCCCATTTCCACAGCCTGCATTTTCTTGCCGCTTCGCATGAGTGTGACACAGGCAGTGGCCGTCATCAGATTCCCGCTATTCACAACGAAGTTATCAAGTTCGAAAATCTGCGGGGAGCTCTGTGTCCCGCTCTCCATCATCGCGATGAGATCACGGTCAGTGATCTCTTTCTTCTTGTCTGCCAGATGCTTGAAATCTTCGAAGAGTTTCCTGCTCAGCTCTGCATCAAGTTCATAGCCGAGCTCCTTCATTCGGTGATTGAAGGCATGCTGACCGCTGTGTTTTCCCAGAACCATCGTTGTCTGCTTGATACCGATCGATTCAGGTCTCATGATTTCATAGGTTTCACTGTGCGCAAGCATGCCGTGCTGGTGAATACCTGATTCATGGCTGAATGCGTTGGCACCTACAATTGCCTTGCTCGGATTGATCGGAACTGCCGTGATGTTCGAGAGGAGACGGGCTGTATTATACAGCTGCTTCGTGTCGATGTTGAGCTCATAGGGATACAGATCTTTACGTGTCTTCATTCCCATGACCACCTCTTCTATGGCAGCATTACCCGCTCTTTCCCCAATTCCGCACATTGTCAGTTCCGCCTGACGTGCCCCCGCCTTGATACCTGCGAGCGTGTTTGCCACAGCAAGACCGAGGTCGTTGTGACAATGAACAGAAAGAATGGCCTTATCGATGTTGGGAACCGTATTCATGAGATAGGATATCATGCCGCCCATCTCATCGGGCGTCGTATACCCGACCGTGTCGGGAATATTGATGATCGTTGCACCCATCGCAATGGTCCGTTCCACAACCCGGGCAAGGTATCCCCTGTCACTGCGCATCGCATCCTCGGCAGAGAACTCAACTTCAGGTGACAGGTTCCGGGCGTAGCGGACCATCCTCTCGGCCTGTTCCAGTGCCTGCTGCTTATCCATCTTCAGTTTATACTTGAGATGAAGATCACTGGTTGCAATGAAGGTGTGAATCCGTGGCTTTCTGGCTTCTTTGACCGCTTCCCATGCCCGGTCAATATCCTTGACGAGAGCACGGGAGAGCGATGCCACGGTCGTATGATCGATCACCGAAGCGATCGATCTCACTGATTCAAAATCTCCAGGGCTGGCGATGGCAAACCCGGCTTCGATCACATCGACGCCGAGGAGTTCGAGCTGCTTCGCAAGTCGCATCTTCTGCTCGAGATTCATGGAATACCCGGGGGCCTGTTCTCCGTCCCGTAAGGTAGTATCAAAAATTGCTACTCTGTCTGCCATATAGTTCCTCCCTGAAGTGTTGTTCGTGTGGTTATTTTTTCAGCCAGCTCATCAGTTTTCTCAGTTTAGCACCGGTTGTCTCTATGAGGCTCTCGCTCTCAATCCTCCGCTTCGCATTGAAGTAAGGGCGGTTCACCTGGTTCTCGAGCAGCCAGTTTCGTGCGAACACTCCAGTCTGAATGTCAGTAAGAACACCCTTCATGGCCTTTCGGGTATCGTCAGTGATGATCTTATCGCCTGTGATATAATCTCCGTACTCGGCAGTATCACTGATGGAGTACCTCATGTAGGAAAGACCGCCCTGGTTGACGAGGTCGATGATCAGCTTCATTTCATGCAGACACTCGAAGTATGCCATCTCAGGCTGGTAGCCCGCTTCTACGAGGGTGTCGAATCCTGCCTTGATCAGAGCTGTAACACCGCCACAGAGAATAGCCTGTTCACCGAAAAGGTCTGTTTCAGTCTCTTCCTTGAATGTGGTTTCAAAGATCCCTGCCCGGCCTGCGCCGAGACCTGCCGCATAGGCCAGAGCCACGTCTTTGGAATCTCCAGAGGGGTCCTGATTCACGGCAATGAGAGAAGGAACGCCCTTTCCTTCCTGAAACTGGGTACGCACCGTGTGTCCGGGGCCTTTGGGAGCAATCATGATCACGTTGATATCTTCGGAGGGGACGATCTGACCGAAGTGGATATTGAATCCGTGAGCGAAAGCGATGTAGTTACCGCTCTTGAGACCGGGAAGGATCTCTCTCTGATAGATATCCTTCATCTTCTCATCATTTACCAGCATCATGATGACATCTGCCTCTGCTGCTGCATCAGCGGTGTTCATGACCTTGAGACCTGCCTCTTCGGCTATGGCCCTCGATTTTGATCCTTCATACAGACCGACACGTACATCCACCCCTGATTCCATCAGATTGAGTGCATGTGCATGCCCCTGTGATCCATACCCGATGATTGCGACTTTCTTGTCCTTGAGGACATTCATGTCCACATCACTTTCGTAATACATAGTGCTCATTTCTTGCTCCTTACCTCTATGTTATTCGTGATTCGCCAATGCCTGGGAACCCCGTTCCATGGCTGTCATGCCGGTCCTTACCAGCTCTGTGATACCGTACGGCTCTACAAGACGCAGGAAGGAGGCGACTTTATCTCCGTTCCCTGTGATTCGCATTGTGAGCGTGCTCTCTGTTACATCCTGGATTTTTGCCTTGAAAATCTCAGAAAGTTCGACTACAGCAGCCCGTGTCGCATCAGTAGTCTGCACCTTGACGAGGACAAGTTCTGTCTGAATGGATCCCTGATGGGTCAGCTCGACAACTTTGATTACGTCATGCAGTTTAGCGACCTGTTTCTCGATCTGCTCGACGATCCTTCTGTCTCCGGTTACGACGATGGTGATACGGCTTATCGATGAGGACTCGGTCTCACCGACCGACAGGCTGTCGATATTGTACCCACGGCGGCTGAACAGCCCCACGACGCGGGAGAGAACCCCAGGATGGTTGTTGACCAGAATTCCGAGTGTATACCTTTGCATCTCAAATCTCCTTTTCCTATCTGTTTCCGGTGCTGTGTTCTACATGCTACGGTACGCCGATAAGCCGTGAAGAAGAATCCCCACGGCTGCACCAATCTATCGGTATACCGTGGTGTTAGAGAATAATAAGTACTACTAGGATGAGTGTTGAAAGGGCGAGAACAGACACAGGCATACCTGCCTGGAGGGGGAAGGAAGAAGAATTTGAGTATGTTCCGATGTCTCCTGCCCTGGTCATGTTTGGCACCTCATTCATATTGATGTATTCTTTGTAATACAACATGAGAATAAATGTCAACACATTACAATCTTTTCACACATAATTATTCATGTTTTATGCAGGCTCTTACATATTATGGGGGAGAAACCCTAACCTATACTATCCATTTCCGGCTGTACAAGACAGTAACACAGCTGATGAATGCCCAATCTGCAACACACCCGGGCAGCAAAAAGAAGACATCAGGCGTAAAGCACCTGTACCGGATACAGGTTATCGGTTCAGAAGGTGAGTACAGCCCGTATGGCTATCTGGCATTCCTACCTCGATAAAACCTACGGGCTTGTGAGAACAATTCCATGTTACATTACAGCTGATAGTCGCCGGCCTTGATCCAGTTCTTCTTGCGCATAAAGTTGCTGATACCCAGCGAAAGAAGACCGGGAAGAAGGAAATGAAGAAGCAGAATTTTCCACCAGGACTCGGGGCCCATCACAGAGAGGGTATTGATCTGTCCGACAAGGCCGCTGGTGCCCATCCCTGCTCCTGCAGCATTGTTCTGCATCTGAAACAGAGTGGTGGCAAAGGGACCGAGTATCGCTGCAGTGAGTGTGGGAGGAACCCATATCCTCCAGTTTCTGACGATGTTTGGCATCTGGATCATGCTCGTGCCGAGGCCCTGGGAAATCAGACCGCTCACCCGGTTCTCCTTGAATCCGCTCATAGCGAAGCCTACCATCTGACTAGCACACCCGACGGTCGCTGCACCGGCTGCAAGACCGCTTATCCCCAGCGAGATACAGATAGCAGCAGAAGAAATCGGGAGTGTCAGCACCATACCGACGACCGCAGCGACAAGGATACCCATAGGCACCGGATACAGAGTCGTGAGAGTGTTGATGAACTCTCCGATGATCTTCATCAGCATAGCCACGTACGGTGAGAGGAATACGCCCGTGAGACCTCCTGCCGTGATAACCACGATGGGAACGAGAAGGATATCGAACTTGGTCTTACCGGAGACTCTTCTGCCGATTTCTGCACCGATAAGGGATGCGAGAAGCGCTCCCACCGGCTCTCCAATGATCACCTTGGCAACACTGGCTCCTTCGGCAACGAACGTTCCGGCTCCAAGAGCTCCCGTCACTGCCGAGGCAAACACGACCAGCGACGTCGCGCCGGTGGCCATGGCAACACCGACCCCGATCGCAGGGCCCATCATGTACATGGCAACCTGACCGAACAGTTGTATCACAGATAGATTCAGATAGACTCCTATCTGTTTGAGGATCAGTCCGATGATCAGTGACGCAAAAAGGCCCTGGGCCATTCCATTGAGAATCTTAACGATGTAGTTGGTGACTGGATGGGTGTGATACGTAGCTGTCATACCCTCCTCCTTTGTACTAGTGTGTAGTGTTTTGGGATGAGGGATGACTTCGACAACCTTGACCTGAAGTCAAATCAAGGAAGGCCTCCACTTGAGGCAGAGTGTAGCAGAACTCAAAAGGTGTGTACAGTACCTACGCTGGATTTTACCAGCTCCAGATTGCAGTATAGTCCCGGTGATGCACCGGGAACCCGATCACACCAGCGTCTTATCGATGACTCCATCCTGCCGCATATTGTCAGGATGATAGGTGCCCGCTTCTTCCATCTGATAGCGGACACACTCATGCCAGTTCTCCTTGCAGTAGTAGGTTACATAGCGCTCAGGGAGCAATCCCTTCTCATAGAACCTTCTCATGGGACACACTGTGTACCAGATGCACTGTTTCACAGCCTACCAGCCTTGTTTTTCTCTGATATCTTCTGCAGCCAGCACAACGATATTGGCGGCTGGATAGAAGGACTGATGAGGCTGAGATGCGTAACTGAGAGCAGAGAGATCTTCGACGGTACTTTCCTTCTGGATTGCGAAGGTCAGAAGGTCCATCCGACCGGCAACAGGCTCTCCACTGACTACCTGAGCACCGAGAATCCGATGGCTCTTCGCATCAACTACGAGTTTCATCTTCTTCTTTCTGGCTTCTGGCATGATGGGGAATTTTGTCGTCACCTGGGAATACCCGCAAACCACTTCATAGCCCATACTTCGTGCCGTACTTTCCGAAAGCCCGGTTCCGCCGATAAAATACTTCCCGACTTTAGTAGCTGCTCCATTGTAGAACCCGGGATAGGTGCGTTTGTGACCGAGAAGGTTGAATCCCAGCACCTTCGCCATGGGCACTGCATTGGTGGCCAGCTTTCCGGATAAAGGTTTTCCGGTGATTCCACTGATATACTGCACACAGTCACCCACCGCATAGACATCCTTCACACTGGTTTCCATGGCATCATTGACGATGATACCATCCCGTCCCAGCTCAATGGCACTTCCTTCAACCAGTGTCAGGTCAGGTTTCATGCCGGCAGCAAACAGGACCACTCCGCTGAGAGAGTCACCTTCTGCAGGTTCGAAATCGATTCGATGGCCTGTGTCAAGCACCACTGATTCAACACCTTCGGTTCCCACCAGTTCATTGACCCGGGAGTTGAGATGCAGATGAATCGACTGACTCTCGATCTCCTTTGCCAGGTCCGCTGCCATATCGATATCGACAAGGTTGGGCAGAACAGAAGGAGCCATATCAACCAGATCAACAACGACATCTCTAAAGCTCAGTGCCTGAGCGAGTTCGATACCGATAGCGCCGGCTCCGACGACTACAGCCTGCTTCAACCCCTGTTCTACAAGGTTCTCAATCCAGACCAGGTCCGCCTGTGTCTTGAAGGCTCCCACTCCCCTGAGCGTACTGCCCGTGATCGGTGGGATGAAGGGATTGGCTCCTGTCGCCAGGATCAGTTTCGTATAGGCGATGCTGCTTTCATCCTCGAAGACAACGAGTTTCTGATCGTAATCTACCGACTTGACGGTGTTCCGTATCAGCACAGCACCAGCATCCGTTACAAGCTTGTCGCTCTTGAATGTGGCTTCCGTGTTGATCAGCCCTTCAATCGCATAGGGCATGGCACAGTAGATCATACTGTAGTCCTCCGGCCTGATGATGGCCGTCGAAAAGGTCTTGCCCAACAATTTTGCGAGGGTGATACCTGCCGGTCCCCCGCCTATCACAACAATATCATAGGTATTCATAGGTAGTTTCTCCTGTTATAATCGTATCAGTTCACGAGCCGAAGGGTTCGAGACCTGTCGGGCAAGCTCACTGTGCATACCCTTCAATCTTTCAAGCATCTGTTCCATCGTTCCACTCTGATCAATGACACAGACGAATCTCTTGCGAATGCGTTTCAGGTTGGGTCCGTATACACGGGAGACCGTGACCTGCACTCCCCGGTCGGCTAGAATTTCAGCGATACCACGTGCTTTCTCGGCATCACCGTGACCATCATCCTCTTCATCTTCCTCGGTCGTATTCGATACCCGTCCCAGAAACTTCACGCCTGATTCGGATAGAGAATACAGGCTGTAGCCTGTAGCATCCCCGAAATGTCTGTCGATGTAGCTCGTACCGTCATCGGAGGCGACCGCGACTGTGAGCACCTCTGTGCTGTTCAATGAACTCATGCTTGTCTCAGTTTCCCGCTCTTGTAGGCATCATAAGCTTCCTGAACACTCATGTCACCGGCACCGATGTATACAGTGATACCCGTGGTCTTCAGTACTGAACTTGCGTTTCCTCCGGGTCCGTTTCCTGTGATCAGCACATCGGCTTTGAGTTCGGCCAGACGTTGAGCTGTCTTGGGACCTGCTCCATGTGCTTCTGATTCGATCGCCCGGTTGTCAAACGATACGAGCTCTTTGGTCGTCTCGTTATAGACGAGAAAGTATTCGGTCCTTCCGAAACGCGCATCCATGTGTGCGTCCATCGTTGTACCTTTTGCAGTGAATGCTATGTTCATTCGTGACTCCTTTGTATTCCTACATTGTGTTTTATGTTCTCCCAGCTCACGCTGAGGATTTGCCCGATCTTGAAAGAATATTCGATTACTGTCTTACCCTGTGTCATCGCAGCTGTGAACTCTTCGTCATACGGGATCTCGCCGAGTACGTCTATCCCTTCCTTCTTCAGATACGCTTTCAATTCTTTCAGCACTGCATCGTTCAGGTCTGCTTTGTTGATAATACATCCTGCACGTATATGAAAGGTGTGAACCAGTTCATACACCCGTTTAAGATCATGAAACCCAGAGACGGTAGGTTCAGTGACAAGCACGACATAGTGTGCGCCGGAAAGTGAGGAAACGACCGGACAGCCTATCCCGGGAGAGCCGTCAACGATTATAGCCTGTTTGCTCTGTTCGTCACCGAGGCGTTTGGCGGTCTCCTTGACCTTTGCGACAAGCTTACCCGAGTTATCAGCTCCTATCCCGAGTCGGGCATGCACCATTGTCGTGCCTGTCCGTATCTGTGAAATGAACAGATTACCTACCTCGGGATACTCGGTTCCAATTGCCTGCACCGGGCATACTCGTGCGCAATACCCGCACCCTTCACAGGCAATCGGATCGATTGTGTAGCTCTCTGCACCCTGTGAGACTGCATCGAAATGGCATACATCAAGGCATCGGCCGCACGCGATACACTGTTCAGGATCTATCACGCTCAACTGACCGCTCCTGAACGCTTGGGACTGAGCGAAATCGGGAGCCATGAGCAGATGCATATCAGCTGCATCGACATCGCAGTCGGCAACAATGAGATCCTTTCCCCCGAGATATGCAAATGAAGCGGTGATTGATGTTTTCCCTGTACCACCTTTTCCTGAGATGATCACTATCTCTTTCATTGTCTCTGTTCCTTCTTCGTCTCTGCTGCGTGAAGGATCATCTGATACAGTGTGTCAACTGCAGTTCGCACCGACCCTATTGTCGGGTACAGAAGTTCTCCTTTCGCATAGGTCTGCGCTATGACTCGGCTGTTTTCTATTGTTGCTGCGATCTTAATGCCTTCAGATTCACAATATTCTCTAACCTTACTATCACCGATTCCTTCCCGGTTGATGACAACGGCAAAGGGTTTTCCAAGAGTTCGTACAGTCTCTACCGCAAGCTTCAGGTCATGCAGCCCGAAGGGGGTCGGTTCGGTAACGAGAATGACAAGGTCGGCATCCCGTATCGATTCGATCACAGGGCAGCTGGTCCCGGGAGGACAATCGTAGATCTTGATCACTTCATCGGCAAACTGGTCACTCACGAACCTGATAGTCTGCTTGATAAGGGGTACTGCCTGCTCTTCCCCGATGCCGAGTCGACTTTCCACAAAGTGAAGATGACCACTCTGATACATCTTCAACTCTCCCATCTCCTTCGGACTCATCGGGAGAGAGGATGTTGGACAGAGATCCGAGCATGCATAACAGCCATGACAGAGTTCGGGAAATACCATAACCTGGGAACCCATCTTGAGAACTGCATTAAAATTACACACCTCCTGACACTTCCCGCAGAGAGTGCAGGCAGTTGAATCCCAGGAAGGAATCATCTTATACGTTATGTGTTCATGGATCAGCTGTGCATCTATGAACAACCCAGAGTTCGGTTCTTCGACATCCAGATCAGTCAGTACACACGAATCCTGTTGTGCGATGTATGATGCGAGATTCGTCGAAAGGGTGGTCTTTCCGGTCCCCCCCTTTCCACTTGCTATTGCTATATTCATGGGTATTCCTGTTGTACACCTTCCTCCTGCCTTTCCCCGTACGGTCCGGGTGAACAACGAGTACCGGCCCGCAGTGCGGGTCAAGTACTCGTTTTCAACCGCAGGATACGAAAGTGAACCTTGTAGTGAGACTCAGGCCTCGCTGTCTTTCTCGGAAAGCCTCTGCTCGAGTGCTTTCAGCTGGTCCTTCAATGTCATGATCTCCTGTTCCAGAAAGTCCTTCTCTGAGTCGTAAAGCGGCTCTGAAGGAGGATAGGCATTGAAACTTCTTCCATATCCGTAGCCTGCATTGCGCCCCATGCCTGCACCACGACCGAAGAATGCATGATGATATCCACCAACTCCGCCGTTCATGTATCCGGGTCTTCCTGCACCACTGCAGAAACCTGCTCTTCTTCCTGTCATGGGGCCCAATCCCTCGGGACCTCTTCTATCTCCTCTCGGCATACTCTTACCTCCTATGCCTGTGGCCATGTTCACGGCAACACCGGCCGTGTCCGAATCCCCCGGCCAGATCTATCAGATCACTCGATCCGCAAGCCGGGCATGTTTGTAAATCTTTATCAAATCCTATATTGAACATATGCCCACATGTTCTGCATCGAATGACATTTCCATGAAAATGGATATTTCCGCCTCCGATATGCAGATGCCTTCCCTCAATAAGGAACTGGGCCATTTTCTTTCGTGACCTCTCAACCAATCGTGTGAAAGTTGAACGGGAGATACCCATCTCAATTGCTGCTTCTGCATGATCCATTTCAAGATAATCGGCCAGTCTGATCGCTTCGAACTCATCGAGTTCGAGGTCGATGCAGGCAAGCTCTCTTCTCTGCACACCCTGCGGTTTGAAATCAGCATAGAGGGGAGGCTGGTAAACAGTTCGTTCCTTCTTCGGTCTCGGCATACGTTCTCCTTGATGTGGTTATTATGCACCTATGTGTAAAACAAGTCAAGAGTTTTTTTCCGATGTTACACAGAAATCTCACCCGAAGAAGACATACCTCCACACAGGTCATCACACAGAACCAGACATATTCCTGTTCCTCTTCTCGCTCCGTCGTGAGAGCATCCGGCGCCCTATCAAGCACTCTCCTATCACAGTACAGGAACGGACACACTCTGCATTACACAAAAAGCTTTCGTGTAACCGCAGAGCCGTGGTAGTATTTCAGCAGTTGTTTACTATCAGATACACACAAGGAGTCGGTTTTGAATTCGATCAACCTGAAAGAAAAATTCAATGTGATCACCAGGTACTGGGATCCCAAGATAATCGGAGAATTGAACGGGCAGTATGTGAAAATCGCTAAACTCAAGGGCGAGTTCGTATGGCACCACCACGACGAAGAGGACGAACTTTTTATGGTCATCAGGGGGAGTCTTGTGATAAAGACCGAACATGGTGGGGTGAAACTTGAAGAAGGAGAGATGGTCATTATCCCCAGAGGGGTTGAACATATGCCTGTTGCAGAGCAGGAGGTTGAAGTGCTCATGTTTGAACCGAAGGGAACAATCAACACCGGGAGCTTGGAGAATGAGAAAACCATACATCAGGTGGAGAAGATTTAGTCAAACGAGACCAGGATCTGTACAGCTCGAAACTACTCTTGTCTCCTGGAGCCCTTACCGGTTCATAGGACAGTCATGGAACCGGTGGGTGTGGTATTGTCCGATGACGCCTTGATTCTCTTTTCCAATGTCTGTAATGACATACAAGTCGTTCAGGGGCTTAACTGTATGACGAACCCGGTTTCAGTGACCAGAGCCTGTGAAACAGGCTGACCAGCCAGCACCTGACCCGGCTGACAGATCATCCTTTCTCACAGCTGGTACGGAATCTCTATCACCGTCTTGATGATCCTCTGATCATGCGCAGAATACCCTTCGAAGGCTCTTTCAATCTCATCCAGTGTATAGTGGTGAGTAAGAAGCAGTTCAGAGAGCTTCGGTTCCTTCTTCAGCCTCTCCAGCGCGTAGGGAAAGCCGTAATTGGGAATCGCATGACTTGCAATGAGTCTTTTCTTGTTGAAATGAAAATCGTTTGCATCGAAACAGATCATCTCGTCAGAGTAGCTGATACCATCAAAGACGATCCAGCCTCCGAAGCCGGCCATCTCGATACCGTCCGGTATCGTACGGGGAGGACTGGTGATGATCACTTTATCGAACAGTGATGGAGAACTCCTTTTCACCTCATTCTTCCATCCATCATTCGCGGTATCGACCACCTCATGAGCCCCTAGGGTGTGTGCAACCTCAGTACGGTACCTACCTCTCGCACTCTCCAGATTGTGACCGGCGACAACAATTCTCTGCGCACCCGAGAGAGATATTAGATGCAGAAGCAAGAGTCCGATCACTCCCGGACCGAGAATAAGGACAGAGTCCTCCTTTCTCACATCAGCCTCCTGAAAGAGATCGAGTGCTACGGTAAGGGGTTCGGCAAGGGTTGCCTCTGCATACGAGAGCCCTGAAAACGGAATGACCATGCGTCTCTCTACCGTGAGATAGGTGGCTATGCCGGCATTGTCATCCATGTACGATCTGATATTCCTGCATCGGTCCGGACGGCGCATACGACACTGTTCACAGGTACCGCAGTCGATATTGTTCTGTACGACGACAGCTGTTCCTACCGTGACATCAGTAATCAGGGAACCGACTTGTTCAACAATTCCTGCAACCTCATGTCCGAGGGGGATCGGCCTCTTTAGTGGATAGTCAGTATAGAAGTGCATGTCTGTCCCGCATATACCGCACGCTTTCACTCTGACTCGAATATCCTTCGGACCAGGGTCTTTCAGAGATTCATTGCGCAGCTCGATCTTCTTCCTGTCAATAACCCATGCGGATGTGTTGATCATGCCATTGCCTCCTTGAACACATTACATGGTACCACAGAAGAACACTCCTGTACAAAAAACGTGGATCGACCTATGATCGGAAGCTCACTTGACGAAGGAAGCATGGAATGCGTACGTTCTATACATCAAACTGGAGGCATTTATGCATACACGATCTTTTGGAACGAAGAGAACACAGATCGCGGAAGTAGGACTCGGGACCTGGCAGATAGGAGGATCCTGGGGAGATGTCACCGAGGATACAGCAATGAACATTCTGAAAACTGCCGCAGAGCAGGGAATCACGTTCTTTGATACAGCGGATGTGTACGGGGATGGAAGAAGCGAACAGTTCATAGGGCGGTTTCTCAGGGAACATCAAGGGAAGATATATGTTGCAACCAAGCTCGGACGTTCATCAGATCCAGGCTGGCCACAGAATTTCACTGCCGAGGCAATGACACGACACACCGAGAACTCACTGAAACGACTCGGTCTTGAGCAACTCGATCTCATCCAGCTGCACTGTATTCCCATAGACGTCATGGCAGACGGAGCAGTGTTCGATACGCTGCGAGAGCTGAAAGAACAGGGAAAGATCGGAGATTTCGGGGCAAGCGTGGAATCTGTCGAGGAAGGACTGATCTGTCTGGAACAGGAAGGCATTGCCTCTCTTCAGGTGATCTTCAATATCTACCGCCAGAAACTGGTGAGTGAACTCTTTGAGAAAGCGAAGGATAAGGGTGTTTCGATCATTGCCCGCGTTCCCCTTGCAAGTGGACTTCTCTCTGGAAGTATGACGAAAGAGACAACCTTTTCAGAGAATGACCACCGTACCTTTAACCGTGACGGAGCGGCGTTCAATGTGGGCGAGACATTTGCCGGACTCCCCTTTGAAAAGGGTGTTGAACTGACAGAAGAACTCATGGCGATGAAACCGGAAGGAATGAGTATGGCTCAGATGGCTCTGAGGTGGATTCTAGACCATGATGCAGTCTCTGTGGTGATTCCCGGAGCAAGCAGGACTCAGCAGGTCATAGACAATGCGGCGATATCCTCTCTGCCCCCGCTCGAACCCGCACTTCATGAGAAACTGAAGCATTTCTATACTGAAAAGGTGGCAGCTCACATCAGAGGTCCGTACTGAGATACAGTGCATTCGCTTTGAATCCTCTTACACCTATGGCAGGCAAAACACCAATACTCCTGCCATAGGTGCGAGCTTCTTCCGCCTTGGGAACTCGCCCTATGTACAGCTATCACTTGGTCGGGATTGTAACAGGTAGTGTGGTGAACTCCTTACGATAGGGAATTTGAACCTCAGGTGTCGACGGTCTCCCCGGTACAGGAAAGGGTGATCATGCTGAATGCTCAACAGAAAGCGGATGATGCACACTGAAACAATCGAATTTCACCGCAGGTACAGTGTCCCTTCCCCATTGATAACACCTCGTGTATCGGATGGGCAGGAGAAGGGTCTCTACTGGTTATGGAGCATCAGGGACGATCTTTGAAGAGTTTCGGAAGGATCTTGAGGACGGTATAGATCAAGGTTATGACGAGGAAAATCGAGAGCATCCCCTGCCACATAAGCGTCAGTGAATCTTTGAGTGTCTCTATCACGACAGGCCTCCTTGTTCTACAGCAGCATGGGCGGCACCAGGGCGAGAACAACGCCTCCGGCAACGACTGATGCTATCTGTCCTGATACGTTCGCTCCGACAGCATGCATCAGCAGGTGATTCTGGCTGTCAGCCTCCTGTCCCATTCTCTGTACCACCCGTGCGCTCATCGGAAAAGCTGATATCCCGGCGGCTCCGATCATCGGATTCACCTTCTGCGAACTGAACAGATTGAGCACCTTTGCAAACAGCACACCGGCTATCGTATCGAAGGTAAAGGCAAGGAGTCCGAGGACCATGATCATTAGAGTCTCCATACGGACGAATGCTTCGGCCTGCATGCTCGCGGCTATCGTGATACCCAGCAGAAGAGTTATCAGCTGTGCAAGAACATGCTGTGCTGTGTCAGTCATCGTACCGAGCACACGGGATTCACGTATAAGATTACCAAACATCAGCAGCCCCACCAGAGAGACCGAGGCGGGGGCGACATACCCTGAGATAAGAGTCACGATAATGGGGAACAGCAGACGGGTCATGCGTGATACACTGTCAGGGTGATAGGTCATACGGATCTTCCGCTCTTTCTTGGTCGTCACCAGCCTGATGGCGAACGGCTGTATGATAGGAACAAGAGCCATATAGGAATAGGCTGCAACAGCAATAGCACCTACGTAGGAACTGCCGAGCACCTGTGAGACGAGGATCGAGGTCGGACCGTCTGCGGCCCCGATGATTCCGATGCTTGCCGCATCCCTGAGGGGAAAGCCCAGCAGTGATGCGACACTGATCGTGATGAATATCCCGCTCTGTGCCGCTGCCCCGAAAAGGATCAGACGGGGAGAAGCGAGCAGAGGCCCGAAATCTATCATAGCACCGATTCCGATGAACAAAAGCAGAGGCATTGCCTCACTGGCCTCTATTCCTACCTCGAAGAGCCACTGGAGAATACCGTTCACCTCACCGATGCCGATCATGGTCGTATGCATTGCTCCGGAAAAGGGAATATTAACCAGAATAGCCCCGAAACCGAGAGGCAGAAGAAGTGCCGGCTCCATTTTCCTGTTTACTGCGAGGAAAATGAGCACACCCCCGATGATATACATGATGAGAACCTTGTACGTTGTCGCACTTAATCCTGCAAGAAGAAACGACACAGTTTTTGTACCTCCGCTTCGAAATTCACGCACACAATCGTATAAAGATACAGAATCTATGCACCTGGCTCTTTTCAAAGTCTGTGTTACATTTTATCATGCGACAGAGAGAATTGATACGATTTTCGTATCACACACTACATTCAAAGAGGTACTCAGATGAAAAAAGCACTAATTCTGCTTATGGTATGTTTGACAGCAGGTTCGCTGTTGTTCGCAGCAGGTACACAGGAAAGTCAGAAGGACGAATCCCTTGAGAAGATTCTCGAATCAGGAGAGTTCGTTCTCGGCCTCGATGATTCGTTCCCTCCTATGGGCTATCGTAATGACGACAACGAAATCGTCGGCTTCGACATCGACCTGGCAAAAGAGGTCACTTCACGCATGGGTGTGGAACTGGTTCTGCAACCGATCGACTGGAACGCAAAGGAACAGGAACTCAACACAGGAAACATCGACTGTATCTGGAACGGTTTCACCATCACCGAAGAGCGGGCGGAAATGATAAATTTCACACAAGCGTATGTAAACAACGCTCAGGTTGCAGTAGTGAAGTCATCTTCGCCTGTGAAGGGCTTGTCCGACCTTGCCGGAAAGAAAGTCGGTATCCAGGCTGGTTCATCAGCAGCTGAA
>JAFGUP010000141.1 GCA_016938475.1 Sphaerochaetaceae bacterium
CGCCTCCTTCCTCTTCGATGACGAGAAGGCACTCACCCGCATCGACATGAGCGAGTATATGGAGAAGTTCTCTGTTTCCCGCCTTATTGGAGCCCCTCCGGGCTATGTGGGCTACGACCAGGGAGGACAGCTCACCGAAGTGGTGAGACGACGCCCCTACTCAGTGATCCTCTTCGATGAAGTCGAGAAAGCACACCAGGACGTGTTCAACATCCTCCTTCAGGTTCTGGACGACGGCCGCCTGACCGACGGCCAGGGACGAATCGTCGACTTCACCAACACCGTCATCATCATGACCAGCAACCTGGGAAGTGAATACCTCACCACAACTGACTCTTTCGAAGAGAGCAAGGCAAAGGTGGAGGAGGTGATCCGCAGATCCTTCCGCCCCGAGTTCATCAACCGCATTGATGAAACAATAGTCTTCCACCGCCTGGACAGAGAGCATCTGAAACGGATCGTGAAGCTTCAGCTGAACCTCCTTGAAACAAGACTCAAGGGACGGGGTGTCACCCTCGCCTACAGTGACGAAGTGCTCGAGTATATCACAAAGGCAGGCTACTCCTCCGACTTCGGAGCACGACCGATCAAACGGGCGATACAGACCTACATCGAGAACGAGGTTGCCCAGCTGATCCTCAAAGGAGAGGTTCCTCCACAAGCCACCCTCCACCTGACACTCGAAGGCGATGCGCTGAGGTTCTCCTTAACAACCGACTAAAGACCGAAGGAACGTTCTCACACTCACCGGCGTCCTCGCCGGTGAGATGAAATAACGAAAGCAACAGATGTAAACGATACCACTTCAGCCGCAAGCATATATCCAGGGAAAAGTGTTGATCAGAGACCGGCTGGCTGAATCATGATATCTTGCTATAGTAGCAGAAGATGCTAGGACAGAAAATTTGTTATGTCATATAAAATCCTTTAAATTTACAACATTCTGCGAAAAAAATATTGAATTAAGGGCATTGAGGTGCTACGATGGTGTTCAGGTAATGAACGAGGCATCACTCATGTGACTGAACCTAGTGTGATACTGTGATGCCGTGAAGGACATAATGTTTTCAAATGCAAGAGTCCACTCTTGGATTTGAAAAACGTACACCGAGTATGTTTCGGCTACCGGTGTCGCGGGTGTAACGTGTACCAGTTCAGCACAGAAAACCATGTGCTGTTCCGGCGTAGCCGTACCCGCACAGCATGTCCCGCCACTCCATATAGCCCTCATCATCTGTTGTGCAGAACAGGCACACACGATGAAACACAAACACAAGCATGAACAGTCACACCAGAGAACATGAACTAGACATACTCAATTCCATCCATCTCAATGAGGATGCCACGCAGAGAGAACTCTCTGAGAAGGTAGGACTCTCTCTCGGTGCGATCAACCTGATTATCAAGCGACTGACACAGAAAGGCCTTGTCAAAGTCGTTCATCTGCAGCCCAACTCCATCAAGTACTTCCTCACTCCCGAAGGGATTGCAGACAAGCTGGAAAGAACCTACCAGTACATCGCCCGTACCTACAAGGAGATCCTCGCCCTTCAGCTGAATATCACCCGGGCACTCAAGGAAGAACTAGACGGAAAGGACACAGACGAAGTCCTGTTCTACGGACATGAGGA
>JAFGUP010000016.1 GCA_016938475.1 Sphaerochaetaceae bacterium
CATCGGGAAAACTCATCATGAAGCACCTCCTTCTGCCATCGTAAGCGACTCGAAGATCTGATCAGCCGTGATACGACCGAGAAGCCGTCTCTTATCATCGATGACAGGGATAGCAAAATTCGCTCTCACTGCTATCGGGAACAGTTCCTCGACCAGAACTTCCTCGGTGACACTCTCCACTTCCAGTATCGATTGGTGAGGGATTTTCTTAAGACCCGGCTCCTCCGCAATAAGGCGTTCAAGTTCCTTGCTCGTGACAACACCGAGAAACTCCCGCTTCTGGTTCACGACGAAACCGGCCTTCCGTTTCTCCTTGCGCATCAGAGTGAGAGCGGTCTTCGGACCTTCCCACGAATAGGTGATGAGCGGGACATCTCCCATGATGGACCCTGCAGTAAGCACTTTGGCAGGAGAGGCATCCTGAACGAATTCCTCTACATACTCATCTGCGGGATTGGTGACGATATCCTCGGGAGCCCCGACCTGCACGACTTCGCCATTCCTCATGATAGCAATCTGGTCACCGAGTTTCAGTGCCTCATGCAAGTCATGGGTGACAAAGATGATGGTCTTCTGCATCTTCGACTGCAGTTCTACAAGTTCATCCTGCATTTGTCGTCTGATGAGGGGATCGAGTCCGCTGAACGGTTCGTCCATCAGGAGTATTTCCGGGTCGTTCGCGAGGGCACGGGCAAGGCCTACCCTCTGCTGCATACCACCGGACAGATTGGTCGGATAATAGTCCTCCCAGCCTGTCAGCCCGACAGTCTCCAGCACTTCCTTCGCCTTTTTGTATCGCTCTTCCTTGCCGACACCCTTTACCTTCAGGCCGTAAGCGGCATTGTCAAGGACACTTAGATGAGGAAGCAGTCCGTAATGCTGGAATACCATACCGAAGGTCTTCCGCCGGAACTGCATCAGCTCATCGGCATTCATTTTCGTGATGTCCTCGCCGTTGATGACGATTGAACCCCTGGTGGTTTTGATAAGGCGGATAAGTGCTCTGATGAGGGTGGACTTACCACTTCCCGAAAGTCCCATGAGAATATAGAACTCGCCCTTTTTAATCTCCAGGTTTATGTCGCGCATACCGATGATACAGCCGGTCTCACTCTGGATTTCATCTTTTGACTTGGCCAGAAGAGCCGTGTTCTGGAAGACTCTTCTGGGATCCTTGCCATAGATCTTCCAGAGATTCCGGATCGTGATCTGTACTTCCTGATGATCGTCATCAGGGTGTTGAGACTCATGTGTCTGTTCTTCCATAGCCACCTCTCTAGTTGGAAGCGAGGGCGCTTTTCACCTTAGCTTGTATATCAGCATCAACCCACCGAGTCCACACATCTTCTTTATTCCTGAGGAACCAGAGGGCAGTCTCTTCAGTCGTCCACTCATTCTCATCCATCATTCTGAGGAATTCGTTGTTATCAGCGACACTGGTCTTGTACTTCTTCAATATTTCAACAACTTCGGGAGCCTTCTCAGGAAGGTCCTTATGAATCAGCTTGTTGACAAGAGCGGCTGGCCAGTAGGAATCTTCCAGAGCGACCATGTCCAGTTTTCCGAGTACTGCTGTAGGTGCCCAATAGTAACCGACCCAGGCATCCCCCTTGGTATAGGCGCCGACCATTGTCCCGGCCAGTGCAGCGCCGCTGCCGGCAACTCCAAGGTTGAAGGTATCTTCTAGAGCGTTCTGCGCAAACATCTCCTCTGACCGTTTCATCTGAGACCACCCGGCCACTCCACCGTATATGATCCCCTTGTTCTTATCCTCGGGATCGGTGAACAGATGGGCGTATCTGGGCAGATCCTTGATTGTCTTCAGATCGGGAGCAGGAGCGTCGGGACCTTCCACGATATAACGGGGAACCCACCAGGCCTGAGGGGCATCCGGCATATTCTGTCCGAGATCGATGATAGCGCCAGAAGCAATAGCCTTTTCATAGACATCCATGAAGTTCGAATGCCATGATTCCATGTCTACATCAACATCACCCTGTGTCAGTCCGTTGAGAATCGGCAGCGTGTCACCGGGTATGAATTCTGCGGCATAGCCCTCAAGCCCGTTCTCGATAATGAAGGCCATGATCCTGTTATGCACCTGAACAGAATCCCAGGACACGTCTCCAAATGTGACAGTTGTAACATCAGTTTCACCCTCACCTCCAGCAAATACAGCAACTGAGGCCATAAGTATAACAGTGAATAAAAGTAGCAATTTTTTCATATGCCCATTCTCCTTATATGTAGATTATTATACTACCGATGGTAAAAGAGATGCACACTGCATGTCAAGGACTTGAGCATGACTCAGGCACGCATATGTATAGTATGCACTTAATAATTCTATATATAGAAAATTATTATATACAACTATACAGTTCAATACATTACGAAAAAGACTTTTTTCACCACCTTGAATACACAGACATACTGTCGATTCCTTGACCTGGATAAGGAAATTTTTGTCTGTAAAAGCATGACATAATAAGGCTATAAATTACCAGGAATATGAAGTGAAAATAGTACGATACGGTATCAGTATTCTTATCCTCTCAGAGCGACGACAGCACTACCTATGTCATATCTTAAAACAGTTCATCCTCATCAGAGATCGTACGTGTTTTACGTATCAGAGTAATCAGAACATTCATAGCCAGGAGAGTAAGAATAATCAAAGCGGTACGGGCAAGCACAGTGTTCTGCACATCCTCGCGGTATCGGTCAAAAATACCCCATAAGGCCCACAGGCCGACAACCGATATCCACAGGTCTTTATACACCGAACTCACCACAGCATAGATGAAGGCAACCCCGATCATCGTCCCGATCGTTATCCCGGTTGCAAAGGTAGCATAGAGGCTTGGCGCAAATGAGGAGAAGATCGAGGTCAGGTTAACCGCTGTTGCTACCATGATCCACCCAAGATATATCGATACTGGAAGGAGTACAAGGATCCGTTCACTCAGGAAATCACTCTCCCTCTGCGCTTTACGGTACAGTGAAACCAGAGCCATCAGAAGAAGGATCATGACGAGGCCACTTGTTGTGATGAAGCGGTACAGGTAATGCCAGCTGAACAGCCACAGGATATTGAGCAGATGGACCGGCAGGAGAGAAAATCCTATTCTCTCAAGGATATCTCCTCTGTCCTGACTGATCGATACCGCCACCTGGTAGATCTGATTGAAGATGAGAAGAACATAGATCACCCCCCAGATGGCGAAAGTCCCGGGAGATGGGACGAGCAGATTGACGTAGAAATCAGAAATCTCTTCGATCCTGAAGCCGTTCAAGGGTAAACTCTGAGAAAGGATGTTCACGATCAGCACAGCTGCAAGAGATAGAGCATTAACCGACAACAGGAGGATTCTTCTGTGTCCTATGTGCCGGTGAACCCGTTGATTTCTTTGCGCCTTCATACCCTGTATGATATCAGGGTATGCCTTGAATCTCAAAGGAAAAAACAGTTCTGTATAGTCACAGTTAATCCGGTACGGATGCCCATCCCTTAGAGGGTAAAGCGAATGCGGTAGGTGCCTGAGCCGGCCTCTGCCTCGAGTACCTCACCTCTTTGAGCGAAAACGAGTCCATCACCGTCTACAAGGACGGCACCGTCCATCAGTCGGATGGATGAGCTCGTGTTCACAGGCACTGAGACCGTGAGGGTCACGTGTTTCCTTTTCTGTCTGATCTCTACGTTCCACGATGAACGCACCTCTCCGTAGATAGAGCGGAAACTTCCCTCAGCGCGGGTGAGATCACCACCGATCTTCGGCGCGATGATACTGTGCTTATACCCGGGAGAAGCTTCATCGATCTCAAGACCTGCCACCACCCGGTAGAGCCATTCACCGATCGCACCGTAAGCGTAGTGATTGAACGAGTTCATCTCAGGAGACCACATGGAGCCATCAGGCTTGATACCATCCCAGTGCTCCCATATCGTTGTCGCTCCCTTTCTGACCTGATAGAGCCAGGAGGGGAAATCATCTTTGAGCAGTAGATCGTAGGCCTCCGTGAGACCTCCGTTGGCGCTGAGTGCATGAGTGAAATAGGGAGTGCCGACAAAGCCGGTGACCAGGTGACCGCCCTCCTTCTCAAGCAGTTCCTTCAGCCGCTGAAACGTCCTCTGCCGGTGTTCATCACTGACAAGATCGAAATGAAGGGCAAGGATATGGGCCGTCTGCGTCTGAACTGTCATCTCTCCGTCTTCTGTGAAGAAGGTGGAACGGAAGGTCCTGATGATATCCCTCTGAAGTGCATCATACTCATCGGCAACAGAGTCTCTTGCCAGCACACGTGCGATCTTCACGAACAGACCGGTTGAGTAGGCATAGTAGGCTGTACAGGTCAGGTCGTTCGGGGTAGCCCCGAAATAACTGCCCTCTTCTGCGTCCAATGCGACCCAGTCACCGAACTGCAGCCTGTAGTTCCAGATGTGACCTTCGCTGTGATCCTTCATGAAATCGATCCATGCCTTCATGGAATCCCACTGACGCTCGAGAATCTCAGTATCACCATAGGTCAGATACATCACCCATGGATTGATCACCGCAGCATCGCCCCAGGCAGCTGCAGAATGAGTGTTGTTCTTCAACATGGGGTTTTCAACGGGATATTTGTTTAGCACATCGGGAACGACGTGTCCCACCCCTCCTTCCGGAGTCTGGTCGAGCGCAAGGTCACGCAGCCATTTACTGAAAAAGGCGTAGCTGTTCACGTTGAAACTCGCTGTCCGGCAGAAGATCTGTGCATCACCTGTCCAGCCGAGCCGTTCATCCCGCTGTGGACAATCGGTCGGCACGTCGACGAAATTGCTCTTGAGCCCCCATTCGATATTATGCTGAAGCTGGTTGATGGAGGGGTTGGAACATTCGAAATGGCCTGTCTTTCCCATATCGGAGTATATTGCACGGGCTGCGAAGTTATCGAGATCAGCTCGTCCCGGCCAGACTTCCACATGAATGAAACGGAACCCGAAGAAGGTGAAGTGCGGGCGATAGAAGAAGGGATTGTCATCTCTGATCGTGTAGGTGATACGCTGCTCGGCGCTACGGAGGTTGTCAGTGTAGACATTTCCATCCTTGTCGAGCACCTCGAACATTCTCAGGACGATCGTATCCCCCCTTTTCCCCTGGCCGGTGATCTCTACAAGTGCGGACATGTTCTGACCGAAGTCGATGACACGCTCCCCCCTGGGGGTCGTGAAAGCCAGAGTCGGGCTCATGTACTCATGAAGGGTCACCGGCGACGCTATCTGAGATTCGATCCTTTTCGAGGTACACGGAGTCGAAACCGCAGGTCTCCAGCTCCTGTCGTCAAAACCGGCCATTGACCAGCCGTCCTGCTCCTCACGTGCATCGTAGGTCTCCCCGTCGTACAGCTGTGCATTGAAGACAGGAGAATAATCGCCCTTCCACGATACGTCACTCGCCACGGTATCTATGGACCCGTCGGTGTACGTGATGACCATCAGAAGAGAGAGAGATGCGTAATCACCGTAGAAATTGTGGATCATCAGAAAGCTGAGCGTACTCTTATACCATCCGGCGCCCACATGAGCACCGACGACATTGGTCCCCACGTTCAGCAGCTCACTCACATCGTAACTCTGATACAGGAGCCGCTCGTCATAGCTCGTCCACCCAGGAGCGAGTTCGTCAGTACTCACCCGCCGTCCGTTCAGCATCAGCTGGTAGTTTCCCTGAGCACTCGAATAGATGATCGCGGAGGCGATCTTCTTTTTATCGACAGTGAACTCCTTTCTGAGGTATGTCCCCCTCGCCTTCCTGATATCCTCGGCCTGTTCTGCGGTGATGAAATAATCCTTGAGCACATCAGGGTCCTTCAAGCCTCCGATCATTTTCCCAGGAGGACTGAAACCGCTCAGTGCAGCCGTCTCTCCGTCACTATCGGTACGCACCCTCACGCGGGCGTAGTAGACCCTTCCCTGTTCAGGAACGAAAGCATCCACCTCGACGTGAGCAGAATCTTCACTGTCAACCATCCCCGTGTCAGCCAGAATGGACGTGAAATGGCTGTCACCTGCGATCTGGAGCTGATAACCGCTCTGAACACAGTTCCTGAAAGGTGATTCGATGACCCAGGAGAACCGGGGGGATTCAGATATCCCGACGGCCGTGTCAGAATGATTCATCGATACTGTGTGCACACTAGCCATAGCTAAAACTCCTTTGATGATGCGAACCGGGTGAAAAGCACTGAGAACATCATCAGCATCAGTTCTCGAAAGTAAAGGATCTCAGAGTGGCAACGTACAATCTGGATCAAGGATGAAAGAGGAACGGAAGATCCTGCCTCACTGCGCTACCTTCGCCCGATAGTTCTCCACTTCCCAGTCTCTGATGAAATCGATGTACTGCTGTTCCATGAACAGCGGTCCGCCGAAACTCTCGGTGAAGACCGCCACCTTTATCGTGTCGACAAACAAGGTCAACGCCCTGGAACTGTTTGCGAATGCACCGAGGCGTTCAACGAGAATAACTTTGGGAAGCACTCCATGCTTCTGTTTGAAGTCTTCGATGAGAGTTGCGAGTTCCCCGGCAGTGTCCTGAGAGAGGAGAACCGAAGTAGGGACCCACAGAGGGGCAACGCCACTATAGACGATATGGTCGGGAGTATAGGAGGAGCGGATGGGGTACGATCTTTCATAGCTTTCCAGGTAATGAGTCAATTCTCTATTGACCATGAAGGACCACCCTTCATCTGAGGGGAGAACCGAAGAGAGGGCCTCTCTGATGATTTCGACATCACTTTCCGGGTAGTTTACCCTGGAAAAATCGGGTCGTCTCACCAGCGCCCTCGACAACGTCTCCATGATCGCATCATACGAAGCCCTGATACCGTCAGCAGTATCGGCAGATATGAACACCCCATGGTTCTGAAGGAAGATCACGTTCGCTGACTCGCCATGTTCCCTGAGGTACTTCTCCTGGAGTCGACGGATCACTGTGGCAAGAGTGAAACCGGGATTGGTGATCGGAACCCATAGTGCATCGGGGAAGTAGGTCTTCACCCCCTTGTCCGCCGACCGGGAACAGGTCAGACCGTTTATAATGGCAGGGTGAAGGTGAACAACATAGCGTTCAGGAAGGAGGGCATGAAGAAGAGCTTCCACACTCGGGCGAGCGATCTCCCCCTCTTCCCGCGCATCCATCATCATCTGAAGGATCGCCTTCTCCCGTTCACTCTCATCATCCGGCAGGTCTGCGTCCCACATCTTCGAGAGCGCCTTCAGACTCATCTTCACGAAACCCTCCGCGCCGATCGATCCGAGCGAGTAGCCGGAGGCCTTCACGTAGAGAGTATCACCGTCTTTCACACTGGTATTCCCTCCACCGAGAAGGACAAAGCGTTCGTCAGCTCCGTATTCATGGGAAAGGTTCAAAAGGTTGGCTATCAGTTCACTCATACCCGAACTCTCCCGGCAAGCACCTCCTGTTCATACGCTTCGAAGGATGACATCACCTCGAAATCATTCACCATGCCGTTGACTCTGAGATATTCGTTGTACACATCACCGAAAGGAAGAGTCGAAAGAGCTTCATAAAGAGCCAGCTTCTGCGCCCCCTTGTTCTCCTCCTCATAGGTTTTCAATCTCCCAAGAGGTTCGAGCATGGCAGTGAGGATCGCTTTATGAAGTGAACGTGCACCGACGACATAGGCGCCGATCCGATTGATTGAGGCATCGAAAAAATCGAGTCCGATATGAACATTCCGGATCTTGTTCGAGCGAACCAGTTCCCGTGCGACGTTCTTAACCTTGTCGGTGGTCAGCACGACATGGTCTGAGTCCCAGTGGACCGGGCGGGAGATATGAAGGAGCATCTCGTCGTGAAAGAGGAGGATGGAGGAGATCTTGTCAGAAATATCCTCTTCAGTGTGGAAGTGCCCCATATCGATACATACCATCTTATCATGATGCGCTGCATAGTTCATATAGAACTCGTGAGAACCGACAACAAAGGATTCGCTTCCGATACCGAACAGTTTCGTCTCCACAGCGTCCCTCATATATTCATGGGGGTATTCTGTCGCAAAAACCTCATCAAGGGCATCCTTCAGGATCGCACGATGCCCCATCCTGTCGAATGCGATGTCCTTCATGCCGTCAGGAATCCATGTATTGAGGATACAGGGACTTCCCAACTCCTTCCCAATGTAAGCGGCGATTTTTCTACATTTTTTAGCATGATTAATCCAGAACGTCCTGATTTCAGGATCCTTGCTCGACAGGGTAAAACCGTCATCAGCCTTCGGATGGCTGAAGAAGGTCCCGTTGAAATCAATACCTATTCCCAGCTTCTTCGCCCATCTGATCCAGGAATCGAAGTGAGATGGCTCGATCTCGTCCCGATCGACAAAGACTCTATCGAAATCACCATAGGATGCGTGGAGATTGAGCCTTTTTGTTCCGGGAATCAGGGAAAAAGCGCGTTCCAGATCAGAGCGTAACTCCTCTATATTCCCTGCCTTACCCGGATAGTTTCCTGTAGTCTGGATACCTCCTCCGGCCAGAACTGCCCCTTCGCGTTCGAATCCTCCCACATCATCTGCCTGCCAGCAGTGGATCGAAATCGGGATCGTTGAGAGTGTTCGTATGACTTCATCGGTATCAACACCGATGGCACCATAGAGTTTCTTCGCTTCAGGGTAACGGTCTGTATCCATGTAATCCTCCAAGAGTATTCTATCGAAAGCGTAAGCTATGGATATATTGTACGAGTGAAATTGTGTTTCCACCTTGACAAAGATGTCATTTTTTAGCATGATACTATCAAATATGAACGTAAAACTGCTGTCTTCGGATTTCTTTTATTCGCCCTCCTTCAACCTGAAAGTGATCGAACGGGACCCTGAGATACCCTACCCGCTTCATTCGCACGATTTCTATGAACTGGTCATCATCGTCAGCGGAACGGGTGAACACTTTACTTCCAAGAACTCCTTCAGCCTCCACCCCGGCAACATATTCCTCATAACGCCCGATCTCGAACACGGATATAGGAATGTCCATGACCTTCACCTCTACAACATCCTCTTCTCCAACAAGATCTTCCTTGAGACCTACCCAGATATACGGAATATGGCGGGCTTTCATGCCATGATGACCCTAGAACCCCACTACCGCAAGGAACAACTCGTCCAGTACTTCATGCAGCTCTCGCCGGCACAAATGGCAACCATCCTGCCAATGGTCGAACTGATGCAGAGAGAGGCCGATTCAGTTGAAACAGATGACGGGTCGAAATCCCTTGCGATGGCCAAGATGATCGAACTGCTGATCACACTGTTCAGAATGTATTCGCAGCAGGCAGTACGAGGAAATCCCATGATCATGCGTATGGCAGAGGCTGTCAGCTTCCTGGAAAGCAATACTGACAGGAACATCTCTGTCCAGGAACTCATAGGGATCACGAACATGTCGGTGAGCACCCTCAACCGCCATTTTCACAGTGCCACAGGTTTCAGTCCCATCGAGTACCACATCCAGCTGAGGGTTGAGAAGGCCTGCCGCCTGATACGCTCTTCCCAGATGACCATGGGAGAGATAAGTGATGCCACCGGGTTCAGCGATGCAAACTACTTCTCGAGACAGTTCAGGAAAGTCATGGGAATGAGCCCGAGAGATTATAAGAAAAGAAGCATCACCTGGTACTGAGAATCACAGCGACTTCCCGGGTGCAGATCGGCAACGATGTAAGGAGAAAAACATGAGCACGATACAGAAACTGACAGAGACTCTCGAGACAGACATGTTCACCGACAGACTCATTGAGCTCTACGGTACACATACCGACATACGCAGCATGAAAAAACGGTATCGGGAGGTGCTTCAGTCCCATGGTGAACACCCGCTTGCTCCAAGGTATCGGGACAGCGCCCTGTTCTCCACTGCAGGAAGAACCGAGCTCGGAGGCAACCATACTGACCACAACAGGGGCAGGGTGATAGCAGCATCGATACAGCTTGACACGATAGCAACAGCAAGTACGATCGAAGAGCCCACTGTGACGATCGTCTCCCCCGGCTTTCCCGATGTCTCCATCGACATCACCGACCTTTCGGTAAGGGAGGAGGAAGAGGGTACGACAGACGCGCTCGTACGTGGTATCGCACATGCATTCAGCAGGCGCAACCTGCGTACCGGTGGTCTGGTGATCCATACCCATACGAATGTTTTGAAGGGGAGCGGACTTTCCTCCTCTGCAGCGATCGAAGTGCTCATAGCGACAGTCTTCAACTCTCTCTACAACGACGATGCGCTCTCTCCTGTGGAACTTGCCATCATCGGACAGTATGCGGAAAACGAGTTCTTCGGCAAACCCAGCGGTCTGATGGACCAGATAGCCTGCGCGGTGGGGAACGTCGTGAAGATCGATTTCCAGGACCCGGTACATCCTGTCGTTGAGACAATCGATGTCGATTTCCTCGGAGCAGGGTATCAGCTGATGGTCATCGATACCAGAGGTGACCACAGTGATCTGACAGGAGACTATGCAGCCATCCCCTCGGAGATGAAGAGTGTCGCTGCCTATTTCAACCGGGAAGTGCTACGGGAGGTCACACTTGATGAGTTCACCTCTTCACTGAAAGACCTGAGAAGTGCTATCGGCAACGACCGTGCGGTGCTGCGCGCCTTTCACTTTCTGAAGGAGAACCAGCGGGTAGATGAGATGCATCAGGCGCTGAGATCGAATGACATCGAGAGCTATCTCGATGCAGTGAGAGCAAGCGGCCAAAGCAGCTATCAGTATCTTCAGAATGTCTACAGTTCCTCACATCCTTATGAGCAGGCAGTCTCCATCGCCCTCGCAATGTGTTCCCACCTGCTTGGAGGCGACGGAGCCTTCCGTGTTCATGGCGGAGGATTCGCAGGAACCATTCAGGTCTACGTCCCGCTCTCTCTCGTTTCTGATTTCACCGGTAAGATAGAGGAGATCTTCGGCACAGGCAGCGTCACACCTCTTACTGTGAGAGCTCTGCCGACAACACGGGTCGACAGGTAAAGCCGAAGAGAACCCTCAGTTCTTTTCAGGTCCATTCTGATCGATCAGGGAAAGCACTTCCTTCACGTGGGAATCCCCGCTCTCCAGATCGCATAGCGACTGAAGGGTACAGCTTTTCGCTCTGCTGTAGATGATCGAGTTCACGAGAGAGGACAGGCGCCCCCTACCCTGCTTTTTTTCATTCTTCTTTGCCAGGTCCTGCTTCATGATAGAACCTTACTTTCAGCGAAAGAGAAGATGATAGTCGGTATCGATCGTAGAATAGTGCTGTTCCTTGTCGAGAAGTTCCTGAAGCTGGTCAGGCACCGGGATCTCCTGAGAAATCACCGGCTCCACAATCGTCTCGAACTTGGCAGGATGAGCTGTCGCGTAGACGACAGTCGGTCTATCAAAATCACCGTTCCTTCGCATGTGCTCCCCTGTTGCCGTATGAGGACACACAATGTACCCCGTCTGTTCATATATCTCTGCTATCGTCTTTCGTATCAACTCATCCGAGACACTCATAGCACTGACATGGATGGCGAACTGTTCATAGGAAGGATACAGAGCGAACAGGCGTTCCATATTCGAGGGATCCCCCACGTCCATCGCATTGGCCAGGGTCGCGATACTTTCCCGTTTCGTATACGTCCCTGTCACAAGATAGTCGATGATCGTCCGGTTCCTGTTGAGAGCAAGAGAGACCGAATGGATCGGGGCTCCTATAGTCTTCGCCCAGTAGGTGGCACAACTGTTGCCCACATTCCCGCTGGGAATGATGACGGCAGGTTTCAATCCGGTCTTACTGAAGACTTCCATGGAGGAGGAGAACGCATAGACCATCTGAGGCAGAAGACGCCCCAGGTTTATCGAGTTCGCACTGCTCAGATGATAGGTGGAACACACCTTCTCATCCATGAAGGCATCCTTCACCATCTTCTGACAGTCATCAAAGGTCCCTCTAACCGCGTAACTGGTGATATTGTCCTGAAGGACAGTGAGCTGCTTCTGCTGACGGGCGGATACCTTCCCCTCGGGGAAAAGCACCTTCACATCTATTCCTTCGCGCTTGTGAAAGGCGTTTGCCACGGCACCGCCGGTGTCGCCGCTGGTAGCAACAAGGATCGTGAGCCGCTCCCCTCGCTTACGCAGCAGATGCTCCATGGTTACGGCCAGAAAGCGTGCGCCGAAATCCTTGAAGGCGGCAGTAGGTCCCCAGAACAGCTCGAGGACTGACTCTTTAGAAGTATGATAGTGAAGAGGGGCCGGAAAATCAAAGGCCTCCTGACACATCGTCTTCAACTCACCCTCAAGTTCATCCCCCTCAAAAAACGGGGCAAGAACAAAAGCCGCAAGCTCGGGCAGGTTGCGATAACTCGGAGCGAAAGACATGTCAAGAGAGGGAAAGGACTCGGGAATATAGAGGCCTCCGTCGGGTGCAAGCCCCCTGAGGATGGCCTCGCTTGCGCTCACTGCCGGTGAATTGCCGCGTGTGGAAATGAATCTCATAATCGTGCTCCCAGATAGGATGTGATGCGAAGAAGGTCGGCAAACACCCCTCCCGCAGTGACACCGGGACCGGCACCCGGTCCCTGGATCACCAGCGGCTGCCCGTTGGCATACCGATCACTCGTGAAAGCCACAACATTGTCAGTGCCCTTCGTCCGGGTGAACGGATGGGATGAATCATAGGCGCCGAGGGTCACACTGCAGGTCCCGTCTTCTGCTACCTTCCCTACGTACCTCAGCTTTCTTCCTTCCTTCGCAGCTTCAGTATACAGAGTAAGGAGCTCCGCGTCCATCAGAGACATCTTGTCAAGGAACTCTTCCAGAGGAACATCCCGGAGTTCTTCCGGAACGAGGGAACGGACCTCGAGGTCACTCAGCTCGACCTTGTATCCCATCTCACGGGCAAGGATCACCGTCTTCCGTGCGACATCCATTCCCGACAGGTCATCTCGGGGGTCGGGTTCGGTGAACCCCATATCCTTGGCATCGGCTACCAGAGTCGAGAAAGGAACGGTCCCGTCGTACTTGCCGAACAGGTACGCCAGGGTTCCCGAGACGATTCCTTCCACGCTCCTTACCCGGTCACCTGTCTGGATGAGGTCCTTCAGTGTACCGATGATGGGCAGACCCGCTCCGACAGTGGTCTCATAGAGGAAGTGTTTCCCGTACCTCCGGCTGGTATTCATCAGTTTCTCGTACTCGGGATATGATGCGGTCCCGGCTTTCTTATTGGGTGTGATGATGTGTATCCCTCTCTCGATCCAGTCGATGTAATGGGTGGGCAGTTCATCACTGGTGGTACAGTCGATCAGGACAGAGTGGGGAAAGTAGGAAGCGCTGACGTGACTGACGATCACATCGTAATCGACATCGATCTTCTCCTTCTCGAATCTGTCGCGCCAGGTGAGAAGATCGATTCCCATATCATCGGTGATCATGTGAGTCGTATTGGCGATCGCTCTCACCCGGATATCGACTCCGAAATCTCTGTTGAGACGGTCGACTTCGTGTGCCATCTGATCTAGAAGCGTCCCCCCGATATTCCCCGGACCGAACACGCCCACACTGAGAGCCTGATTGGAGAGGAAGAAGCCTGCATGGAGAGCTCTGAGAGCTTTCTTGGAATCCTTCTCGAGGATAACGGCACTGATGTTTCGCTCGCTGGAGCCCTGGGCGATGGCACGGACATTGACATGGGCTTTACCGAGTGCTCCGAAGAAAGCCCCGCTTATTCCCGGCTCGCCGGTCATCCTCTCACCCACGGCTGCCAGGATGGCACAGCCGAACTCCGCGGTGATGGAACTGACCCGTTTCTCTTCTATCTCGTGATTGAACGTCGCGTGTGAGATCGTCCGTGCAAGTGTCGCCTGTTCACTCGGTACGGCGAAACAGATTGAGTGTTCGCTTGAAGCCTGGGAGATAAGAACAACGGAGATCTCCGCCTCGTTCATAGCAGCGAACAGGCGCTGTGCGATCCCGGGGACCCCGATCATGCCTGCCCCTTCAACGTTTATCAGGGCAACGTCACGGATCACACTGAAGCCTTTCACGACAGCACTGCCACTTTTACCCTTCATATCATCAATGACGGTTCCCGGATGGTCAAGATGCCTGAAAGAGCGGAGCGTGAGAGGGATACCGGTTCCCATCACAGGAACGAGGTTCTGCGGATGGATAATGTGTGACCCGAAAAAGGAGAGTTCGTTTGCCTCTGCATAGGTGAGGGCATCAATCACAGTTGCTCCGGGAACGTCACTGACCTCAGCGCTGGTCACCTGGGCGTCAAGATTCCAGAATACGAGTGAGGATGCTTCCGTAAGGAGGGCGACCTTCGCCGCTGTATACTCGCTGCTCCTGTCATCGCTGACACCAGCGCTCTGGAGCAGTTCACCGGTAAGGATGAGCACTTCATTGCTCTTCTGCGAATAGTCCTTTCTGCTGAAGAATTCAGACACGGTGATGATGGAGACATCCTGATCATTGAATCGAACCATCTCTCTGAGTAACAGTGCAAGCCAGCGGTTAATCAGAGAATCAACGAATTTCAATGTCCCTTCGGAGATATCCCCGACAAGCCAGACAGCTCTGAGCAGGTCTTCGACCGAATTGAAACCGCTCTTGATCTCGGTAAGAATATCCCCTTTTGCAGGAGAAAGGACCCGATGATCAATCAGAGAAACCCAGGCTTCGGTCCTGCTTTCCATCATCGACCAGAGGCGCTCATCATGTGATCTCGCCGCCATGAGGAGCTCGGTGAGTTCAAGGGAGGGGTCACAGTCGGGAGACACTACATAGATGCATGCACTTCCTGACGACTGATTCTTGATCACTTCAAAATTCTTCCTGCTGCCCGAATCAACAATCATAAGACCGTTAATGGCGTGAACGTGTACTGTGCTCACCGTAAACTCCTTGTGTTCATGGATATAGAATTCAATTCAATATATATTTATCGTTATAGTCGAAATTCGAAAAAAAAAGAACCCTGTGACAGGGTTCTCTTCTTTCGGGTAAAAGATACAAAGGTCACACCACCTTTTGAACCTTGCCACTCCGCAGACAGCGGGTGCAGACTTTAATAGTTCGAGGAGTGCCTGACATGAGGGCTTTTACTGAAACGATGTTAGGCCGGAACGTTCTTTTCTTCACAACGCCGATATGCTGACCTACACCACCTTTTTTCTTGAGCTGTCCCTTGTGGGTAACGATATTACCCGCGACAGTTCCTTTACCGCAAATTTCACATCTTCGTGCCATGACTATGATCCACCTTGTCTTGATATTCTCAGCTTGGAAGGACTTCATCCACCTGCACTCCATTATAACGGGAAAGGAATACCTCAGGGAGAAATCCATAACTCACGAAACATTATCAGAATATTGAAAGTATGTAAATAGCCTGAACGATCTGTTTCTTGAGAAAATTGTCTGCTCGAAACGAGCGACGAACAGACAGGAAGATACCAGAGAAGAGGCATCTTCTGCAACCCTTTCTGATGAGCTTCCGGTCCCTTGTCTTTCCTGCCCCTATCACATACACTCACATACGATGAAAGAGACGCATATCGGCTACCAGCTTACCCTCCACCCCGATTCACGAGCACAGCAGGAGATCCTTGATCTGGTGAACAACTCGGGGAAGAGCTGCTTCCTCCATCCTCTCACACCATTCATTCTTTTGAGAGAAGAGATCTCTCCTATCCTGTATCCGCTTGAAAGGGCGATTCCATCTCCTCCGAAACCGATTCTTTTCGATTTTTTTCTGCAGGAAAGCGAGAAGAGTTATCTCACATCGGGCGACAATGCCTTCGAACTCTGGCGCAGGAACTACAGTGGTTTTCTGATGAGTGGAACCATAGAATCCTTCACTCCCATAGAGGTTGTTGACTGGAGAGGAAGAATAACCCGTATGGAATACACACAGGAGGCAGGACGGATCATCCGGTACAGGTGGGATATTCTCCATGAGTTTCATCTGGCCTGACAGCTTCGTATACGCTTTAGCGGCGGCACTGCCATCAGATGAGAATACACGACCTGTATCCTCTTGCAGAGCCCCGGTAAGGTTTCCGCCCCCGTGTAAAGTAGAATGCACGTTTTTCTTTAACATTTTCTCACCTCCAGTATTCCAGGCAAGCAGAGCTCGGGCCCGAGCTC
>JAFGUP010000017.1 GCA_016938475.1 Sphaerochaetaceae bacterium
GAGCTCGGGCCCGAGCTCTGCTTGCCTGGAATACTGGAGGTGAGAAAATGTTAAAGAAAAACGTGCATTCTACTTTACACGGGGGCATCTCCTAGTAGATAGTTGAACAGTAAACAGTTAGAACCGGCAGGGAAGACCACAATTCCTGCTGTAAAGGGGTCTCAGAGAGTGAGTGATATCCGTTTTTCCTGATTAATTCCAACCCTGAGAAAACATCCCGGACTATTCCTGAACCAGGGAAATGATGATATCGCTCCTATACGCATCGGAAGCCGCTGCCTGCTGAACACTCAGCGCTCCCTCTTCGGTCAATCGGGCACGCAAAGATCGTGTGACAGTGTTGTCTGTTCCGGTAACCTCGAGCCTGCTTGATGAACCACTCGAGCGCAGCACGGCTGTAGCGGATTGCTCGTCAGACTCAAGAAGAACGAAGTCGATCACATCAGATATTCGTGGTGCCTTGAGAGGCTCAAACTCGTAGGTGACTTCATACACGGAAACTCCTGCCGGAGGATTATCGATAGAAAGCGACCACTGACCAATCGACACACCCCGTCCACGCGGCTGCAAGTCCTGATTATCTCGAAGATTGTAGCGACGGGACTCCTCAGGCTCCAAAGTGAAGCTGAGCTCTGATATGATCTGACCGAGAATATTCAAGTTATCGTTCCTCAACGATTCCGATGAAACCGGAGAAACACTTATTAACAAGAAAACGAGGATAGCTACTATTCTTATCTTCATGGACAGTGTTTCCCTTTTTCAGCCAGATTACAGATGCACCAACTCCCCGAAATCGCACTGTAGGGAGATAGAACAGATCTCGAAGGAAAGACTTCCTTGTTACGAACACTAGAGGATGTAAAAAGAAAAGGACCCCTGATAAGGATCCTTCTCTCACATACTCTGTTGACTGACCCTAATTTGTTATGGAGTAGTCAACTCCAGGTCTATCGTAGAGTTGTAGTTCGAACTTGCCGGAGCACCTGCCGCTACAGCAGCACCAGCTGATGTAAGACGGACAAGAACCGTTCTATCAATGTTATAGTTACCTGTAGTCGCAGTGAAGGTCGTTGTGTCACCGGAAGCCAGTGCATTAGCAGTAGTTCCGTCACTAACGAGGAGCTCATAGGCTATATCCGTTGTACCTTCAGTGAGTGCATCGTACGTATAGGTGAGAGTATATCCTGCAGCGCTACCCTGGTTTACTGCATCGAATTCCCACGAACCGACTGTCACACCATTTCCGGTTGGCTGAACATCCACGTTGTCAATAAGATCGATTCTGGATGTCGATTCAAGAATCTGATTAACGCTGAAGGTAATGTCACCGGCAACGATTTTGCCGTATACATTCAGTGATCCGGTACCTGCAACAGCTGCCGTCAGTGCCACTGTGGTCAGGGAAAGAACGATTATAAGTATGAGAGCTTTTTTCATACGATACCCTCCTTGGTAAGTCTTGTACTAGTTCAATATACACCCGCTTATCACTTATGTCAATTCATATCGTGCAGTTTTTATTATTTTTACATAAATA
>JAFGUP010000142.1 GCA_016938475.1 Sphaerochaetaceae bacterium
ATCAAACACCTGTGTCATTCCTATTTTTTTTCCGATAAGCCCTAACATCTCTTACCTCAACTATTACTGTTTAATCTCTACATCCACACCGGCAGGAAGCTCAAGCTTCATGAGTGCATCCATCACTTTAGATGTAGGGTCAAGAATGTCGATCAGCCTTTTATGTGTTCGCATCTCAAACTGTTCACGCGATTTCTTATTGACGTGCGGCGACCTCAGGACAGTATATTTGTTGATACGGGTCGGGAGAGGTACGGGGCCAGAGACTTTGGCACCAGCCTTCACTACCGTTTGCACGATCGCCTTTGCGCTCTGTTCAACGAGCTCTATGTCAAAACCTCTCAGCCTTACCCGAATTCTATCTTTAGCCATTGTTCCTCCAAAAAACGAACAGTACCTGCACTGGTATTCAGTGCAGGCCTGCGAGTAAAAATCAATTATTCAACGATTTCGACAACCTGACCGGAAGCGACAGTTCTTCCGCCTTCGCGGATAGCGAAACGAAGTCCCTTATCCATAGCAACCGGGTGGATCAGCTCAACGTGGATGTCAGTGTTATCTCCGGGGAGAACCATCTGCTTACCTTCAGGAAGATTGACTGTACCTGTGATATCGGTTGTCCTGAAGTAGAACTGGGGTCTGTAACCAGCGAAGAACGGTGAGTGTCTACCACCCTCTTCCTTGCTGAGAACATAGACTGTTCCGGTGAACTTAGCGTGGGGAGTGATCGACTTCGGTGCAGCGAGGACCTGTCCGCGGACAACTTCCTTCTTATCAACACCTCTAAGGAGTGCGCCGACGTTGTCACCTGCCTGACCTTCATCAAGGAGCTTGTTGAACATCTCGACTCCAGTACAGACTGTGTCCTTGGTTGCCTTGACACCGACAATCGAAACGGGGTCGTTGACGTGGAGGATACCGCGCTCGATTCTTCCTGTTACAACAGTACCGCGACCGCTGATTGAGAAGATATCTTCAATCGGCATAAGGAAGGGCTGATCAACAGCTCTTTCCGGAAGCGGAATATAGGAATCCATCGCGTCAAGGAGTTCCTGGATACACTGAGTAGCATCTGCATCATCGGGATTTTCCATTGCATTGAAGGCTGAACCCTTGATGATAGGAGCATTGTCACCGTCAAAGCCCTGAGTGTTGAGAAGATCTCTCATCTCTTCTTCAACGAGCTCGATGAGATCGGGATCGTCAACCTGGTCAGTCTTGTTGACAAAAACGATGATTGAAGGAACACCAACCTGGCGTGCGAGAAGGATGTGCTCTTTTGTCTGAGCCATTGCACCGTCAGTTGCTGCAACAACGATGATAGCACCGTCCATCTGAGCAGCACCGGTAATCATGTTCTTGATATAGTCGGCGTGTCCCGGACAGTCAACGTGAGCATAGTGACGTGCTTCTGTCTGGTACTCAACGTGTCTGGTGTTGATCGTGATTCCTCTTGCCTTTTCTTCGGGGGCATTGTCAATCTCATCATAGTTCATGACCTTGCCACCGCTCTTCTTACCAGCGTACATCGTCATAGCGGCAGTAAGAGTGGTCTTGCCATGGTCAACGTGACCGATGGTACCTACGTTTACGTGTGGCTTTGTTCTGTTGAATTTCTCTTTAGCCATCAGTTCCTCCTTGTGATTCTTATTAATCACAGAAAAAAATTATCGTGCTCCATAAAGGCAAGACGCCTTTACCTTTCCAATTCCTAGTGAGGCAAACTGATCTGTCGGGTGCAATATACAAGATGAATAAGAGGGATCCAGAGGTCACATACCGTGTTTCAGGCAGTGACGTAGTACAGATAATTACGTAAAAAATCTGCGTACCTGGAACCACCTTATCATCCCGGACTAGCGTACGGAC
>JAFGUP010000143.1 GCA_016938475.1 Sphaerochaetaceae bacterium
CGTATTATGAAGAGAACTGACAGGTGAAGGAGGATACACAGTGACTGATGTGTTCAGCCTGTTCCTGAAAACCGTAACCGTGCAGGGAGCTTGATGCTCCCTGTTCCGGTGTTTCCTGAGTTCGTCAGGAGCCAGACTCCTTCGTCCCTGATAAGTACAGTTCAGTCTGCATTTCGAGATAACTACCTCTATTTTTAGCACTCTGGACAATTTTATTACCCTTAGTTTTATCACTTTTATCTGAATTTTTACCCTTATTTTTTTCAACCTATGGTATAATGTACCCATGAAACGAAACGAAGAAACATTCCTATGGAACTGGTACAGGAAACCGCATAGAAAGCCGCTCGTGATCCGCGGAGCGAGACAAGTGGGCAAATCGACTCTGGTACGATTATTCTGCCGGGACAGGGATTTGCAGCTGGTGGAACTCAATTTTGAAGAAGATCCATCACTGAAAAAGATCTTCTCATCAAACGATCCGGTACAGATCGTCCAGACCATAGAAATCATCTACAATACAAGGATTGATACGTCAAAAACAGTCCTGTTTCTTGATGAAATCCAATCCCATCCGGAAGTGATCGTCACATTACGGTACTTCTATGAACGTATGCCGGAACTTGCGGTGATCTCCGCCGGCTCATTACTGGAATTTGCTCTCGACAACAAGGAACTATCCGTTCCCGTCGGAAGAATTGAATACCTGTTTCTAGGCCCCATGACATTTGAGGAATTCCTTGAAGCAACTGAAGAAAACCAGCTTCTCTCGTATATACAAAGGTATACATTCGAAGAAAAAATACCTCAACCCATCCATGAGAAGGCTCTGGAGTTATTGAAAACCTATTATCTGTTGGGTGGGATGCCGGAAGTAATCAAGGTGTATACAGATACAGGATCTCTGCTGGAAGCTGATGCTGTGAAATTTTCCATACTGAATACGTATCGTGATGATTTTGCTTCCTACGGAAGCAGAATGGATGTGAGTAGGATGCAGGAGGTGTTCGACAGGTTAGGTTCCACAGTCGGGAAAAAAATCAGATATGTTGAGTTGTCAGAAGGTGAACGAACCGCAGTAACCCAGAAAATCCTCACATTCTTCACACATGCCAGAATTTTATACAGAGTATACCATTCCAGTGCAGACTACCCCCCACTGAAAGCACAGATACGCAGAAAGATTTCCAAGGGAATTCTGGTGGACATCGGATTGTTTCTTGCCATGAGCGGTCTATCGATCGGAGATATTGCCCATGATAGCAACCTTCTGTTATCAAATCGAGGCGAATTGGCGGAGCAGTTCATCGGTCAGCACCTGTTATATGATCAGCCGAGCTATATGACTCCTGAGCTGTACTACTGGACCAGGGAGAAACCCCAATCCAATGCTGAAGTTGATTTCCTTGTTCAGAGGGGCAACTCTATACTCCCCATCGAAGTCAAGTCGGGAAAAACCGGAACGTTGAAATCATTGCACCTCTACATGGAATCCAAACATCTCCAAGTGGCATTACGGTTTTCAACACACACACCAGCTGTCGAGACAGCAGCCTCCTCTCTACCCCGATCCGATTTCACCTACACACTCGTCACCTTACCACTTTATCTCGTCGGTCAGAGCAGACGCCTGATGAAGCAATTACCGGAGGAGTCCCGGCAGAACAAGGCTCCGATATCCGGGTAATCAGAGGTGTTCTGGACAGGGCCGGAGACCTCATACACCTAGGAGAATGCTGTCAGAGTCCTACACCAGGGCAATCAGGCTCTTGAACTCCCGGGCCTTATCCGTACTGACGTGGACTCTCTCGTCATGAGAGCACTTCAGAAGGAAACGGTCCTTGACAGCGAATCGTGCCTGGCCCGTGTCCGTCGTAGAGCATGAGGAGAGTCTCCCCATGCATCAAAGCCGACTGTTCTGCCGATGGAGGCAATTCTTCCCCGAAGACATCCCCGGCACTCGGTTTTTGACTCTTCGACGCAGGGCTTTCCCTGATACAGCTGATACCCCTTTCTCACACTTTGAGGAGTGAGGTTCGGCATCGTCACGTTCGCCCCGTAGGTGAGTCCCCTCTCCCTTCCATCAGGGTAGAGAGCCTGCAGTGCAGTGGTCGATGCGATATTCACATCCGGCAAGGCAAGACGCACCGCGGCGATCATATTGAGTGAGAGCTGCATGAGCGATTCCTTCTCCATCATGCCCCGATGTGCCATCGGAGAGTCCTCATGGACGATATACGGTCCCATCCCGATCATATCGACGTCCATATCCCTGAAGAACAGGATATCATCTGCAAGCATGTCGATGCTCTGCCCGGGAAGTCCGATCATCACTCCGGTTCCCACCTGATAGCCCGTCTTTCTGAGACTCTTCAGGCAGGAAATACGATCAGTGAGTGTCTGAGAGGGGGGGTGAATACGTCGGAAGAGCGCTTCATTGGTCGTCTCGATACGAAGAAGGTAGCGGTGTGCTCCTGATTCTGCCAGACGCTGATAGGTCTCCTCCTCCTGCTCCCCGATACCCAGCGTGATCCCGAGTCCGTCAGGAAGGCGCTGTGAGACGCTCTCCTGACGTATCGTGCGGATCAGATCCTCGACGAAGGAGATGAACGCCGGGTCCCGGCGCTCTCCGGACTGAAGGACGAGAGAGCCGTATCCAGATTCTGCACACCAGAGGGCGGTATCGATGATCTCCTGTTTCGAGAGCGTGTACCGGTCGGTAACGCGGGTATTACTCCGTCTGATGCCGCAGTAATGACAGTCGAGCGTGCAGATGTTGCTGAATTCGATGATCCCCCGGTAGTAGACTTCCGTTCCCACCTCCCTTTCCATCACCTCATGAGCACGATGCTTCAGATCCTCGATCGCCGAGGTGTCGGTATGTGGGATGCTGAGGATATCAATAAGTTCCCTTCTGGTCATGTTCAAGCTCCTAGAAGTAGAGGTCACGAGAGCCCTGAGAGGTCTTCTCGTAATAGTCCATCAGCATATCGTACATGCCGGGGTTCTGCTCCTTCACTTCATCTATCTCCCTGCGGATCAGAGGTTCTGCACTCTTTCTGGTCTCTTCACTTGCAAAGTCATCGAGCCACTCCCGGTAGGTGATGATCGCATTGAGCTTACAGAAGGTCCCTTCCCTGCCGCACTTCAGCATATCCATGATCTTGTTACCCGTGCGTCCACAGCGGTACCCGGCAGTACAGAAGGAGGTGATGAACCCCATCTCAGCCATCTCGCGCACCACCTCATCAAGAGAGCGGGAGTCGCCGATCACGAACTGCTGCCGCTCGACCTCCTGATCCTCGGAGCCTCTGCTGTAGGCCCCGAGGCCGATCTTCGTCGACGCATCGGTCTGCGTGATACCCAGAGGGAGGATCCGACGTCTGAGGGAGGCATCTTCGCGTGCGGTGAGGATCATACCGGTATAGGGAACGGCAAGGCGGAGGGTGAGCACTGCGTGCTTGAACTCATCATCACTGACCAGATACTTCGAGTCAGTGGCCAATGGTGCGTTGCTCGCCGGTTCAAGCCGAGGGAAGGAGATCGTATGAGGCCCTACCCCGAACTTTCTCTCGAGTTCATGCGTGTGGCTGATCAGCCCCATCACTTCAAAGCGCCAGTCATAGAGACCGAAGAGCGCTCCGATACCGACGTCGTCTATGCCGGCATCAAAGGCGCGGTGCATGGTGTACAGTCTCCAGTCGTAGTTTCCCTTCAGCGTGTTCTGAGGGTGCACCTGCCGGTAGGTCTTCTTATGGTAGGTCTCCTGGAACACCTGATACGTTCCGATCCCCACTTCCTTGAGCCGTTTCAGGTCATCTATCGCCATGGGTGCCGCGTTGATATTCACCCGTCTGATCTGCCCCGAACCCTTTTTTGTCGTGAAGGTGCTGTCGTAGATCTCCTTCACGGTATCGACGATGTAATCGACGTCACTGTCGGGATGCTCTCCGTACACGACGATAAGACGTTTGTGTCCTATCCCGCCTGCAAGGGTCTGCACCTCTCTCTTCAGCTCCTCAGGGGGAACGATCCTGCGTTCCATCTCGCCGTTTTCGCTTCTGAAGCTACAGTACTTACAGCTGTTCACACACTTACTGCTCAGGTACAGCGGGGCGAAGGTGACGATACGGTTGTCATAGACGAACTTCTTGATGCGTATCGCTGCCTCTTCCATCTCGGCAATGAGGAGGGGGTCCTTCACGTGCAAAAGAGCGGCTGTCTCTCTGAGGGAGAGGGTCTCGATCCTCAGGGACTTCGCGATGATCTGACGCACATACTGTGCACTCGGCTCGCTCATCTCATCAAGATAGCCTTCGATGAGCTCATCATCGATAAAATCCTGTTCGCCCGTCTCTTTATAGCGATCGATCTCGTCCTGACGAATCCTGTTCTCTACCCAATCTTTTACACGCATCGCTTCTCTCCTTCTGTCTGCATACTCTCTTTCAGCCCCTTGAAAGGGGATAGAATCCTCTCCAGCCTTCCGTGCATAGCGGAGATGGCTATTCCGTAGTTCGTGATCGCCACACCGGCACGCCGGGCTCTCTCTATGCGCATCAGCATCTCCCGTCTGGTGAGCATACAGGCTCCGCAGTGGATCACCAGGGCATATTCGGCAAGGTTGTCGGGATAATCGCGCCCACTGTACACATCGGCGTTCACCTCGAACCCGAGGTGTCCACAGAGCCACGAGGGGATCTTGACCCGGCCGATATCATCGTCCATCGCATGGTGTGAGCAGGCCTCTGCGATCAGGATCCTGTCATCCGGCCTGAGACGCTCGAGTGCTCTCACCCCTTGTACCTGCACCTCCAGGTCTCCCTTGCTGCGGGAAAACAGTGTAGAGAAGGTCGTACAGGGAATACTTTCGGGGGTCTCAGCTACCATCCGGTCTACGACCTGAGAATCACACACCACAAGATCGGGAGGAGTCGCGCAGCGCTCGAGCGCGCCCAGGTACTCACTCTCTTTCACCACCGTCACCTGACAGCCATGGTCGAGCACATCACGGATCGCCTGGACCTGAGGAAGGATCAGCCGCCCCTTCGGGGCTTCGATATCGATGGGGATGATGAAGATCACATGGCCGCCGGCTGGCAGCAGGTCGCCGAGCAGAGGTGGCGGTGTGAGGAAGTCTTCGGGCACGAGAGTGATAAGAATCTGTTTGAACTGATCGATATAGCTATCCCGATGAGCCGTATCCACTGCAGAGAACGCGAGGATATGCTCGGGTGGAATACAGGGTGGCACGTTCTCACCTGCACTGAACTCACATTGCAGATCGCACTTGTTCGCGATAACGATGAGCGGGAGGTTGTGAGCTTGAGAAGTGCTTCTGATCAGCTCTTCATAGGGTCCCCAGTGACCGGCTTCACTGACCAGGACCGCGATATCGGCACGGGAGAAGATCTGCTCGGTCCTCGCGATCCGCTTGGCTGCGAGGGAGGAGGTATCATCGATACCGGCGGTATCGAGAAAGACCACCGGACCGACGGGAAGAAGTTCCATGCTCTTTTCGACCACATCAGTGGTCGTTCCCGCACGGGAAGAGGTGATCGCTACCTGCTGACCGGCGATCATATTCAGGACACTCGACTTGCCTACATTCGTCCGTCCGAA
>JAFGUP010000144.1 GCA_016938475.1 Sphaerochaetaceae bacterium
CTGAAGGCTCTGAGATCAGGGTTCTGTTCAATCAGCATCCGTATGCAGAGTCTATCATCAAGAAGATTCCCGAATTTGAGAAAGAGACCGGAATCAAGGTCACGTACTCAATCACCCCTGAAGAAAACTACTTTGATAAGGTCACAACTTCTCTGAACAGCCGTTCCGGTGATGTAGACCTGTTCATGAGTGGTGCCTATCAGATCTGGGACTACGCAGTTCCCGGTTATATCCAGCCTCTTGATGAATTCATCAATGATCCTAATCTGGTTTCACCCGACTACGATTTCGATGACTTCTTCCCGAAAGTGATCTCATCTCTCAGATGGGACCTCACTCCCGGACACAAGGTAGGAACAGGTAATCTGTGGGCACTTCCCCTTGGTTTCGAGACAAATACTCTCGCATATAATAAGAGAGTCTTTGATGAAAGAGGACTTGAGCCCCCCCAAACCATGGATGAACTTATTACTCTCGCGGCTGAACTCGATGAGTTTGACGGCCCCGGTACCTATGGTCTTGCTATCCGCGGTTCAAGAAACTGGGGGACCATTCATGCTGGGTACATGACAACCTATTCCAACTACGGTGCTGTTGACTTCGAAATCGAAGGGAACAAGCTCGTATCGAAGGTCAACTCTCCTGAAGCCATCAAGATGACTGAAGACTGGGTTGAGATGATCAAGAATGGCGGATCACCGACCTGGGCAAGCTATACCTGGTATCAGGCTGGTGCTGACCTCGGTGCAGGAAAGGCGGCAATGCTTCTCGACGCTGACTGTAATGGCTACTTCCAGAATGTGGAAGGCGCTTCTCAGGAAGCTGGAAACATAGCATGGGTGCACGCACCACTTCCAGCAGGGGCTACTGAAGTCAAAGCTAATCTCTGGACCTGGGCGATGGCAATCAACAATGCTTCAAAGAATAAGACTGCTGCATGGCTCTTCCTTCAGTATTTCACCGGTCAGGAATTCAACCAGTGGGCATCCACCGTTGGTGACACTGTTGACCCGGCACGAAGATCTGTTTTCGAAAGCGCCGAATTCAATAAGGTTCTGGAGAAATCAACCGGATATGCTCAGGCATTCATGGATTCTGTTGATGGCACATACATCCAGTTCACGCCGCAGCCTCACTTCTTCGAGACTACGACTGAATGGGCTGCAGCACTTCAGGATATCGTTGCCGGCAAGTACAGCTCCGTCGAAGAAGGGCTCAACGCTCTCAAGAAGAAAATGGACAAGATCGTATCAGATATCGAACTGTAGTAGTTTTAATGTGAACGTAACCGAGAGATGCCCGATTAGGCATCTCTCGGGATTATCACGATGTAGTTTCCACAAAGAGATAGATATTCACCGTCGGGATAGAGGATCGCTATAGCGATGCTTCCGGGAAAGTATTGCCGATCGGCGGGAAAAGTCCTTTGCAGGAAAACGATATTTTGGAAGGAGTAACGTCTCTTTTGAGGCGGGTGCACTCATAATTCATCTTAAAGGAGTCCTGTTTTGGATAAAAAGCAATCAGTTCAGGGTAAAAGAAAGGGGGGGGATGATTACCTCACTTCACTTACCCAGGTGCATTGGAGCGTAAAAGCTCGGCCGTACTTTATCATGGCCCCCGCACTTCTAATCACTATCGGCATATTATACCCGTTCGGGACCGCTATCTTTTACACGTTTACCAACTACTCATTCAAAATGCCTACCTGGAAGTTCATTGGTTTCGATAACTGGGTGAACATGTTCACTGATATCGACTTCTGGCACTCATTATGGGTTTCACTCTCCTACGCAGCGGCTACTACGATTCCGCAGATGCTTATCGGTCTGGGTATCGCACTGTTGCTGAGTAGAGAGAACTGGTTCACACGGATCCTGAAGGTCGTGCTCGTATTCCCGCTCATGATCGCTCCGGTCATCGCGACGCTGATCTGGCAGCTCATGACAAATACCTCCGTAGGTATCCTCGAGAAGTTCCTCAACCTCTTCGGCGTTTTCGGCTTTCCCTGGGCAGCTTCTTCTAAGACAGCATTGTTCACTGCCGCATTGATAGACACTTGGGTGTATGCGCCTTTTGTCATTGTTCTTGTCTCAGCAGGAATCCAGTCACTGCCCAAGAGTCCGTTCGAAGCCGCGAAGGTAGACGGTGGGTCAGCCTGGTTCACCTTCAAGACTCTGACACTTCCAATGCTGAAGCCGTTTCTCTATATAGCCCTGATATTCCGTCTCATGGCAGCACTTCAGGAATTTGCGATCATTTTCGCACTTTCCAAAGGTGGTCCAGGAAACACACTGATGAACCTTTCCATCAGGGGGTATACCACCGGATTCCAGTTCATGAAATTCGGACAGTCTCTCACCTACGTACTAGTTCTGTGGCTGATCATCTACATAATCAGTCAGAAACTCGTTGGCAAATATCTTCTTACTCAGAAGCAGGCTGCCGGCACTGATAGTTAAGGAGAAATCATATGAATGCACATAGACTACATCAGGCAGGAAAAGTCGGGAGGAATCTCCTTCTTGCTCTGTGGACATTATTCGCGCTGTTCCCGATTTTCTGGATGGTGCTGATTACGTTCAAGAGTGACTCGCAGATGTTCAACACGACCTTTTTATTCAATCCTACATTCGAAAACTACGAAGCAGTTCTGTTCAAGACGGACTATTTCAAGGCCTTTCTCGATAATATTATCGTAAGTGCGGGTGCGGTTCTCGTATCCGTATTGGTCGGGGTTCCAGCCGCTTACGCTCTTGCCCGTTTCGATTTCAAGAAGAAGGAAGACCTGGCCTTCACGATCCTTTCCTTCAAGTTTGCTCCGGAGATACTGGTCATTCTTCCTTTGTTCATGATCTATCAGAAAATTGGAGTATACGATACCTACTTCGGACTCATCTGGGTCTATCAGCTTATCACGATGCCCCTTCTTATCTGGGTTGTGAGAGGGTATTTCGAAGATATCTCAGTGGAGATAGAACAGGCAGCGAAGCTTGACGGCTATAGATGGTGGGAGATTTTTCTGAAGATACTCCTTCCTCTCATCAAGCCGGGCCTTGTTTCTTCTGCTCTGCTTGCATTCATTTTTGCATGGAACAGTTTTACGTTCCCCCTGCTGCTCACAA